>VHCW01000001.1 GCA_016871575.1 Verrucomicrobiota bacterium
CAACGCTCGTCGGCGCTTTCAGCCCGAGGCCGCGCCATGTCGCGTCGAGGATGTGACAGCCCATGTCGGCGCACCAACTGGTGCCGAAATCCTGCCAGCCGCGCCACGCCGCGGGGTGATAGATGTTGGGCGCGTAGGGGCGCATCGGCGCGTTGCCGATCCAGTGGTCCCACTTCAAGTGCGCCGGCGGTTCCTCGCCGGTGGCAGGACGCGGTCCCTTGATGCGGTTCGGCGCGGGACGGTTGGAACAGAGATAAACGTGCTTGATCTTGCCGATGGCGCCGCGCCGAAGCAGTTCCACGCACATTCGCTCCGGGATGCTGGAGACAAATTGCGTGCCGAGCTGAGTGACGATCCCCTTCTTGCTGGCCGCGACGGTCAGTTTGCGCACTTCGTCGAGGTCGTGGCACATCGGTTTCTGGCAGTAAAGATGTTTGCCGCGCTGGATGGCGGTCCACGCAATCGGGAAGTGCATGTGGTCGGGCACGGTGACGTTGACTGAATCAATCTTGTCGCCTTCCTTCTCGAACATCTCGCGCCAGTCGGTGTAGAGCCGCGCGCCCGGCACGAGCTTGGCCGCTGTTTCAAGATGCTGCGTGTCCACGTCGCAGAGCGCGACGATCTGGAGACGCTCGTGGCTCTGGAAACTCTTCAGGTCGTTGCCGCCCATGCGGGTGACGCCGATGCAAGCGTGGTTGAGCTTGCTGTTCGGCGCCGCGGCGCGCAGGCCAGAGGGAAGGATGAACGGCGCACTGAGCGTAAGACCCAGGAATTGACGGCGCGAAATATGACTCATGGGTTTGTTCCTATTTGGGATGTTGAAATGATTTGCGGAAGATCGCGAGGCCCTTTTCTGCCAGCGGGCGACCGGGAGTCCCAGTGGTTTCCTCTTCGAGAACGATCCACTGATTGAAGCTGGTCTTGCGCAATGCTTCGACGACGGCGGGAATCTTCAGGCTGCCTTCGCCCAACGGCGGACGCTTGGTGACGGATTGAACTTGCTCGGAGGCATCCGCAAAATGAATCAGACCGAGCCGTTTGCCCAGCATGCCGATGATCGCGGCGGGATCCTTGCCGGCACGCACGGCGTGGCCGGTGTCGAAGGCGAAGCCGACCAGTTTCGGGTCGGTCAGCTTGCACAACTGCTCCATCCCATCGCCTTCGCACTCGACCCAGTGATTGTGGTAGAGACAACGGACGCCGTGCTTCGCGCAGATGCGACCGACTTCGTTCATGAACTCCGCCATCTTCGACCACGTGTCGGCGGGAAGCGGCCGGGGCTTCGGATACGAGCCGCTGAACACAATGCAGTCACCGCCCGTCTTCTTCACAAATTGCGCCGTGCGTTCAACGTCAGCGAAGAGTTTTGGCTGCGGCAAGCCGCCCATGTGCGCGCCGATGAGCTTCAGGTGCGCGTCCTTGAGGATCTTCGCAAAGTCAGAGGGCCAGTCGAAGTAACGCTCCAGGTTCTTCCAGTTGGTTTCGATGCCCTCGAAGCCGACTTCGCCGATTTGACGGAGGACATTGAGGAACGCCGCTTCGTCTTTGTAGATGCCTTCGCCAAACGTCCGCGCCTGACAACCAAACCGCACCGGCTCGGCTGCGATGGCAGCGGCACACGACATCCATGCTATCGCCACTAACAAGCAGGTTCTACGCATAAAGCACGCCGTCCATCTGCGCGGAGATTTCCGCCAGTCGCTGGCGGTCGCCGCCGCGCACCTCGGCGGTCGCCCAGCTTTGCAGCCCGATCTTCTTCAACTCCTCCCGCACGCGTTTCCAGTCTATGTCGCCCTGGCCGATGGGCACGTCGAAGCCCTTGGACATCCCTTCCTTCATCGCGATCTTCAGGCTGTATTCCTTGATGTGGATTTTCTCGATCCGCTTGCCGAGCACCTCGATCCAATGTTGCGGCCAACCCCAGCGCATCACGTTGCCCACGTCGAAATAAGACTTCACCCACGGGCTGCCGATCTCGTCAATGTAGCGTGCCATCGTCAACGGCTCGATGAGGAACGTGGCCCAGACGTTCTCGATCAAAATCTTGACACGCTTCTTCTCGGCGTGGGGAATCGCCGACTTGATCAGTTGCTGTGTTTGCCGGTAGTTCTCCATGAACGACGTGTTGGGATCGGCGCGGACAACGTGCAACACCGTGGTCGCGCCGCAGACCGCCGCATCGTCAATGGCCGCTTCCAAGTCCGGGTTGCTGCCGTTTGAGAAGCCGTGGATGGCGATGCCCACCTTCTCACTGGCTTGGGCAAGCGCCTTCACGTCCAGAGCGTCTTTCTTCGAGGCACGACGGGATACCTCCACGCCTTCAAAGCCAACATCCTTCGCGAGCCGAAACTTGTCTTCCACCGAAAGCTTCGGCTCGGCAATCATGTCCCAGCCGACGGCCTTCTTGATGCGGCCACCCGGCGCAGGCACTGCCGATGCGAGTTGCAGGGCCGCGCCGCCGAGAAAGAGCGCGCTGGTCTGGATGAACTGACGCCGGTCAATGTTTGTGTTCATGGGGGAACCTCCGAATACTTTTGATTTCAAAATAATGTCAGCCAACCTCCCTATCGTCAAGCCTTTTTCTGTGTTCATGGCGCGTATGTCAGGTCAATGTAGGAAACCACTGGCCGATTCGCTGGCCGTCGCGCCGACGGCGCGTATCGAACGTCGCGGAACTGTCTGCCGCCGTAGTCCAACGTCACGCCCCTGATCACGGGCGAACCTGCCGAGATGACAATCTCATTCAATTGACGCAATTTGTCGGCGGGCACGTCACAACGAATCTCCGCCCCGGAAGTCCCATTGACGACCAGCGGATGGCTGTTGCACGACACTCGAGCCTCTGTCGCAAGTTTGCCGTCAACGCGAAACATGAGTTTCGCGCCAGTTGTAGCAGCAAATTCCGCCTGCTTTCCGTTCACAACGACAAGAGGCTGGCGTTCGACTGATTTCTTTTCGCCGGCGCGTGCTGTCACGAGAAGGTCATACGCGCCGTCGGCAAATTTCGACGTGTCGAACACGGCTTCGAACGCCGTCGCCAGATTGCCCCGGCGCGAAAGCTTCGCCGGCATCGTCTGCCCGTCGAGCGCACACTCGACGGCGCCGACATCCCCGTTGAAATCCGCAACGAGCCCGCTGATTTTCTGTCGGCCTCGCACAAGGTCAGTGAACGCCGGCGACGCCACGTCAATCGTACGTTCCTCGGCCCAGTCGAGATAGACGTGTTCCTCGCGGTCGCCTTCCAGACGGAACAGCACGTAAGCGCGCGGCGTGGGCGGATACGGCGTGATGCCGTGCCACGCGTACGAAATCGCCCCGCCAAGGATGTGCGGCGCACCAGCCCAAGTCGTCTCGTTACGACCGTGGACATGCCCGGCCAGCGTCATCAACAGTTTCTTGCCTCGCAACGCGGCTTGCAGTCGTCGTTCATGCGGGCGCGTGGGCGTGTCCGGTTGACGGACGCCGCCAACTTCAGGGAACATTGGCTCGTGAATGAGCAACACGATCGGCTCGTCGTGTTTGACACCGGCAAGATAGCCGATGGCCCAGTCAGCGGATTCCTTGGTCAGTCCATAGACGAGAGTCCGATCCTTGATCATCGTACCGTCGAGCGCGATGAAGTGATACGACCCGTAACGAAACGCATACGTCACCGGGCCGAGCCGCTGCCGGTAAAGCTCCTTGCCGAAACCCGGCTCGTCGCCTTTCAATTTCGGGTTTGTGACGCCGGCGTTGTCATGATTCCCCATGATATTCCGTAACGGCGGCTTCAACCCTTTGCTCTCGTTTTCGTACAGGCTGAACAATTCACGCGCCCTCTCCATCGTTGTCATGGCCGAATCAACCACCAAGTCGCCGGTATGCACGACAAACTTCACCGGCGCCGGCAGGGCGTTGACGTGTTCGACGTAGCGGCGAAACATCGGCACCGCGTTGGTCTGAATGTGCGGGTCGGTGCCGTGCACGAAATAAAGCGGCCCGCTCTGGTCTTGTGTGCGCAACGGAAAATCCACCGTTGTGCTTTCGGTGACGTGCGCCCACCACCGCGCCGCCGGCCAGGTGCCGGGGGCGTTGACGACGAACACGACCGCCGGTCCGGCGGGCAACGTGAGCTGGTAGCGTCCTTCCTTGTCGCTCGGTGCGAACGTCCGCTCATCGCTCACCACGCAGCCCTCGACGCCTTTCTCGCCGGCGTCGAACGCGCCGTTGCCGTTGGCGTCGAGGAAGACCCGGCCAGTGACGGTTCCGGCAAACGATAATCGAACAAAGATCAGCCAAACGAGAAGAACGGATGCGGGCTTCATGCCTGAAGATATACCCTGCTGATGGCTCGACAAGCAACTCGAACCCGGATAAAGTCGCTCGCCATGAAACGTTTTCTTCTGTTGTTCTTCATCTTGGCTGGCGCGGCTTTGGCCGAGGAGAAAAGCGTCCGCCCCGGCATCAATACCGAATACCTCAAACCCGATCTTGATGTGAAAAAGTGGGTGGCGCGCTTCGAGAAGCCCGGTCGCGAGGTGTTCGATCACCGCGAGAAGATCATGGAGGCGCTGCACCTGAAGCGCGGGCAGCGCGTGGCGGACGTTGGCGCGGGCACGGGGCTGTTCACGATGTTGATGGCCGATGCGGTGGGACCGAAGGGCAAGGTCTATGCGGTGGACATCGCCAAGGATTTCGTCGCGCTCATCAAGAAGCGTGCGACCGAGGCGAACCTCAAGAACATTGAGACCGTTCTCTGCACCGAGCGCTCCGTGGAATTGCCGAAGGACTCGATTGAACTGGCGTTCACCAGCGACACCTATCATCACTTCGAGTATCCGGGCAGCGTGGTGGCATCCATCCGTCAAGCCTTGCGTTCCGGCGGCGAGTTGGTGGTGGTGGATTACCGGCGCGAGCCGGGGAAAAGCTCCGATTGGATCGTCAAGCACGTCCGCGCCAGTCAGGAGGAGGTCGCGAAGGAGATCGAAGCCGCCGGGTTCGAGCGCGTGCCGGCGACTGATTTTCTGAAGGAAAACTACTTCATGCGCTTCCGCAAGAAGTGAGCGCCGTTTTCACATCATCCGAAACGGTTTTCCGAGGCGCAAGGTGCGTTCGGCTTTCGGATACCAGCCTTGCGGGGCGTGCCGGTTGGTGTGCAGATAACATTGCACGCGCACCTCGTCGCTGCCTTCCGTAAAGGTCAGCAACCGGCTCATTGGAACAGAGCGACTGGCGGCGTGGAAACGGGTGAGCGCGCAGCAGTTGATGAATGTCGCGCCCCACTTCCTTTCGATGTGGGTGCGTCCGTTGAGATTGTCGTCGGGATTGGTGTGCGTATGGCCGCCAATCCAAAGGTCAATCGCGCCGGGATGCGCCGCGAGATAATTTTCGAACGCCATCGCTTTCGGTTTGTCGTCCACGTAGTAAAGATAAGAGGAGCCTTCGGGGTTGCCGCCATCTTTTTGGTAGCCGTGGTAGCGACTGGTGTAGGTGCCGTCTGGATTCAAGGTTCCGCCCTCGGAATCGCCGGAGCCGACCGTCGTTTCGCGCAGCATGTGATGGTGCGCGGAGATGATGATGCAGTCGCGATTCGCCTCGACCCGCTCGCGCCACCATCGAAACATTTCGCCGGTCACCGCGCCCGACGGATAGCCGCCGCGTTGGCCGCGTCCGACGGGCGGCGGCAGATCGTTGCGGTCGCTCATCACGAGGAAGAGCACGTTGCCGACGCGAAACTCGTAGCGTTCCCACGTGCCGGTGACCGGGTAGCGGCGGCGTTTCGGGTCCACGCCGGAAAAGTGCGTGTTCTCGCCGGTCGGGTCGAGCCATTTGCGGAACCACCGCTGCTTCGGCGTGGCATCGTGATTGCCGGCGAGATCGTAAAAATCCTCGCGCCGGTGTTTCGTGGCGGCGGCGTACTGGCGGACGACTTCGCGGCCTTCGTTGTCGTCGGGTGGTTCCTGGTTACCGGAGAAATCGCCGACATTGATGGCGATGTCCCACTCGAAGGCGCTTTCGGAGTGACGGATGGCGTCCGCGAGCGATTCGCGTTTTCGCCGGAGGTCCGTGCCCACATGCGCGTCACCGATGGCCCAGAGGCGGAACTGCCGGGACGGCGAGGCTTCGGCAGCGAACAGGGCGAGAAGCCCGATGCTCAAGAGAATCTTGCGCATCATTTCTTCGCTTTCTTCTTTGCCTTCCCTTTCGGTTGTGGGCGCTCACTGTAGGACTCGGCGTTTACGGATTTCAGGTAGTTCGAAAGCGTGTCGAACATCTCGGTCGTTTTACCCGGCATGGTGGTGGCGAGGTTGTTGGCTTCGCTGATGTCCTTCGAGAGATCGAACAACTCCTTGTCGCCGGTCCTCCAGTTCACAACGAGTTTCATTTCGCCGACACGCAGCGCAGAATGCGACAACGGACCGAAGAATGGCCGGTGAAAGACAAGGCCGGGAAGCGCGCGTTTCACCGCGCCGCGCCCTTCGTTTTCGAGCAGGGCGCGGAAACTGCCGCCATCCACGTCCGCCGGCAACGTTGCGCGTCCGCCGGCTAGGTCGTAGAAAGTGGGCAGCAAATCGTATTGCGCGACGGGGACATGGCTGACGGAGCCGGGCTTGACGCCGGGGCCGCGCACGATGAAGGGGACACGGATGCCGCCTTCGTAAAGATATTGTTTGCCCAAACGCAACGGATGATTGTTCGTGGGAAGCGATTCGTCGGTGTCGGCATAGAATGTGTTTCCGCCGTTGTCGGCGCTGAACACGATGTAAGTTTGGTCGGCAATGCCGAGGCGGTTCACCCCGTAGAGCAACTGCGTCATGCCCGTGTTCAAGTCCTCCAACATCGCGGCGAACACGGGCGGGAAACGCCGGGGCGGTTTGTCTTTTTGCAGGTACTTCTCGTTCGTTGCGGGCAACGCTTGGATTTGCCGATGCACCGCGTAGTAACTGACCTGCACATAGAATGGGCGACGGTTCTTGACCTGTTGCGCCATGAAATCCACGGCGCGCCGGCTCAAGCTGAAGCTCAGCTTGGGATCATCTTTCAGGAGAAACGAGAACCGGTCTTGGTTGTTGGTTCCCATGCCGCCGGTCACGTTGCCGGTCACGCCGTCGCTGGCGTCGTAACCGCATTGTTCGGGTGTTGAAATCATGTCCTCGCCCCATTTGCCGAAGTGGGCGCAGACGTAGTCGGGATTGACCTGCTTGAGCGCGCGCGGCAGTGTGAGATGGTCAGCGGGCACCCATTGCTGGCTCTTGAACTCCGTGCCGCGCTGGCGGGCGGGCGTCATGCCATTTTGGATACTGCGTCGCGTCGGTGTGCACAACGGCGCCGGCGAATAGCCGCTGGTAAAACGCATGCCTTCGCGCGCGAGACGGTTCATCGCAGGCGTGTGAAAATAACTGACCGCCGACTCCGGCAGATCCGGGTGCATCCGCTCCGACATCATCGGCCAGCCTTGGTCATCGGTGAGGATGAAGATGAAGTTGGGCGGCGCGGCAAAGGCAACAGAATACAAACTACAGAGCAGCGTTCCCCACAACATTCTCTTGAATGCCAAAGAGAATCTGCCCATGAAAAACAGCATGGAATGCTACTTGCCGGCGGCCGGCTTTTTCTCGGCGTCGTCCGGGTCAGGTTCTTTTTCCCACGGGACGATCCATTTGTAGATGGTATGGTCGCCGTCGTAGTCGGTATCGTCGTTCTGTCCGTTTTCGGTGGTCATTCTGACGACCTCGATCGGTTTGGCGCCGCGCATGTCGAAATCGTGGGAGACGATGCGCGAGCCGGGCTTGAGTTTGGCGAGCTGGGGCATCAGGCGCACATTCAATTCCGGCAACAGGTAGAGGAACACCACTGTGGCTTCGCGCAGGTCGAGGGTGAAAATATCCTTTTGTTCGATGGTGACCAGATGCTCGACTTTGTTGGAGCGGACGTTCGCAATGGATTCCGCGACGCGCTCTGGATCAATGTCGAAGCCCTTGGCTTTCACGCCATATTTTTTCGCGGCGGTCACGACTGCGCGACCGTCGCCGCAGCCGAGATCATAGACCACATCGCCGCGTTTCACCCCGGCCATTTGCAGCATCTTGTCCACCACCGACTGTGGCGTCGGCACATAAACCACATCGGGTTTTTTCGTTGACGCTTCAGCGGGCGCGTCTGCCGTCCATGCCGGTAAAGGTATCAGCAGTGCTGCAATCGCCACGACGGCCAATCGCAAGCTGAGAGAAAATTGATTTGCAGACGAGGTTTGTGTTTTCATAGGTGTTCTCTGCGCCATCCCGATACCCAAAATGCCGCCCGATGTCAATTACAGCCGCAGGTAAAGTTTGCGGCGGTGCAGGTAGATGAAGAACAGCCAGGCCAGCCCGTACGTGGCCACGGCCATCCAGACGCCGTGCCAGTAGGCGTTCATCCAAAGTTTCCAGCCGTCAAACAACGTGGTCGCAATCGCGCGGAAAGCTCCCATGAAGAGGCTCGTTGTCAGGTAGGCGAGAATCGAGTTGCTGCCGATGGCCACGAACAGCCCCGCCCACTTCCGCCAGCCTTTGATGTCAATGACCCAGTGGAATACCGCCACAAGCAAATAGCTCCATCCCGCGCACCAGAGCACGTAGCTGCTGCTCCAGCGGACTTTTACGATGGGCAGATGAAAACTCCATAGCCAGCCCGCAAGCAGACAACCCGCGCCGAGCACCACGAGCCGGAGAAGCCGGTCGCACGTCGCTTGGGGCGACTGGATCACATACGCCGCGAACACGCCCAGCATGGCGGTTGCCCCGTGCGTCCACAACGTCACCGGCCAGCCGCGACCCCAATGACTGCTCCACGGTTTTCCGAGCAGCGCGATGCTGTAGTCATACACCCAATCGCTGAAGATGCAGCCCTCCTTGAACTGTCCGGCCACGTGGCCCGGCACCGGGACGAACATTTGCGCGGCCCAGTAACCGACGAGGATTGCCGCCGTCACGATGATCTGCGTGCGCAACGATGTCCAGAGCACCAGCGCCACGGCGATGAGATAACCGAAGCCGAGCATCATCAGCACGCTGTACGACAAGCGCATCTTCTGCGGGTCCCATGAGAGCAAGTTGCCGTGAATCAACCAGCCGCAGAACACCATCCACCAGAAACGGATCAACGCATGACGGAACACTTTGCCTTTGCTGTCGCCGCGCGCCAGTCGCTTGCTGATCGAAAGCGGCACCGCCACGCCAATCAGAAAGAGAAACAGCGGAAAGATAAAATCATAAAACTGAAACCCGTCCCACTTGACGTGGGTAAACTGCTGCCCCAACCGGCCGAGAGCGGAACCTTCTGTCGCGTCCTTCGCCAGCAACCTGACGATTGCGCCGCCGCCCAGCAACCAAAACATATCGAACCCGCGAAGGGCATCAAGCGACAACAACCGGGAAGATGATTGCGAATTGTTCATGGGGACGCAAGGCAGGCAACCGAACCGTCTTTCAAGGACATATAAAGACGGCCATTGGCAGCGATTAGGCCGTCGAACACCGGGATGGAATCGAGCTTCTGTTCAGCGACTTGTTTTCCGTCAGCGATGTTGACCGCCCATAACACGCCGCCTTTCCGGCCCTCGAAGGTGTCGGATGCGTCTTTCAGCACTGGCGAAAGTTCGTAGTCGTCCGTGGCGCTGGCGCTCATCCACTCCCGCGTTTTTGCTTCGTCGAACTGCGGCGGACCAGCGAGAAAGAGTGTGTCACCGGCCAAGACCATGCCTTGCGGATAAAGCGGCACGTCGGTGCGCCAATCGGCGGCCAATCCTCCTCCTCCGCCTTTCTTCTTGCTGGTGCTGCGGAGTTCGGTTTTGGATTGCTTGCCCATTGCCACCAAGCCGGTTTTGCGGAAGGTCTCATCTTGATAGGCGTAGGTCTTGGATGCGCTGAACACCATGAGGCGACCTGACGGGCTGATGGTTTTCGCATGGTCAATGCCGGCGCGGCCGCTGTAGAAATGTTCGCCGTAAATCCAGTAGGACAGTTCCCACCACGAATCATCCAAGAACCCCATCGAACTGAAAAGGTGCGCCGGGAATTCGCGCTGGATTTCCAACTGGGTGTCGAATGTCACTGAACGCATCCAGAGGCGGTTGCCGTCGCTGGAGACAACATCGGGAAGGACGCCGGGCATTTCCGTTCGTTCGAGCCGGTGCTTGGTGCCCGCCAAGAAAGACGGATACAACTCCACGGTTTTGCCGGTCTTTGCATCGCGGCTGTAGAAGTTCTTTTCGAGTTTCAACTCGCCGGTCAGCAGATCGAGTTTCACCAGCCGGACACCGCCGTCGAGATAGGAGTTTCGCCCCGCGCACGCATAGACAAAGCCGTCCTGAATCAACACGCTGCCGTGAACCGGCCAGACGGACTCGACTTGGCCTTGCGCCACGAGCTTGCTTTCGTCGGGCGCGGCCCGGAACCGCCACGCCAGTTCGCCATCCGCAGCGCGCAATGCGTAAATCCAGCCATCACGGCAGCCGAAGACAGCCAAACCGCCGGCGATGGTTGGCGGCGAATCAATCCGTCCGCCGGCAATGAATTTCGCTTTCACGTCGCCGGTGGCAGCGTCAAGGATGAACAGGGTGTGATGGTCAATTGACGCCACAAAAAGTTTTCCACCGGCGACCACCGGCTGGGTGAGACGACCACCGATGGGCACGCGCCACGACGGTTTTAGGCTTGTCGAAACAGGGGTCGCAACGCAGCCGCTTCGGGCGGCGTCCGCGCGAAACGTCGGCCAGTCGGAGCGATTGTGAGTGGTAAGTGGTGAGTGGTGAGTGTAGGCGGGGCCGCATTCCAGCCGTTCGTCTTTCTGCTTTCTGCTTTCTGCTTTCTGCTTTCGTTTTGGCGCGAGCGCGTGAAACCCGGTGAGGCGGCTCTCGATGTAGCAGCCGCATTGGTCCGGCGGCGCGTAGATCAAGCCGTAGCTGGGCATGATGCCAAACTTGCAGCTTCCGCGGACCCAATCGTGCGGCGTGATTTCGCCGGTCTTGAAATCAATGAACTCGATGCCGGTCCGGCCAGCGAGGATGTAATTGAGCGTTGCCTTGTCTTGATAACAACGATGGTGGTGTCGCGACGGCCAATCATCTGACAGTGGCCGTTCCAACAACAACTTGCCCGTGAGCAGGTCGCGAACGGAACGATAATCCTGTTTGGTTCGTTCCAAGTTCTCGCCATGCCAAACGCGTCCATCCACGCAGAAAACGTCCGCCGGCGCGCGGCAACCTTCAGCACACGGAGCCGACCAGAGTCGCTCGCCGGTTTTCACGGAGAACGCCACGAGGTCGCCGGTGCTGAACCCGCCGGCGGCAAATTGATCCTTGCCAATTTTTTGGCCGGGACCGCTTTGCCGGTCGGCAGAGATGACCACCTCATCGAACACGACGAGATTTGGCGAGGACCAACCGGGGCGCAGATAGTCCGCTCGCCTTGGGCTTTTCCAAATCACAGTGCCATTGTTCGCGTTCAAACACACGAGGTTGTTGGTGTTCTGGAAAAACAATCGCCCTTTTTTCGAGGCGAGCGTTTGCGGCAGCAAGCCGTCGGTGTCCGCATCGGACTTCGTCCACAACGGCTCGACGTTGTCGGCGCGGAACGCGAGGATGCGCTTCGCCTGCGGCTCGGTGTGCCGGTAGGCCATCGCCCGCCGGTCAATCGCTTTCGGGTCGGCGTTGTTGGCCACCACGAACAACACACCGGCGTCGTGAATGATTTCCTCCGCCGGTCCGGTGTTGCGGTAGGTGCGGAGCGTCGCGCCTGTGACAGTATCGAGCGCCGACACCGGGCCGTGGATGCTGAGCGTGCAGAACAACACGTTCTCCGACGCGACGAGTCGCCGGTGCAGATCAACGGGAGAACAATTCCTGTCTTTGACGTAGGAGGGCTGCCACGAGGCAATCGGTCGTTTCCACAGGATGAGGCCGTTGAATGCGTCCCGCGCGAACAACGCCCACCGGCACGGCAGACTCACCGGCAGCGCGTTGATGTTTTCGTCGGCGATGTAGAACAGTCGTCCGCCGCCGGAGACCATCACACTGAACGACGATGGATAGACGTGGCTTTTGGCGTGTTGCGGATCGCCGGCCCATTGGATGTGAAAGGGCGGTCCCACGGCCAAGTCTTTCGACATCACGTGCCCGTCGGGGCCGTGCAGGTAATGAGTCCAGTCATCGTATTCTTTGGGAAACGGCTTGACCGCCTTCGTCTTTCCCAGATAAGCGACACCGTTGGGGGCGAGGATTCGCATGACTTCCGCCGTGGAGACTTTTCCCAAGTCATCTGCGATGACGAGATTGGCTATGTTGGGGATGAGCGGGAGCGTTTCGGAGCGGAGAAGATCGAAGGCGAGTTGTTTGCTCTTGTTTTGGGAAGTGGCGTATTTGCGTGCAGCCGTCACATTGGCTTCGTCCGTGTCCAACCCGTAAACGAGCAGATTGTCTTTTCCTGCGAGTGCCGTGGAAAGCCGGCCATCTTGGCAACCGATGTGGACGACCAATCCACCCTGGATGCCCGTTGCCTTCAGGATGGCATCTGCCTCGGATGCCGTTGACGTTGCGGCAGCCAACAGAGAGAGCAGGAATGCGCAAAAGGAAAGAAGTCGCCGTTGTTTGGTGTTCATGGGAACGGCTGGTAGATCAAGGTAGATCAAGGTTGCGCCATTCCCGATACGGCCTCAGGGTGTGATGTTCTTTTCGAAGGGGATAACCACAGCGGCGGCTTCGCGCAATTTCTTGTCGCCGTCGGCGCGTTTGTCGGACACATCGGCGTAGCCGGCGAAGAAGAATTGCTGGATGCGTTCGTTGATGTCCCAGCCGATGGTCCAGCCCTTGAACTTGTTAATGGCCAGACGGATCAACTCGCGCGCTTCCTCCATCGCCTTGACTTCGCTGGCCAGAGACGGTTTGAGCAGGTCGTTGGCCTCGGCAAACAGCGTGAGTTTCTTCTGGAGCTGATTGTCCATCTCGGCAACGGGGCCGCGATACACTTCCAGCGTCGAGGCAACCTTCAAATCCTGCGCAACCGCGTCCAGCGTGGAGCGCCAGAGGTCGAGGTTGATCTGCATATTCCGCTTCAACACGAGTTTCTCCGAGATGAGTTTGTCGAAGTAATCCTGTTGCGTGGTGAAGATGGACAACAATTGGTTGCGGGCAGTTTCGACTTTGTTCTGGGCTTCGTCGTTGCGCGCGTCGCGGGCGAGCGTTTTCAACTCGTCATTGATGCTTTGGATGTCGTTAATCAAGCGGACGCTTTCGCGGATGATGATCGCTTCCGGCGTCTGTGGCGTGTAGGCCTTGACCCGGTCAAGCGTGTCGGAGATGCGGGCATCGAACTGCTTGTCACGCAGCATCTCCAGCACTCTGCCTTGCATGGCGACCTGTTTGCTCTGCATGGCAGCCTGCTGGCCGCGTATCGCTTTGCTTGAGGAGGAATAGACCGGTGTGGCCGATGCCGATGCCATGCGTCCCAGCAAGTCCGTGCTGGCGGTGCTGGCGCGACCTTCGGCGGCGGCGACGACGATGTTGGTGTTGACCACCGTCATGGCGACAACATTGCTCTGAAGTTTCTGGCTGATGCCCAAGCCGCACAGGCCGCGTTCGAACCGGGCCTGCGGATCGTTGGGTGTCAGGCTGAGCAGCGCCGTGTACACAGGCATTGCCTCGGCGTATTGATTGAGCCGCAGCAGGCTCTGGGCGAACATGCGGTAGTATTTCGGTTCCAAGGCGAAAAACTCCGCGCCCTTTTTCAGGTAGGAGACAGCATTGGTGTAATTGCGGTTCAGATAATTGACTTCGCCGAGCGCAAAGTACAGTTCCTTCAGTTTGTCCCGCTCCAGCTTTTCCGGGTTGGGCGTCAACTGGAGGAATTTTCCGAAGAACGCGGCTGCCTCCACCAGTTTGTTGCTTTGCAGGCAGACTTCGCCGGCTTTCAGGTAACATTCCTCCGCCGGGACGGCCAGCTCGGTGGCCAGCGACGGGTTCAAGGCCAGCGCCTGGTCGAAGCGGTCAGCGGCCTCGACAAAATTCGTTTGTTGCTGGAACGCGGCGCCTTCCTCGGCGAGGACGAAGGAGCGGGCCAACTGGCCGAGGTTCTGGATCATGGCCAGATTGTCTTTCGTGGTTGCCGTGGCTGCGTAGGGGCCTTGCAGGTCGCGAACCAGCCTGGCGGCCTCGGTGGCGTTGGAACGGACGTTCAATCGGGTGAGCGCGGTCAACATCTCAATGGCCTCTTTGTTCTCCAAGCGGGCGAGGTTTCGGTTCAGCGTCACTTTGCGGGCCGCATAGACGCTGGTTTTCGCGAACTGCGAAGCAAAGGCGCGGTAGGCCGCCAGCGCCTCGGCATATTGTCCCTCGCGATCCAGTCTGATTGCCTCCAACCACTGGGCATCGGCCAGTTGGTTTTGGGCTGCCGCAAACTCGGCCTCCAACGCCGCGGCTTGCGCCTTGAAATCCTCAAGGTTCGTGGCGCGCGGATAGGTGCCGATGATCTTTTTCATCATCGCCAACGCCTCGGCCTTCTTGCCTTCCTTCAACAGCGGCTCCACCTTCGCCACGGCGGCCTCGGCCTGCGCATTGACGATCAATTGTTCCACGCCGCGCGCCACGCCCTCGAAATTCTTGAACGTCTCCGTGAGCATGTATTTCTTCTGCAACTCGCGCAGGATGAACTGGCTGCGGTCAAACTGTTTCTCCTCCGCCTGACGCCGCGCTTCCACCAACAACTCGCGCGCGATTCGCTCCCGCGCCCCCAGGTAAACGCTGCGCCCCATCTCCAGCGGCCGCAACACGGTCTGCGAATGCCACGGCGCCACAGCGCCGATGTCGCCGCCCTGCAAGATGCCCGTTTGATCTATCGAAAAGGTCATCTGGCCCGTGACGCCATAACTGTCCGGTCTCGCTGTCGCAAGGAATCCATCCGCGCCCTGCGCTTTCACCGTGAACAGATACCCCTCTGATCGTTCGACAAACTGCGCATTGGGCACGAACGGATTCGGCAGCGTCCGCAATTGTTCCAACGACGCATAAGCGCTGCCGCCGCCCTCCAGCGGGAGGGCGCGCACGGCTTTCAGGTATTCCTGGACCACGGCGATTTCCTTCAACAAAAACGCCGCCTGGTCCTCGTTGAGTTTGACTGCAGCCAGCGCCTTTGTTGCCGCCTGGCGTTCCTCCCGGTACTGCGTGTACCAGAACCCGCCAACGCTCATTGCCGCAACCCACAAGAATCCCAGGCCGATCCCCCACATCGCATACCGGCGGTCCCGCACAAATCCGCCACGTTGACGGATCAGCGAGAGGCTCATGAAACCGAATATGATTCCCAACAACCACCCGATCCCCAGCACCACCGGGCCAAACAACCCGAAAAAGAAACTCAGCATCGGCAAAATTCCCGCCCCGCGCGCCTGCGGTGATTGTGTGGGCGCCATGTACAGGTCGGCCGGCGCGAGCGGCGCCGCGTCAGCGTTGCGCGGCTGAATCAGTCCGCACCGTTTGCAGTTCGGCTCCGATGCCAGGCGCGGCGCGCCACAGTGCGGACAGTGCTCTTGGCGGCTCAACTCTGTTCCCGCGCCGTCGCCGACGCGCGCCAGCGCCGTCGTCGCCGCCGGTTCTTCCAGAAACAGAATCGTCAATCCGCCCACTTGCACCACCGCCCGATGGCCGAGCACGAACCGTTGCACCGCCCGCCCGTCCACCGACAAGCCCTTCTGATCGCCAATATCCAAAACAGTCACCATCCCATTGCGCTGCTCGAAACGAACCTGATGCGGTCCGATCGTGTCGGCGTCCACTCGAACGTCGTTTTCTTCGGCGCTGCCGACAGTCAACGTCTCCACTTCGAGCACGACGACTTCGGCGTCAGCACCGTCTGGATTGAACACAAGCTTGGCCATGTGATGTTCCGCGGCAAAAGCAGGATACAGCCATCCTTGCAGGGATGTCAACCTGCTCACAAGCGATTTGACTGTTTGACGATCGCCGGTCTTCACAGAAACGTGTGGCAAGGAATCATTCCCGCCGATGCGTCTCTTCGGTGAAAGGAACGAATGAAGTGTCGCCACCTCGTTCAGAGTCGGGCGAGGCAGGTACATTTCCCTCCAGTTGCGCGTGAGAGCCAGATATGCAAAAGTCATTCTATTTTGAAACATATGTTACAGAATAGAATGTCTTTTCTTCTGGTGTCTCCCTGCCGCTTTTGGTAGAAGATGCGCCTGTGAGAATTCAATATGAACTGCTCTTGGAATGCTTTTTCTGGGGTTTGGAAACATTCTCGCGCCGTGATTGCGGCCTGATTCTGGCCGGTTGTCGGGAGACCGCCAGCGGACGACGAGTCGAGGAGTTGTTGGAACGGCTGCGCGACCAAGGCTTCATCGAACAACACGGACGCGGCGCAAACGCCTCCTTCACGATCACCGACCTCGGGCGACAGCGCGTTCGGGTCGCCGATCCGAACGCGCACTGGAACCTTCCGTGGGACGGCAAGTGGCGCGTGTTCAGTTTCGATCTGCCTGTCATCCGCCGCAAAGACCGTCTTGTCTTGTGGCGCGCCCTGCGCGATCACAAACTCGGCTTGCTCCAGCGAAGTGTCTGGATATGGCCGCACGAAGTCGAGCCGTTGCTCAATGATGTGCTCGATGCCCACGGCATCCCCGAATGTTTTTGCGGCTTCGAAGCCGGCCGGTTGTTTCTTTGCGACCACGCTGAAGTCGTTGCCACGGCATGGAATTGGAAGGAAATATCCCATCAGCAGGACACCTATCTCCAGCATGATGTTCTTCGCCATCCCGTCTTGGCTCGCGCTGGCGACCTGACGGCGCTCGCCCGACTTGCCCGCATCGAACGCACCGCTTATCAATACGCCTTTTGTTTCGACCCGCTGTTGCCGCGCGAGCTTTGGCCCGCGCGCTACCAAGGCCCTGACGTTGAGGAAACACATCGCAACTTCCGCTCCCGCCTTCTGCGCCGCCTTCGAGAACTCGCTTCCTCCGCCTGATCTGAAAGTCATTCTATTTTGAAACATATGTTACAAACGAAAGTGACTTTCGCAGGTACACCCAAGAGCAATCGAAAGGATTACTGAATTCGTCGCGCCCGTTGCCGGCGAGCGGGCGGCGGGGGTTCGAGGGGGTCGAGTTTCATCTGTTTCAGTTCCGCTGCGACGCGCTCTGCCGCAACCTCACAATACTTCTTGGAGAGATCCGTGTGGACGAAGTGACGGCCGGTTTGGGCGGCGACAGCGGCCACGGTGCCGGTGCCGCCGAACGGGTCGAGGACGGTGTTGCCTTTGTAGCTGTAAAATTTGATGAGACGGTAGATCAGTTCTTCCGGAAACGGCGCGGGATGGCCTTCCTTGGCTTTCGGCGCGCCTTTGCCGCGCCGGGGCGGATAGAGGCTTTTCAGGAACGGTTGCCGCCCCATTGTTTCCGGGTGGATGTGCCAGAAACCGTCGGAGAACTTGATGAACTCTTTGCTGGTGATGTCGGCGTCGGCTTTGTTGCCGGGCAAGCTCCACGAGTCTTTGGAGAAGATGAGAACGTATTCCCAACTCGGAATGATGTGCGGGTTGCTGGGACGACGGAACGAACCCCACGCGGTGCGGCGACGCATCGTTTGTTTGTACCAGAGAATCTCGGTGCGCATGATGAGGCCCAGCCCGCGCAGTTGAGCGGCCATGTCGTAGTGGATCGGCTTGAAATCTTTGATGCTCGTCGGTGTGACGTTGAGCGCGAATCGTCCGCCGGGGACGAGGACGCGCTTCAGTTCCTTCCAGAACGGCATCAGCCACGCGAGATAGTCTTCGTATGGCATCTTGTCGTGGTGGGCGTCGTAGTCGAGACCGACGTTGTACGGCGGGGAGGTGATGGCGAGATGCACACACTCATCGGGCATCGCTTGCAGGATCGCTTTCGCGTCGCCGCAAATGATTCGGTCCGTCCACCAATCGCCTTCGGTGGACAATGGAGGAAACGTGAGAACAGATTTCATTGTCGGTTTAGTTAGCAGAGCCGGCGCGGTTTGCCGACAAAAATCAGCTTGTGCGAACAAAAACCGCCGGGTATCGTCCAAGCAGCATTGCCACAAAACCAAAGGAGTCATATCACCATGATCGCTCACCGTCGTGTCAGTCGTCGCAACTTCC
This sequence comes from Verrucomicrobiota bacterium, assembly GCA_016871575.1. GTDB lineage: Bacteria > Verrucomicrobiota > Verrucomicrobiia > Palsa-1439 > Palsa-1439 > CAIKAP01. The sequence continues at coordinate 18,132 of VHCW01000001.1, forward strand.
TGAAAGCGGGCGTCGGAACAGGCGCAGGTCTGCTCATTCTTCCCTTCGGCCTTGCCCGTGGCGCCGCGTCGCCCAACAACAAACTCAACATCGCCATGATCGGCGCCGCCGGCCGCGCCAACTCCAACCTCAAGGGCGTCGCCACCGAAAACATCGTCGCGCTCTGCGACGTGGACGAGCAGAAACTCGCCGCCGCCGCGAAAAAGTTTCCGGATGCGAAGACCTACGTGGACTGGCGGAAATGCCTCGACCAAAAAGACCCCAAGATTGATGCCGTTGTCTGTTCGACCACTGATCACACGCACGCGTTCATCAACATCTGGGCAATGAACCGCGGCATGCACGTCTATTGCGAAAAACCGCTCGCCAACTCTGTCCAGGAAGCCCGGCTCGTTCGCGAGACCTACCTGAAGAACAAAGGCAAGCTTGCCACGCAGATGGGCACGCAGATGCACGCGACTGACAATTTTCGCCGGGTGGTCGAGTTGGTCCGCAGTGGCGCCATCGGCACGCCGCAGGATGTCCGTGTCTGGTGCAGCCGCACGCCGAAGGGCGGCAGCTATCTTCCCGATGAAGGCCCGGCACCGGAGTATCTGCACTGGGATTTGTGGTGCGGCCCGATGCCGTCGCACGCCTACAACAAGGAGTATGTCACCGGCGGCTGTCTTGCTTGGAATCGGTTCTGGGATTTCGGCAGCGGCCAGATCGGCGACATGGGCAGCCACATGATGGACCTTGCCTACTGGGCGTACGATCTCCGTTTCCCGACCACCTGCAAAGCTGAAGGCACACCGGTCAACACCGACACCTGTCCCGAATGGCTCACCGCCGAGTGGGATCATCCCGCCAACAACTGGCGCGGCCCCGTCAAGGTGTATTGGTACGATGCCGGCAAGAAACCCGGCATGCCCTCGAAAATCTTCAACCGCGAAGAACTTTTCAAGGGACTTCTCTTCAAAGGGGACAAGGGATTCCTCCTCGCCGACTACAACTATCGGCTGGTCATGCCCACCACCGGCGACATGACGCACTACAAGTCGCCGAAGCCGCAAGACCTCATTCCGCCGTCGCCGGGCCATCACGAAGAATGGATTGCCGGCTGCAAGACTGGCAGCCCGACGCTCTGCAACTTCGACTACTCCGGCGCGATGATCGAGCACAACCTTCTCAGCCTCGTCGCCTACCGCGTCGGCAAGAAACTCGAATGGGACGCCGCCAAGCTCAAGGCCACCAACTGTCCCGAAGCCGACCAATACATCAGCAAAGACAACCAATACCGCCCCGGATGGAAACTCAACGGATGAACACGATCACACGCCGCCAATTCATCGCCGCCAGCGCCGCCCTCGCGCTCACCGCGCGCACCGCCGTCAGTGCCGGCAAACCCAAAACCAAACTTCGGAAGGCGCTCATCCGCGGTCTGCCCGACGAGAAGACGCTTGCGCCGCTCAAGGAAGCCGGCTTCGACGGCATCGAGTGCAACACGTGGAACGTCGAACCCGAAAAGGCACAGGCGGCCCGCAAAGTCGCCGACAGCCTCAAGATGCGCATCCACAGCGTCCTGCGCGGATGGACACGGTTCAACGACACGAAATTTGTCGCCGAGGACATCGCCACCGTCGAGACCGCGCTTCGTACCGCGCAGATTTACGGCGCCGACGCGCTGCTGGTCGTCCCGTGCAAAATCGGCGGCATGCCGATGCCGAAGCCGCGCGAGTTCAAGATCGAGTTTGACGAAAAGACCAACCGCATCAAGAGCGTCGGCCCCGGCGACTACGCCGACTACATCAAGGCGCACAACGAAGCAATTGACGCCTCGCGCGCCGCGTTCGAGAAGCTGATTCCCGCCGCCGAGAAACACCGCGTCGTCATCGCCCACGAGAACGTCTGGAACAACCTCTGGGTTCAGCCCGCGATCTTCGCGAACTTCGTCCGCAGCTTCAAGAGCCGCTGGATTCAGGCCTACTACGACATCGGCAACCACGTCAAATACGCGCCGTCCGAGCAATGGATTGCCGCGCTCGGCCCGCTCATCGCCAAGTGTCACGTCAAGGACTTCAAGCTCAACGACGACCCCGGCGGCAACGGCACCTGGGCTGACCCGCTCGAAGGCAGTGTCAACTGGCCCGCCGTCCGTGCCGGACTGGCCAAAGCCGGCTACACCGACTGGCTCACGATCGAAGGCAGCGGCAAACTCCCGCTCGCCGACCTCAACCAACGCCTCGACAAAATCAACGCATTATAATGAAAACAACAATCGGGTACGCTTCTGCATGCCTAGTCCTCTGTTTGGCTGTCGGCGCCTTCGCCAAGGAAGCCATCGAACCGGCGGGAAAAATTCCCGTCCTCAAACAAGTGGACGTCGTCGTGGTCGGCGGCGCGTCGGGCGGCGTCGAGGCCGCGCTGGCCGCGGCGAAAAACGGCGCGAGTGTGTTCCTCGTCGCGCCGCGACCGTATCTCGGCGAGGACATTTGTGCGACCTACCGGCTCTGGCTTGAGCCGGGCGAGACGCCGACCACCGATCTTGCCAGGGAAGTCTTCAAACCCATGCCTGTTGTCCGACCGGTCGGACCGGGGCTGCCGTTCCAGTATGCCGCCAATGTGGCCGCTGCCGCCCGTCACAAGGACACCACGCCGCCCAGCCTGCTCACCGACGGCAAATGGCAAAACGTCGGCCGCCAAAGCGTCGAGTACAGCGACGACGTGACGTTCACGCTCGACCTCGGCAAGGAACAGAAAATCGCCAGGGTCATCGTCCTCGCCTTTCAGCGCCCGGCCGATTTTGAAGTCGCCAAAGTCACCGTCACCGACGGCAAACAAACCGCTGTCGTGGCCAACCAGCAGACGGGAATGCCGCAAGGCGACAGCGTGGTGCACCTTTCCGCGCCGCTCCAGACAAGGGCCCGGCGATTGACGGTCACCGTCCACAAGACGCCCGAAAGTCAACGCATCCTCCTCGGCGAAATCGTCGTCGAAAGCGACGCGCCGGCCGCAACCACAGAGAAAACCGCGGAGCCGCCCCGCCTCGTGACGCCGATGCAGGTCAAGCGCACGCTGGAACAAACCTTGATCAAGGCCAACGTCACGTTCCTCTACACCAGCTATCTCGCCGGGCTGTTGCGCGACGCCGACGGCAAACCCGCCGGCGTTGTCGTCGCCAACCGCTCCGGCCAACAGGCCATTCCGGCGAAAGTCATCATTGACGCCACCGACCGTGGCGCCGTGGCCCGCCTCGCCGGCGCGAAATTCCGTGACTACCCGTCGGTGACGCAGAAGTTCCGCCGCATCGTCGTCGGCGGTCCCGCCGGCAAGGACATTGTGCCGCGCGCCCAACCGCTGACCGTCACCGACCGCAAAGGCAACGAATACCCGATCCACGAATACGAACTCGCGCTCACGATGCGCGACGGCAGTTTCGGCGCGTTCGCCGATGCCGACCAAGTCGCCCGCGACCTGACGTGGACGAAGGAAGCCGTGGACGGTTCCGAAACGCTTTTCCAGGTTCCGCCCGATTCGTTCCGCGCCAAACAATCCTTCACCGGCGCGTGGCCCGGCGCCGACAGGCTTCCGCTGGACTGTCTGCAACCAGCCGATGCCGAGCGCATCTTCGTCCTCAACGGTTGCGCCGACGTGCCGCGCGAAGCCGCTGCCGCGCTCACGCGCCCCGTCAACACGATGGCCGTCGGCGCCCGCGTCGGCGAGGCCGCCGCGGTGCTCGCGAAACAAACGGCGAAACTTTCCGGCGTCAAGGTCGCCGGAGCCAAACCGAAACAACCCGTCGCCGGCAAAACGCGCGACGCAAGCGATCACGGCAACTACCGGGCAAAGGCCGGCGATGTCCCTGCCGAAGTGCGCGGGCTGCCCGTGCTTGGCGAGTATGACGTGGTGGTGGTCGGCGGCGGCACCGGCGGCGCGCCCGCCGGCATCGGCGCCGGACGGCACGGGGCGCGGACGTTGTTGCTCGAATACCTGCACGGCCTCGGCGGCATCGGCACGACCGGTTACATCTCGTCGTACTACCACGGCAACCGGGTCGGGTTCACGCGCGAGATTGACAGGGGCGTCATCGAACTGGGCGGCCCGATCAACACGGACCGCACGTGGGACCCCGAACACAAGAGCGAATGGTATCGCCGCGAACTGCGCAAAGCCGGCGTGGACGTCTGGTACGGCACGTTCGGCGCGGGCGCGTTCGTCGAGAACGGGCGCGTCAAGGGCGTCGTCGTGCTCACGCCGCACGGTCGCGGCGTCGTGCTCGCGAAGACCGTCGTGGACGCCACGGGCAACGCCGACATTGCTGCCAGCGCCGGCGCGGAATGCCGTTACACCGGCGCGGGCGACATGGCGGTCCAGGGCACCGGCCTGCCCCCGCGCGAACTGGCGCAGCGGTACACCAACACCGATTACACGTTTGTGGATGACACCGACGTGTTCGACATCTGGCGCGCGCTCGTGACGGCCCGCGAGAAATTCCAGAAAGCCTACGACCTCGGCCAGCTCGTGGACAGCCGCGAACGCCGGCAGATTGTCGGCGACGCTTTTCTTTCGCCGATGGACATGATGCTGGGGCGGACGCATCCGGACACCGTGGTGATTGCCCGGAGTAATTTCGATTCGCACGGCTACATCGTCCACGAGATGTTCCTGCTGCGACCGCCGGACAAGGCGAGCATTGACGTGCGGGTGCCGTGGCGTTGTCTGTTGCCGAAGGGGATTGACGGCGTGATTGTGACGGGGCTGGGTGTGAGCGCCCATCGCGACGCGATTCCCGTGATCCGGATGCAGCCCGACATCCAGAACCAGGGCTACGCCGCCGGCGTGGCCGCGGCGATGATCTCGACGAAAGGCATCAAGACGCGCGAGTTGGACATCAAGGCGCTCCAGCGTCATCTCGTGAAAGTGGAGATTTTGCCGGAGAGCGTGCTCACCGAGACGGACAACTTCCCGTTGCCGAGGGAGAAAGTGGCGGAGGCGGTCAAAGCGGTCACGACGGATTTCAAGGGACTGGAAGTGGTGCTGGCGCACTTTGGGATGGCGCGACCGATGTTGCGTGCCGAATACGCAAAAGCCAGTGACGAGAAAACCCGCGTCACGTACGCGCACGTCCTCGGCATGATGGGCGACGCAACCGGCGCGGAGACATTGGCGAAAGCCGTTGCGGAAACGAAAGAGTGGGACAAGGGCTGGAACTACAGAGGGATGGGACAATTCGGCATGTGCGTCAGTCCGCTCGACAGCCAGATCATCGCGCTGGGACGGACGAAGGACAAACGCGCTCTCGCGCCGATCCTTGAGAAGGCAAACCAACTGACAGTGACGAATGAGTTCTCGCATTTTCGCGCCGTGTCGCTGGCGTTGGAGGCGCTGGGCGACAAGCGCGCCGCGAAACCGCTGGCCGCGTTGCTCCAGAAGGAAGGCATCGCCGGGCACGCGCAGACCAACATCGCCGTTGCGCTCGAACGAGTCATGCCGAGCGGCACCGACAACACGCGGCGGAACGAGCAATTGATCGAGTTATACGTCGCGCGGGCGTTGTATCGCTGTGGCGACAGCGGCGGCCTCGGTGAGAAGACGCTTCGTCAGTATGCGCAAGACCTGCACGGCCACTACGCCCGCCACGCGCGAGCCGTCTTGAACCAATAAGCGGCCAACTCATTCGGCAAAACGATAACCCACGCCACGGACGGTCTCGATCTTGTCGGCGAACTTGCCGAGTTTTTCCCGGAGCCGGCGAACGTGCGTGTCCACGGTGCGCGTGTCCACGTCGCCTTCATAGCCCCAGACATCGGCCAGGAGACGGTCGCGGGTCTGGACGCGCCCGCGCCGTTCGAGCAGCGTCGCCAACAGCGTGAACTCGGTGGCGGTAAGCTCCAACACCTTGCCTTTGCAGGCGGCCTCGTGCCTGGCAAGGTCCACAACCAAATCGCCGCTGGCCAGCAATTCACCGGTCTTGACGCCGCCCTTGGCGCGTTCCAGCAGTTTTTTCACGCGCAACACCAGCTCGCGCGGACTGAACGGCTTGGTGACGTAGTCGTCCGCGCCGAGTTCGAGTCCGAGGACGCGGTCCACTTCGTCCGCCTTCGCTGTGAGCATGACAATCGGAATGTGAGCGGTCTTGGAGTCGGCCTTGAGGCGCTTGCAGACTTCCGTTCCTTCAAGTTGCGGCAACATCAGGTCGAGCACCAGCAGCGCCGGCAACAGGTCGCGCGCTTTCGTGAGGCCGGTGACGCCGTCGCGGGCGGCGACGATGTGATAGCCGGCCTTTTTGAGATGGTACGCGACCAGGTCGAGAACGTCTGGTTCGTCTTCCACAATCAGGATGGTAGCTGGCATGGCGTGATTCTACTCGTTTTGGTGTCGAATGTCGCGCGCTTCGTACAGGTACACGATTCCCTCGGCAAGGTTCGTCGCGTGGTCGCCGATCCGCTCCAGTTTGCGGGCAACGGTCATCAAGTTCAACGCGCGGCTGATCGTCTGCGGGTCTTCGATCATGAAACTCGTCAGTTCACGCCGGACCTGTTCATTGAGCTGGTCCACGGCGTTATCATGGGCAATGACCTCGCGGGCCAGTTCCGGCTTGGCATACACAAAAGCATCCAGCACGTCGTGCGTCATCTTCTGGACCAGGGCCGCCATTTGCGGGATGTCCACCAACGGTTTCAACGGCGGCTCTTGTGTCAATTCGCAGGCGCGGTGGGCGATGCTGACGGCCTGGTCGCCGATGCGTTCGAGTTCCGTGGCGATTTTCATCGCGACGATGATGAAGCGCAGGTCGCTGGCCTTCGGCTGGCGCAAGGCGATCAACTCGATGCCGACACGATCCACGTCCATCTCCATGCGGTCCAATTGCGCGTCTTCCGTGTCAACCTTGCGGGCCAGTTCCTCATTGCGCTCCACCAGCGCCTTGAGCGCGTCGGCGACGCTCTGCTCCGCCACGGCGGCCATCCGCAGCAGCATCTCCTTCAGTTGGCCTAATTCCTGGTCAAAATGCAGTTCCATCTTATCCAAACCTCCCGGTTACGTAGTCTTCGGTTTGTTTGTTCGCTGGGTTCGTGAAAATCTTCGTCGTGGCATCGAACTCCACCAGTTTGCCAAGGTAGAAGAACGCCGTGTAATCGCTGACGCGCGCCGCTTGTTGCATGTTGTGCGTCACGATAACGATGGTGTACTCTTTTTTCAAATCCTGAATCAGCTCCTCGATTTTTGCCGTCGCCACGGGGTCGAGCGCGCTGCACGGCTCGTCCATGAGCAACACTTCGGGCTCGACAGCGATGGCGCGCGCGATGCAAAGCCGTTGCTGCTGGCCGCCGGAAAGCGCCATCGCGGATTCCTGGAGACGGTCTTTCACCTCGTCCCAGAGCGCCGCTTTGCGGAGGCTGGCCTCGATGCGGTCGCTCAACTCGCCCTTGGCGGTCACGCCCTGGATGCGCAGGCCATAGGCGATGTTGTCGGCGATGGATTTCGGGAACGGATTCGATTTCTGGAACACCATCCCGACCCGTTTGCGCAATTCGATCACGTCCACTTCCGGCGCATAAACGTCCTGGCCGTGGAGCATGATGCTGCCCTGCACGCGCGTGCGCTCGATCAGATCGTTCATCCGGTTCAGGCACCGCAACAGCGTGCTCTTGCCGCAACCGCTCGGGCCGATCAACGCTGTGTTCTGGTTCCGGCGAATCGTGACGTCCACGTCGTAGAGCGCCTGTGACGGGCCGTACCAGAAGTTGAGTTTTGTGAGTTCGAAGACCGTGTTATCCATGGGCAGTCCTCAATTTGGCGCGGATGCCGGCGCGCACCAGCACCGCGGTCAGGTTCAACAGGAACGTCAACACCAACAACACCAGCACGGTGCCGTACAGAATCGGTTTCGTCCGCTCGATGTCCGGCGATTGCGTGCTGAGCACAAACACGTGGTACCCCAGGTGCATGAACTGGTCGGTCGCCGCCTTCGGCAGATGCGCCAGGTAATACGCCGCGCCCGTGAACATAATCGGCGCCACCTCGCCCGCGCCGCGTCCAACCGCCAGAATCGCGCCCGTCAAAATCCCCGGCATCGCCTGCGGCAACACCACTTTGCGAATCGTCTCCAGCTTGGTGGCGCCGAGCGCGAGGCTGCCCTCGCGAAAACCGTTCGGCACCGCCCGCAACGCCTCCTCCGTCGCCACGATCACCACCGGCAGCGTCAACACCGCCATCGTGGCCGCCGCCCAGATCAGCGCCGGCTTCGCGTAGTGCAGTGCGCCGCCGTAAAAAAACCTGTCAATCCCGCCGCCGACGAACTGGACGAAAAATCCCAGCCCGAACAGGCCGAACACGATGCTCGGCACACCGGCGAGATTGTTGATCGCGCCCCGGATGACGCGGGTGATGGGCGATTCATGGCGGGCGTACTCGGTCAGGTAAATGGCCGTGATCACGCCGACCGGCACGACCGCGATGGTCATCAGAAACACCAGCGCCACCGTCCCAAAAATCATCGGGAAAATGCCGGCCTTCTGCGTGTCGAACATTCCCTCGGTGGTGCCGCCAACAACGAAACGCAACGACACCTGCGCCGCGCCGTTCCAGATGATGTTGCCGAGAATGAGCGCGATGATCCCGACAATGAGCAGCGTCGCCAGCGCCGTGGCGCCGTGAAACGAGGCCGACCGCCAATCCAGTTGTTTCGCCTTGAGTTGCATTTCCAGGCAAACTGCCAAGCTCATGTGACAATTCTGTGACGAACATGTTACGTGCCGGCAAAGACGCCGGCCCCAAGAGAAAACTTCACGCCGGCGCAACGGTTGTGGTAGGCATACACCATGACACTACTGCTTGCCGCCGCCCTCATCGTTTCCGACACCGCCACGCTGGAGAAACAACTCGAAGCCGCCCGCACCGCTCCGAAACCCGTCACCATCGAAGTGCGCGCCGGCACGTATTTCCTCGACAAACCCATCGCGCTCGGCCCCGAACATTCCGGGCTGACGCTGGCCGCGCGCCGCAATGAAAAGCCGATCATCAGCGGCGGCCGGCGCGTCACGGGTTGGAAACCGGTAACCGATCCCGCGGTGTTGGCGCGGCTGGACGAATCGGTGCGTGGCACAGTATTGCAGGCCGACATCGGCACAGTCACGGGTGATCGTCTGGAGTTGTTCTTTCAGGACCAACCAATGACCGTCGCCCGGTGGCCGAATACCGGTTTCGTCAAGATCGTGGACGTCGTCGAGCAGAATTACGAAAGCCGCGGCCGGAAAGGAAGCAAGACCCCGAAGTTCTACTACGACGGCGACCGTCCCGCGCGCTGGGCGGGCGAAAAAGATGTCGCGTTGCACGGCTACTGGTTCCACGACTGGTCGGACCAACGCCAGAAAATCGCCTCGATTGACACGGAGAAACGAATTATCACGCTTGCGCCGCCCGCGCACGGCTACGGTTACCGGAAAAACCAGTGGTATTACGCCTTCAACGCCCTCGCCGAACTCGATGCCCCCGGCGAATGGTATCTCGATCGCGCAGCAGGTCGCCTCTATTTCCTTCCGCCCGCGCCCATCGGGCAGGGGACAGCCGTCGTTTCCGTGTTGTCGAACCTGGTGGTGATGCTCGACGCGACCAATGTGACCGTACGCGGACTGGTCTTTGAAGCCGCGCAAGGCACCGCCATCACCGGCAGGAACGGCCACCACAACCAGATCGTCGGCTGCGTGATCCGCAACGTCGGCAGCCGGGCCGTGCAAATGAGCGGCGGCACCGCGCACCGCGTCGCCGATTGCGACATCCACGGCACCGGCGATGGCGGCATCGGGTTGACCGGCGGCGACCGCAAAACGCTCACGCCCGCCGGGCATGTTGCGGAGAACAACCACATCCACCACTACGCCCGGTGGCACCGGATGTACCGGCCCGCCATCGCGCTCAGCGGCGTCGGCAACCGCGCCGCGCACAACCTCATCCACGACGCGCCGCACCAGGCGATGTCGTTCAGCGGCAACGACCATCTCATCGAGTTCAACGAGATTCACAACGTCTGCACCGAATCCAAGGATGCCGGCGCCATTTACAGCGGGCGCGACTGGACCGCGCGCGGCACCGTCATCCGCCACAATCACCTCCACGACATCACCGGCCTCGAAGGCCGCGGCTGCATGGGCGTGTATCTTGACGACATGCTCTCTGGCATCACCATTGCCAACAACCTTTTCTCCAACGTCACGCGCGCCGCGTTCATCGGCGGCGGGCGCGATTGCGTGATTGAAGGCAACATCTTCGTGGACTGCAAACCCGCCGTCCACGTGGACGCCCGCGCGCTCGGCTGGGCCGCCAAAAGCGTTCCCACGACGATGACCCAGCGCCTCAACGCGATGCCCTACAAACAGCCGCCGTGGAGCACGCGCTATCCGCGACTGGTGAACATCCTCGACGACGACCCCGCCGCACCGAAGGGCAACGTCATCGCCCGCAATCTTTGCATCGGCGGCAAGTGGGACAACATCGAAAAGAAAGCGTTGCCGCTGGTGACGTTCGAGGACAACCAACTCGACGTCGCGCCCGGTTCGCCGGCGCACCGTCGCGCCCTAAAACAGATTCAGGCCGACCAGATCGGCCTCCGGAGAAAATAGCCTGTCTCTCGCAACGGTTGCAGGCTTGCATTTTCATCGGGACGGAGTAGAACGGCGTCATGTTCGAGATTTGGGATGTGCACGTTCATCTCTCCGGCGTGCCGGGCGCGACGCCGGAAGAAAGGCTTGAACGTCTGTTGGAAGGCGCCGAGCGGCTGGGCATCGCGCGGTTGTGTGTGTTCATGGGGATGAAGTGGAGTTACGATCCGACTCCCGACGACATGCGAAGGCAAAACGACGAGGTGCTTCGCGCCGTGAAACGTTTTCCCGACCGCGCGTTCGGCTTTGTCTATCTCAACCCCCAGCACACGCAAGCCAGCCTCGACGAACTGAACCGTTGCGTTCGTGATGGCCCGATGGTCGGCGTGAAACTCTGGGTGGCGATGCACTGCAATGAGTCGAAGCTTGATCCGATTGTCGCCCGCGCCACCGAACTGAAAGCCGTCGTGCTTCAGCACACGTGGTACAAGATCACCGGTAATTTGCCCGGCGAGTCCACGTCCGAAGACCTCGCGCAACTGGCGGCCCGACATCCAAACGCCACGTTCATCTCGGCCCACAGCGGCGGCGATTGGGAACGCGGTCTCCGCGCCATCCGGCCTTATCCGAACGTTTATGGCGAGATTTGCGGCGGCGACCCGACCGCCGGCTACACCGAGATGGCCGTGCGTGAACTCGGCCCGGAGCGGGTCCTCTACGGCAGCGACGCTGGGGGGCGGAGTTTCGCGTCGCAATTGGCCAAGGTGCTCGGCGCGGACATTCCCGATTCGGCCAAACGTCTTGTCCTCGCCGAAAACACGAAGCGAATTCTGAAGCCCATTTTGCGCGAGAAAGGAATCAAAATATGAACCTTGAACCATCGCGACGCGACTTCCTCAAGACCGCCGCGGTCGCCGCGGGAGCGGTATTGATCCGCAACGTTGCCGTGGCCAAACCGGCGGACGCCTTGATAGACACCAACGTGTATCTCTCGCATTGGCCGCTGCGCCGGCTGCCGTGCGACGACACGGCCAAGCTCGTCGCCAAACTCCGCGCCAACGGCGTGACACAAGCGTGGGCGGGTAGCTTCGACGGCCTGTTGCACCGCGACATCGCCGCCGTGAACGCCCGCCTCGCCGACGAGTGTCGCCGGCTCGGCGGTGGTCTGCTTGTGCCGTTTGGTTCGGTGAACCCGAAGTTGCCGGATTGGGAGGACGACCTGCGCCGGTGCGTTGAGGAGCACCGGATGCCCGGCATCCGGCTCCATCCGAGCTATCACGGCTGCAAACTCGATGATCCCGACTTTGCAAAGCTGTTGCAGTTTGCGGCAAAGCGCGGGCTGCTCGTGCAGATCGCGCACATCATGGAAGACCGGCGCATGATGCATCCGTTGCTCCAAGTCGAACCGCCCGATCTCAAGCCGCTCGCCGACATCGTGAAGAAAACGCCGGGCCTCCGTCTGGAGCTTCTCAACGTCAAGCTGCCGCCGCTTGATCTCCTGAAGGCCGGCGACGTGAGCGTGGAGATTGCGATGCTCGAAGGCGTGGGCGGCGTCGGCAAACTGCTCGCGCAACTTCCGGCCGAGCGCGTGCTGTTCGGTTCGTATGCGCCGAAGTTTTATTTCGAGTCGGCGTTGTTGAAGTTGAAAGAATCGCCACTGACCGAAGAACAACTGCGCGCCGTCCGCTGCGCCAACGCCCAGCGGCTGCTCGCAAGAAAGCAGTTATCATGAACCGCCATCCATCTTGCCGGGAATTCATCCCGCATAAGAGCGGCTGCGATTGAATTGGACTTCCAGGAAACGCGTGGTGGCCGCGATGGAACATCGCGAGCCGGACCGCGTGCCGATTGACATCAATCCGGTGCCGGATTTCTACCTGAAGTTGAAGGAGTATCTGGGGCTGCGCGTTGACGAGAAGATCGAGCCGGGTTTCATGGAGGAAGCAATTCCGCATCCGAAGGTTCTCGCGGCGCTGGGAGCGGACTTGATCTCCGTGAAGCTCGGTTCTTCAAAAGTGACGCGCCGCCTGCCGCCGCGGGAAGGTTTGGTCATGGACGAATGGGGCGTCGGACTGGAACGGATTCATCAACGTGGCGGCGGAAGTTATCTGGAGCCGGTCTATCATCCGCTCGCCAACGCGACGCTCGATGATTTGGAGGCATATCCGTGGCCCGATCCGTCGGCGCCCGGCCGGGGCGAGGCGGCAGCGGCGGAAGCGAAACGATTGTACGAAGACACCGACCTGGCGTTGGTCGGTCGGTTTGGCGGGCCGATTGTCCAGACAGCGATCTACCTGATGGGATTTCAACGCTGGCTCGAATGCGCCGCCTGTGAACCGGAGTTCGCCGGGCGATTGCTGGACAAGATCACCGACATCCAAATGGTGCTGGATCGCATCGGATTGGAAGCCACCGCGAGGTATCTTCAAATCTACAAGGTCAGCGGCGACGATCTCGGGATGCAGACCGGCCCGTTGTATTCGCCGGCGATGTTCCGTGAGTTGATTCTGCCCCGTCTGCGCCGGCGGTGGCGAGCGGCCCGCGAGTATCTCGACCAAGTGAATCCGTCCTGCAAGATGATGTTTCACAGTTGCGGCGGCATTCGTCCGTTCATTGGCGACTTGATTGGGATCGGCCTGCAAGTCCTCGACCCGGTCCAACCGCGTGCGACGGGCATGGATTCGGCGGGATTGAAACGTGAGTTTGGCGACCGCCTGACTTTCCACGGCGGCGTGGATGAACAGCACGTCCTGCCCTTCGGTTCCGAGGAGGACGTCGTGGCCGAAGTGAAACATCGGCTCCGGGATTTCGCGCCGGGCGGCGGCTACATTCTCGCGCCATCGCATTACGTGCAGGCTGACACGCCACCGGCAAACATCGTGGCCATGTGTCGCGCCGCCCGGAAATTCGGACGTTATCCGATCAGTTAGGCGAGCGGCAACGATGCGCCGACACGCGTGGCCTCGTCGTGGAGTGACACCAACGGCGCGATGTTGGGATGAACTTCCCGGTTGCCGATGGCGCGCACCAACGCACACGTCGCATTGTTTTTGCTTGCTTCGATGTAGCGTTTCTCCCACGACTGGAACTTCGCTTCCGCTTTCGCGTCTAGCCACGGCCAGCGCACCTCCGGCGGGCGCAGCCCGCATCGCCACGGCTTCGGTGTCAGTCGGGCACGAAAACTTTTCTGCGCCTTGCAAAGCCGGCGGTACAACGGGTCGCTGCCCAACTCCTCGAACACAGCGTCCGTTTCCGCCGCGTCCGGCTCGAACAGCGCGTGTGTGGCCAGCAATCGCAGCCCGGCCTTCGTCCGGTAGATGCGCCAGCCCCAACCGGGCTTGCCGCGCGTCCAGGTCTCGATTCGCGCCAGTGCGATGGATTCGGGCGAAGGCTCGTTGCCGCGTTCCGGTTTGCCGAACAATTTCTTGAACAAACCGCCGCCGGCAGGTTTCGGCTCCGGCAGGTCAATGTCCACGAACAACGCCCGCGCCGTATTCAGCACGTGACAGCCGTAGGCGTTGCGAGTGACGACTGCGTCGGTGAGTTCCTGCAAGACCGGCTCGCGCAACGGGCGGTTGGCGTAGCCGTAGCGTTGCGTCGGCCAGCCGGAGACGCGGACGCGGTCGGCCAGTTGCTGCAACGCTTGGTTGGCGAGTTGTTGTGCTTCGTGGAGACTGGCGTTCGACCAACGCCAGCAGATGAGTTCCTCATTCGACGCCTTGGCCCAGAATTTTGGAAAGTTCATGGAAGCAGAGTGTAGCAGCATGGACGCGGCGCACACAAGAGGACATTGCCCTTGTTGTCGATCACCGTCGCAGCAGATGAAGAAGGGCTGTGAAGGCTGTGTCCATCAGAACTCCGTCATCGTCCTTGATAGGCGTTTCCTCGGGCGCAAGACCGCCGGCCAAGAGACTCGACTCGGCGAGTTTGGCGCGGGCGGCGCTGCGGTAGTTGGTCTTGGCGAGGGCGAGCAGCATGTTCGGCAATTCGTCGGCGTCGAGCCAGATGCGGTTGCAGGCGTCGCAGCGGTCAATTGTAACGGCAGATAGCCCAAGATAGCCGTACTTCTCCATCGCCCGGCGGCAGAACGGACACTGCAACGCGGGATCAGGCAGGGCTTGCGGCGAAGCGAGAAACGTCTTCGCTTCGGCCACCTCGATCGGGATACTTCGCCAGCTTGTTTCCAGCATTGTCGCGAGGTCGGCATGATTGATCAGCGCCCCGGCACAGGAACGGCAGAGCAGCACCTCGAACAAATCCACTTGCGCCGTCTCCAGCGGCTTCGTGCAGCGTGGACAATCGCTCACACTTTCCTCCCGAATTTCTTTTCCAGTTCGGCGTAGCTGAATTGAATCATCGTGGGCCGGCCGTGCGGACAGGTGTACGGCAGGTCGCACCGGTGAAGCTGCTGAAGCAGCGCCCGCAGTTCCTCGCCGCGCAACGGATCGCGCGCCTTCACCGCGTGACGACAGACCGTCGTCGCGATCCTGTCCTCGCCGAGCCGGCGGGCGTGGATTTGCTCGCCGGTCTGCTGGAGTTCGTCCACGATGTCGCGGAACGTCTGGAGCAGGTTGTCCAGAGCGAAATACGGCGGGACAGCGTCAATGAGGAACGTCTTGTCGCCGAACTCGCTGATGCCGACGCCGAGCTTGTGGAGCGTCGCGAGGTTGGCGCGCAGAAACGCGGCGTCGCGCGCATCGAGTTCGAGCGTCTGCGGCAGGAGCAGCTTCTGCGACGGCGCGTTGCCCTCGGCGAGTTCCTTGAGCATCTTCTCGAAGAGCACGCGCTCGTGGGCCGCGTGCTGGTCCATCAACACGAGGCCTTCCGGCGATTGGACGAGAACGTACAGATCGCTGAGCACGCCGATGATCCGCCACGCGCCGTCCTCGGTGTGGACTTCGGTTATGGGGAGTTGGTTGTAGTGGCCGCCGTCCCCGGCGGCGGGAATCGGCAACGACATGGCCGCCGGGACGGCGGCCACTACACCGGCGGCCTCTACACCAACAGGCAACGGTCTCGCGGTTACGCCTTTCGGTTCGAGCGCGGCGCGGACGGCGTCAATCACGGCCTGGCGGACAGCAAACTCGTCGCGGAAACGGACTTCGCGTTTGGTCGGGTGGATGTTCACGTCCACCAGCGCGGGATCAACCTCGACGAAGAGGAACGTGACGGGGAATTGTCCGCGCATCAACGCGGTGTGATAGCCTTCGCGCAGCGCGTAGTTGATCCCCTTGCTCTCGACAGGGCGTCCATTGACGAAGATGTGCTGCTGGGTGCGATCGGCGCGGCTGACGCCGGGTTTGCCGATGTAGCCGGAGACACCTTCTGCTTTCACCGGGATAAGTTGCTCGGCGAGTTGTTTGCCGTGGAGTTCGCGCAGGCGCGTCAACAGGTCTGGCGCAGGCGCGAGGTGGAAGATTTCGCGGTCGTCCACCGTGAGGCGGAACGCGACGGACGGATGCGCCAGCGCGCAGAGCGTGACGATGTGTTCGATGTGCGCCGTTTCGGTCGGCGGCGAACGGAGAAATTTCCGGCGCGCCGGCAGATTGAAGAATAAATTTCGGACTTCAACGATGGTTCCTTCAGCGGCGCCGGTGTCCTTGACGCTGACGATTTTGCCGCCGGCAATCTCGATTTGTGTGCCGGCGAGCGTGCCGCGTTCGCGCGTCGTGAGCGTGAAGCGCGAGACGGCGGCGATGCTCGGCAACGCTTCGCCGCGGAAACCGAGCGTCGAGATTTCGTGGAGGTCTTCGGCCTTGGTGATTTTGCTGGTGGCGTGGCGTTCGAGCGCGAGCAGCGCGTCGTCGCGGCTCATGCCGGTGCCGTCGTCGGTGACGACGATGGCGGTGCGTCCGCCGTTCCTGACGGCGACGGTGATGCGCTTGGCGGTGGCGTCGAGGGAGTTTTCGACCAGTTCCTTGACGACCGAGGCGGGTCGCTCGACCACTTCGCCGGCGGCGATCTGGTTGGCGACGTGCTCGGAGAGGAGTCGGATGCGGTTCACGGGGGGAGTATAATGGCACGGTTTGCGGAGGAAAAGGGAAGTTTTCGTAGGCCAAACAAAAGTCCAGCTCTTGTCGTCGTCCCCGTTCTGGTTGCGAGAGAAACGTGGGCATCGTCAGAACCCACCTGACCGCCGATCCAGCTAATGGATGAAGCTCACTTGAGATGCTTCTCAAAGAAGCCGAGCGCCAGCCAGTTCTTGGTGAATGCGCCCTGTTTCATATCAGCCGGTGTGTTGTCGCCACACTGCTCCGCCGGCGCGCGGATGAAATCGTGCCACGCCACAACGGCGCGATAACATGTCGGGTGTCGTTGTAGTGGCGTCCGTCTCGGACGCAATCCACCGGGACACCCGCGCCGCCGGGACGGCGGCCACTACACCGGTTTGTTTGATGGCACGACAATACTGCTGACGATGTCAAACCGTGCCGTTTTCCAGCAGGTGAGTGGCAAAGCTGTGGCGGAAGGTGTGGCAACTGGCTGGCTTTTGCAGGCCGGCGGCGCGCACGGCCTGCTTGACGGCACGTTGCAACACGACCTCGTGGACGTGATGACGGCGTTCAGCGCCGCTGCGCGGATCAATCGAACGCTTGGCGGCAGGGAAAACGTATTGCCACGCCCATTCACGATTCGCTTTCGGATACTTCCGCTCAATGGCGAACGGCAATTCGACGGTGCCGAAGCCTTCCGCCAATTCCTCGTCGTGCAGCGCCTTGACTCGCGCCAGATGGCGTTGGAGCGGCTCGCGCAATTTCTGCGGCAGCACGGTCACGCGGTGTTTGTTCCCTTTGCCGTCGCGAATGGTGATCTGGTTGTAGCCAAAGTCAACATCCTTGACGCGCAGACGCAGGCACTCCATCAACCGCAACCCGCTGCCATAAAGCAGTTCGACCATCAACCGTGTCGTGCCCGATAACCGCGACAGCACGGCAGCCACTTCCTCCCGCGCCAACACGACCGGCAATCGTTTGGAAGTCTTGGCGCGTTCCACTCCGGTGATCAGCCCAATTTCCTGTCGTAACACGTGCTGGTACAAGAACAGCAAGGCGCTGAACGCTTGGTTCTGAGTTGAGGCGCTGACCCTGCCTTTTACAGCCAGGTGCGTCAGGAACTCGCGCACGTGTATTGCAGTCAACTCTTGCGGATGGCGTTTCCCGTGGAAGTAAATGTAACGTTTGATCCACTGGACATAAGTCTGTTCGGTGCGCAGGCTGTAATGTTTGAAACGGCAGACCTGCCGAACCTGATCAAGCAATTTTGGCTTGTGAGCTGCCGTTGCGCTCGGTAAACTGCTGTCCATGAAGCTGGTTCATAACAAACAAGGCGACCAATGGCCAGCCGAATTAGGCGACCGTCAGTCGCCTTTTTCTACGACCTTAGGTCGTCTAATTATAAGTTCGGTGAAGTAGAATGAATAGCCCATTGCACATTCTCACATCTGTCATTGTAACGGCACTATTCTGCGGGTGTAATTCGGTTGCTGAATACGGAGGGAAACTTTCGTCTCCGAAAGAAGCTCATGTGGATTTGTCGGATCAAACTCTGACGAAGTTCGTTGATGGTTCCAGCCAGCTACTGTTTCGATATCTGGCCGGAAATCCCCGCTGGGAGATACGCGAGGAGCGTGGTCTGCGTTACGCAGTTCGCCTTGAGCGTGTTGATGGAGAGTTCGAGACCACGCTCAATGGATTCTACTCGACCTCCAACGGCGGCGCGGTGCGACAGACACGCGTCCTCATCTCGTTTGGCAAGGCGTACGGTTTTGGTCGCGAGCGGGGAAACATTACCCGAACGGAACCAGGTCAGAAGGACGTTTCACTGATCGTTGAGGGAGACCACGCAGGAACCCCCGGGAACTCGTCTTACACAATCATTGCGGGGGGAAATGTATTTCTTGAAATCTACGATCAAGAACCGGCACTTACTCGCACGTTTACCCAGACGGCCTTCAATGAAGTGTCCGCAGAATTGCGCGATGTAATTGCGCACCGTGAGTCGATTGAGAAGACCGGTATCCTTCCCGTACCAGAGCATTACCCAAAGCCCCTCCCACGAAAGAAGTATTTCGAGGTGAAGGATGGCATGCAGCCGGGGATATACTTGATCGCTGCGGCGGTTAATCCCACTGAACCCGGATATGCATACATCAAGGCCTTCAATACCAAGACCGGGGAGAGATTGTCTGAGGAGCGGATGACTCCCCGCTCAATTCGTTATTTGGGTTGGTCGGACGATGGGAAGACATTCTTTCCATACGGATCGGAGGTCACGGTCTATGAAGGCGACTGGAGTTCGACTTACGAAGCTCGTTTTGAGCTTTGGCATCGATCGGACAAGGGTGCTGAGAAGAAACTCGACGAGACAACCAGATTGATCAACGGATGGCAGCGATGAACTCAGAATCACCGAACAAGGCGGTGCAGGCAACGTCGCTCTGCGCCGTGCCTGACCTTTGAAGTTCGGCGTTCACTTCCCAGCCTTGTTGAGATGCTTGTCGAAGAAGCCGAGCACCAACGGACGGAGGTCGCGTTGTTTCGGCTGTAAATGAAACGTGTGCGGCGCGCCCTCGATGATGACGAGTTCGTGCGCGACACCGGCTTTCGTGAGCGCGGCGGCGAGTTCGCGGGAACGCGCGACATCAACAGTTTTGTCGGCAGTGCCGTGCAGGATGAGGAACGGCGGATCATTCTTGTCGAGGTAGCGCAACACCGCTGTCACGGGAAGTTCGCCTGCGGGCAGTTCGCCGACTTTCATGTAGAGCGGGCCGTACATGTCCACGACGCAACTCACGCTTGACGGGACATCGCCGTAGGGGTCTTTCGGTTCGAGGCCGTCGCGGGGCTGGGTGACGCCGACCATCGCGGAGAGATGTCCGCCAAGATAGGGATTGTCGAAGTCGCCCTCGCGCGCTTTGAACTCGTCGAGGCTGACGCACACACCGGCATCGCGGAGTTTTTCCAGTGTCTTCTCGATGCCGCACGCCTTGACGCTGTCGGCGAGGTCGTTGTGCTCGCAACCAGCCCGAAGCAACAGCTTGCGGTACGGGCTGACCGGGAGATCATAGATCAACTTCTTCGCAAGTGCGATAAAAATTCCGTTCCGGTTCTCCATCCGCCGTCGGATGTCGGCGACCGCTTGGTCGTGAGTCACTGGCGTCCGAAGGAACCGGCGAAGCCCGCCGGCCAGCCGCGCCAGTTGCCTGATTCGCGCCAATCTCATTATGCGGCGCATGATTGTTTCCTTGCGTGGCGGGCGCAATGAAATATTCTGCAAACAACACACATGACGTGGCGACAAGGCACATCCTATTTGCGGTTTCTGGCAGGGCTGCGGCAGTTCCTGAATTCACCGGTTTCATTTGAACAAGCGCGCGCCGCCCTGGCGCACGCGCTCCAACACCGGGAGGAAAACTTCCTCCAGATGCTCCAGCAATGTGTTTATGCAAATCCCGCCAGCCCGTACCTGCCGCTTCTGCGTCGGGCAGGCTGCGCCTACGAGGACATCGCCGATGGCGTGCGCCGCGAGGGGCTGGAGAAGTTTTTGGCGCGCCTGAAAAGCGCGGGCGTCTGGGTGTCGTTCGACGAGTTCAAGTCCGCCCAACAGGATTTCAACAACTACGCTCTCTCGGCCACCTGTGAGGTTTCGTCCGGCGGCAGTTCGGGTCAAACAGCCCGAAGCCACTTGGACTTGGATTACCTGGAGTTTCGCAGTTACTACGATCATTTGTTCTTCCAGATGCTGGATTTGTATCGAGTGCCGATGGGGCTTTGGTATCCCAAACTCCCGGCAGTCACCGGCGTTGGGAACTGTCTTCGTTACGCCAAGCTGGGCAAACCAGTGGACCGCTGGTTTTCCCTGCTCGCAACGGATCAGGTCAAATCCGGCCGCGCATTGTCCTTTGCCACCGACCTGATGGTTTGGGCCAGCCGGTTGTCCCGCCGCCCGTTGCCGATGCCGGAACTGCTCGAAATGGACAAGGTGGACACGGCGCTGGATTGGATACTTCAACAGCGGCAGAACACCGGCCGCTGCGCTTTTCAGAGTTATCTCAGCCAGGTAATCCGCATCGCCCAAGCCGCCAAAACTCGCGAAACGGACTTGTCGAGTGTGGTGTTTATCGTCGGGGCGGAGCCGTTGACAGCAACCAGACATCGCGAGATCGAAGCCGTGGGCGCCCGTGTTTATTCCCGCTATTTTGCCAGCGAAATCGGCAGCATCGCGCTGGAGTGCGGTTGTCCCTGTGAGATTGGCGACTATCACCTGGTCACTCCCAGTGTCGCCGTTGTCACCGACGGCCCATCGCTTCTGTTCACCTCGCTCCTGCGTTCCGCGCCCAAAGTCTTGATCAATGTCCAACTGGGCGACAGCGGCATCTTGGAAGACCACGATTGCGGTTGCCTGATCGGCGAACTGGGGCTGCGCACGCACGTGCGCCAAGTGAGCAGTTTCCGGCGCGCCAAAAGCGAGGGCATGACCGTCCCCCACCGGGACCTCTCGCGCCTGATTGAAGAAGCGCTCGTTCCCAAGTATGGCGGCTCCTCGCTTGACTATCAGTGGATCGAACGCGAAGATGCGCGCGGTTTGACGCGGCTTTGTCTGCGTGTCCATCCGGACCGCGGCGCCATCAGCGAAACGGAAATGGTGGAAACCATTCTGGCGTGGTTGCGCCGTGGCGACGCCGGGTTGCCGCTGGCGGCGGAACTGTGGCGGAAAGCGGACACCATCCAGATTGTGAGGGAAAGACCCCAACAGACCGCGTTGGGCAAGACCGTGACCGTTGTTCGAGATGAAACGAAAACAAAACATTGACCCCGATCCGAGAGTGACCATCCGCGTCATTCACGACTGCAACTTCCATTGCCCGCGCTGCTCCACCTTCAGCGTCCCCGGTCACCCCGCCCGGATGCGGCTT
This sequence comes from Verrucomicrobiota bacterium, assembly GCA_016871575.1. Lineage (GTDB taxonomy): Bacteria > Verrucomicrobiota > Verrucomicrobiia > Palsa-1439 > Palsa-1439 > CAIKAP01. Next base: position 39,624 of record VHCW01000001.1, read on the forward strand.
CCCCAATTTCGACGCGCCATCAACATCCTTGTCCGGGAAAAGTTCCATGGCGCCCTCACCATCTCCGGCGGCGAACCCACGCTCCATCCGCGCCTGCCCGACATGATTCGCTACGCCTCGACGCAACTGCCACAATCCACCCTCATCGTCTTCACCAACGGAAGCTGGGTCGGCGCGAAAAACTGGAAGCGCGCCCTGCGCGGATTGCTGGGCGGACCGAACGTGGTCATCCACTATTCATTCGACCGCCAGCACGTTGAAGGCGCGTCTCGCGCCGCCGGCGCGGACATGAAAACCGCGCTTTTTGACCGGGCGCGGCAATTCGTTCGCGCCACGCCTCCCTCGCGATTTCGGATGGCGTTCAAGGGCGCGTTGCCCGAGGCAAAACAATTTCTCCACCCGCTTGGCCATGTCCCGATCTACCTCATTCATTTCGAGAAACAACCCGCACGACGACGGAAGAAACCCGGCGTTCTCGCCGTCGAGGTGAGCCGGGACAACCGGATGGAAGTGTTCCCGACGCTCGGTCACATCCCGCGCGGCGAATCGCTCGGCGGACTGGAAACGCTGGCCGAAGCGCTGCAATGGAACCGGAAGGCTCTTCGCGATGCCCGCTGAAAACCTCTCCATTGAACTGAAGATCACCGACCGCTGCAACCAGCAGTGTTTCCACTGCATGAACGATGACCAGCCGTCGGCGGGACGCGATCTCGACTGCGAATTGTTCCTCCGCCGGCTGGACGAATGGGCAAGCGGCCGCGCACAGTCCGCCGTCAACTTCACCGAAGTCCGCATGACCGGCGGCGAACCGCTGTTGAACTTGCCGGCCGTGACCATCATCGGAGAGCGTTGTCGCCGATTGCAGGTTCCTTGCGGCATCAACACCAACGCGACGTTGCTCGATGAACCGGCTCTCGCCCTTCTCCACGCCACCGGACTCTCGACCATCAAAGCCTCCTTCGACAGCCTCGACGAAGATGTCTGGCGCGCGATGCGCGGCTCCGGCCTTTCGCCGGCAAGGACTGCCGGAGGAATTCGCCGGGCTGTGGCTGCCGGTTTTCATGTCATTGTGCGGTTCACCTTGTGCGCGCACAATCGCAGCCAGTTGCTCCCCTGTTACCGGGCCGCCCGCGACTGGGGCGTCCACAAGTTCCAAGTCAAACCAATGATCCCCGCCGGTCGCGCCGCCGGCGCCGATTCATTTCTCGACATCCCCGAACTGCGCCGCGCCATTCAAGAACTCTCCGAAATCGTTTCCGGCCCGGCTGCCGCTCCCGAAATCCTTTGCTGGCCGCCGGACTACGCCGCCGGACTCGCGGCGCGGCCTTGCGGCAACATGACGAAGATGTACATCGGCACGGATGGAAGCGTGTTCGATTGCAACTACCTCAGCGACCCTCCGTTTGCCTCGCTGCGCGAGCAGAGCCTCGAAGAAGCCTGCCGCCACCGGCATCGTCGCACCGAAACAACAACCGGCGGGCACTGCGTGCTCGCCGGTTGTCCCGCATGGTCGAGTTGTTGGTAAGCACTCCGTCAAACTTGAATGGAAGGGGGCGTTTGTAGTACCGCACGCAGTCCCATGTCGTTTCGGGACGGAGTGCGGGCCGTTTGGATGCGACGGCCTCCCGCAACGCCACTTCGCTTCGCTGCGTGGCTCACTACGAACCGCCCATTGAATATAGTTTGAGGACGGGTTACACCAATTTGTCGCAGCCGGTGCTGATCGGCTCGAAGTGGCCGGGGCCGGGCTTGAGTTTTTCCTGCGGCGGCACAAGGTCCTGCTTGGAGCCGTTCATCAGCCAGTCCCACGAAATCGTGCGGCCGGTGTAGGCGGCCGTGCGCAGGCCGACGGCCGTCAACGTGGTCTCGGCAATGCGCTTGCCGTGGTTGATGACCTTGCCGGCGCGGATGCTCTTGAGCATGTCAATGTGTTCCTGCTCCTGGCCGTTCACGCTTTGGCCCTCGTACTTCCACGGGTTCTCGCCGGTGATGGTGCCGTTGAGGTCGCTCGCCCCCTTGGTGCCGACGATTTTTTCGCCCATGCGATTGGTTCCGGGGCCGTGCCCGGTGAACGCGGTGCAACGGGCGCCGTTGGCGTATTCCATTTCGCCAAAGACGTGGTCCCAGATGTTGCCGTTGTATTTCTGCCAGTCGGCGTCGCTGCCGTCGTTGTATTTCTTGCAGACTTCCTTGGCGCTCTCGCTGTAGTCGCGGCACTGGCGTCCGCCGACGGCCATGAATTTCTTCGGCGGCCCGTCGAAACACCAGTTGAGCATGTCAATGTCGTGGATGGCCTGTTCGACGATCTGGTCGCCGCTGAGCCAGGTGAAATGATACCAGTTGTGGCATTGCCATTCGAGTTCGCTCATCCCTTCGCTGTCCTTGCGGTACCAGATGCCGCTGCCGAACCAGTAACACTGTCCGCCGACGAGTTCGCCCATCTGCCCGGCGTGGATCCGCTTGAGCAACTCCACGCGGCTGAATTCGTGCCGGCGCTGCGTGCCGGCCACGATGGCCAGTCCTTTCTCCTCGGCGATCTTGGCCGCTTCGATGACCTGACGACAACCAACCACGTCAGTCGCCACCGGTTTCTCGGTGAAGATGTGCTTGGGCTTCGGCGCTTTGAGCGCGGCGAGCATCTGGCGCCCGCGAAACGCCGGCGCGGTGGCCATGACGAGCAGGTCGCACTCGGTCTGCGCCAGTTTCTCGTGGCAATCGAAGCCGTGGAAGATGTGGTCGTCCTTGATCTTGACGCGGTCCGCGTACTTCGGGTCCGCCTTCAATTTCTCGCGGCCGGTCATCGCTTTCTGCTCGAAGAGGTCGGCGCAGGCGATGACTTCGGTGCCGGGATCAGCGATGAGGCATTGGCGGATGGCGCCGTTGCCGCGCCCGCCGCAGCCAAGCCAGCCGACCTTGATGATGCCGGAGCCGGCGGCGTGAACGCGGTTCATGGCGCCGGTGACCAGGGCGGCGGCGCCGAGTGTTTGGGTGGTGGGTGTCGTTGACATGGGAAAATCTCCTTATTGCTTCTTGCCTTTGCCCTTGCCCTTGCCGCCTTCCTGTTTCTTCTTCGGCGCCTCGGTGATCCAACCGGCCAACTGATATTTGCCGGGAACGGCAACCGGAGCGACCGGATAGGAATCCTTGAGCTTGAGGCCCGGCGGCGGCAGGAGGTTGAGGTCGCACTTCACGGTGAACCAATTGCGGGTGAACTGCCGCATCGAGTAGGCGGACTCGCGCGCCATGATCGCGCTGAGCGTGCTCTCGGCCACGGTTTTGCCTTCGTTGAGCGGATTGCCGCTGCGAATGCTGGCGATGAGGTCCGTGTGCTCCTGCACGTAGGGATCGGTCGCTTGCCCCTCGAACTTCCACGGTTTCTCGCCGGTGATGGAGGCGTTGCTGTTGTCCAGATTCGCCACGCCCTTGGTCCCGACGATGCGTTCGCTGACGCGGAAGTCCGCGCCTTGGATTTGACGGCAGGTGCTGAGTGTCCGGACATCGCCCGGATAAAAGAACTCCGCGCCAAAGTGATCGTAAATGTTGCCGTACTCCTCGCCCGTGCGGAACTGGCGCCCGCCAACAGCGTGAACGGAGTCAGGCAACGCGTTGAACGCCCAGTTGACGACATCAATGTTGTGCATGTGCTGCTCGACGATGTGGTCGCCGCTGAGCCACGTGAAATAGAGCCAGTTGCGAAGCTGCCACTCGACGTCGCTCTGGCCGGGTTCGCGTTTCTTGACCCAGAGGCCGCCTTGGTTCCAGTAGCATTGCGCCGAAACGAGAGTTCCAATGTCGCCGCCGTGGATGCGTTTCATCGCCTCGATGTAGTGCGCCTGATGGCGGCGCTGCGTGCCGGCCACGACGCCGAGTTTCTTCTCGGCAGCCTGTTGCGAGGTCTCAAGGACCATCTTGATGCCGGTCGGGCAGACGGCGACGGGTTTTTCCATGAACACGTGTTTGCCCGCTGCGATGGCAGCCGCGAAATGAAACGGACGAAACCCCGGCGGCGTGGCGAGGATGACAAGGTTCACGTCAGCCAACGCCAGCACTGCCTTGTAGGCGTCCAGCCCGGTGAAACACCGGTCGTCGGGGACTTCAAATTGTTTCTTCAACGCGGCCAGCCGGTCGCCGAAGGCGTCGGCCAGCGCGACGATCTTCACGCCATCCGACGACGCCACGCAATTCTTCGCGGCGCCGGTGCCGCGCCCGCCGCAGCCGATGACGCCCACGCGGATGGTGTCGGTGGATGCCGCCCAGAGGTTGCGTGTGAACGCGCTGTTGAGGGCGAGGCCGCCGGTGAGGACCGCCGTGTTCCGGAGGAACTGGCGGCGAGTAAGACTGTTTCTATTTGCCATGATGTTGTTGCTCCTGCTGGGATGGTGATGCGAAACTTGCGCGGAAGATACCAAGTCCACCCCGAAACGCAAGCAGATGCTTCTTCTTTGTTGGCTCAACCGATGGCCCGCAACACCTCGATCACACCGGCGCCGCCGCCGGGGGACATCAGGTAGAGGCCGTCCCAACCTTCGCGCTTGACCCGGCGAATTTGCCCGCTGGCAATCTCGCGCCCGGCCTTCGCTTGATCGTCCAACGTCTCGAATGCGGCGAGCCGGTTCAGGATTTCGTCGGGCAACACGACGCCGGGCACTTCGGCGACGCGACGGGCCTGGTCGAGACTGGCGAGCACCATCACGCCGACCAGAAACGCGCAGTTGCCGCCGCGGAATGTCTCCAGCGCGGCCAGCGGTTCGTGTCGGAACGCGGGCTGGGTCATCACGTAGTCGGCGCCGTTGTCGAGCTTTTGCCGGAGCTTGTCCAGTTCGCGCCCGCGGTTGACCGCTTCCGTCTCGAACCCGGTGCCGATGGTGAAATGGGTGCGCGGGTCGGCTTGTTTGCCGAGCGGCGCGCCGCCAAAATCCACGCCGGCGTTGAGACAGGCATGTGTGAGGCGCACCATCGCCGGCGAATCGAGGTCGAAGACGGCCGTCGAACGCGGATACGTCGGCGACATCTTCGGCGGATCGCCGGTGATGAAGAGGACGTTGTGAATGCGGTTGGCGTGATAACCGATGAGCCGGCTTTGGATGCCCATCAGATTCAGGTCGCGCGCGGCAAAGTGCGGGATGAACTCCAGCGCGCCGCCGAGCTGGCCGCGAACGATGTGGATGAAATCGCCGGGCGGCATCAACGGGATGCCGCGCGATCCATCGGTGATGTCCACGGCGTCAGCCAGCCCGCTGGCGCTCAGTTGGCGGATGAAATCCACTTTGTGCTGGAGGGCCTTCGCGTCCGTGCCCCGCGGCGGAAGGAGTTCGACGCTGACGGCAAACTCGCCATCCACAATTTTGCGCGAGAACGGCCCGTTGGCGCGTTTCTCGGCGTCACCCGCCGCCGGTGTGGCAGCGGTGTTGACGACGGCAACGCTGCGGGTTTGGCGGGAGCGGAGGTAATTGTGCATCTCGCGAATGTGCGGCGGATGCACCTCGCAACAGCCGCCGATGAGCCGCACGCCGCGGTCAAGAAAACTGCGGGCGAGTTTGCCGACGTACTCCGGGTTGACGTTGGTCATGAACCGGTGGCCGATGCGCTGGAAACCGCCGCCGTTGGGCATCACGGAGAGCAGCACGCCGGGAAAATCCTTCACGGCCTCGACAAAAGCGTCGGCGTCCCACGGCGCGCAGCAGTTGACGCCGGCGACGGGCACGCACCGGGCGCGCATCCGCGCGACGAAGCCAAGCGGGTCGGCTGGGTCGGTCAGTTCGGCGATGAGCGGCGGAAGATTGGGATGCGATTGGACGACGTCGAGCGCGCTCTCCAAGTCGGCAAGCGAGCGGAACGTCTCCAACAACAACGCGTCGGGCTTGGCGGCGGTGAGCGCCTCGATCTGTTCGCGGTCAGCGCCGGGACCGACAGACGCGAGGATGAACACCGGCTCCGCGGGCTGGAATCGGGCGATGGCGTCGCGGGCGATCTGGACGCCGGCGCGGTTGATGGCGGCAGCCTGCTTGTCGAGGCCGAACAATTGGAGCGCGGAGCGGTTGCCGCCGAAGGTGTTGGTCTTCAGGCAGCGCGCCCCGGCGGCGAGGTAGGCGAGGTGGATCTCCTGGATCAGTTCAGGGCGGTCGAGATTGAAGGATTCATAAACATGGTTGGCCTCCGAGAGCCGGCCCGTGCGCTCGAAGAGCAGCGAACCCATCGCGCCGTCCGCCAGCAACGGCCCGTCGCGCAATGTTGTCAGGAAATCTGTCATCGCCGGCACAGTATAGTGAAACCGCGCCGCTGACAATCCTGCATCCGCCCCACCCGTATGAATTTCATGCTACAGATGTAGCACGGAATTCATCTTGCGGGAGGGTTGCGCGCGGGATGTTTGACAGGGGCGGCGGGCGCGGCGTATAAGGGGTGCATGGAACATCTTTGGGCGCCCTGGCGCATCCGTTATATTTTGGAACCAAAGGAAACCGGCTGTTTTTTCTGCCGCAAATCGCAGGAAGCCGACGACGCGAAGAACCATATTTTGATCCGCGACCGGACCTGCTTCGCCCTGCTCAACACGTACCCGTACAACCCCGGCCACCTGATGGTCGCGCCCTACAAGCACACCGGAAACCTCGATGACCTCGCCGAACAGGAACTCGGCGACCTGATGCTGTTGACGCGACGCTGCAAAAATCTTCTCGCCAAGGCGCTGAAGCCGGACGGCTTCAACATCGGAATCAATTTCGGACGCGTCGCCGGCGCGGGCGTCGAGGACCACGTGCACGTGCACATCGTGCCGCGCTGGAACGGCGACACCAATTTCATGCCCGTGCTCGGCGACGTGCGGGTCATCCCGCAGGCGCTCGACGAACTCTACGCGGAACTTCGCAAGCAGGCATAGCCAGGAGCCTTCACTGTGGAGAACGCTGAACCGAAAGCGACACTGGCGCCTGTCACGGCTTGCATCGCGCCTTCGCTTCGCGATCGCGTGCGGCTGGCGCAGGGATTTTATTTTCTGTTTTTCGGCGGCATGGCCTCGGTGGTGTTTGTGGCAGAGATGACGCTGGCCACGGCGCCCCGTTCATTTTCCACGCCGTTGTGCGCCGGCAGCCTGTTGGCGATGCTGGTCGGTGCGTGGCGATTGCACTGTGTCAAAACACTCGGCATGGAATGGGCGCAATCGGTCCGGTGCCTGCTCATTGCGACGGCGTTGCTGGCGTATCTGTTTCCGTTTCTCTGGGCTTGGCGGCAGTTTCCCAGGAATTTTTATTTCTGCTGTCATGGCCTCGCGTTTCTCGGAATGCTGATCCTGACCGTGATGGCGATGTCGGTCGCCAGCGCCGCGCTGGCGCGGGCGGCGGGACGGACAGGGCTGACCTGGCAGATGGTGTTGAGCTTGGTCACGGCGCTCGTGATCCAACTCGCGCCGTTTACCTATCTGGCGCGCCTGCTGGCCGGCGGCGTCATGCAGGGCGAAGACGTCATGATGAAACTGCAAGCCTTCGTCGCGCATGTTCATCTATTCTGGGTGATCCTGTGGCTGCTGCCGTTCACGTTGTCGCTCTCCTTGGTCTGGACCGCCAAGGACATCGCGCTGGAACAATTGCTGGACGCAAAACAATAAGCTTACGAAAAACTGCGGGTGATCCGGCCTGGCTGGCGGCGCAGCAGCGGATCAGTCACGATCATCCGCACTGCGTTCCAAATCGTTTCCGGTGGACTGTGCCGCTCGATGCGCCCCGCGCGGATGGCCGCGAACAACGACAGCACCGTCGGCTCGGCGTCCACCAGCGAGTAATGCTGGCCGAACATCCAGAGGTTGTGCGCATCGGATGTCGCCACGACGGTCTTGCCGTGCGCGGCGGCGACGCGAAGGGCCTTGCGGTTGGAATTCAGCCACGTGAAATGCAGGTGGCAATACTCGATCGCGTCGAACACGTCCATGTAGCGTTCCAACCAGCGATGCAGGCTGTGTTTGAAGAAATACGGATGCGGCGCCATCATCAACACATCGTCGCCGCGCTCGCGCCGCAACGCGCGCAGATCATCGAGTGTCCGGAGCTGTTCGCACTCGCGCTGGCTGATGTTGTAGAGCAACACATCGCCGTGCGGCGATTCCCATTCGACGCCGCGCACCAGCAACACGCCTTTGCTCCGCGCGTAGTCGAACACCCGCTCATCGTCGAGCACCACGCCGTGCAACGTCACCGCCAGCGCGCCGAAGCCGAGCGCCGCCGCCTTGTCAATCACCGCTGTCGCCGGGTGCGGCAGGCCATCCTCGGGGTCTTCGCCGGCGTGCGTGTGGAGGTCCACCTTGATCATTTCAGCACCAGATAGCGGTCGGCGGTCACTGCGTAGAGTCCGAGTTCCTTGACGGCCTGGCCGGTGGCAGCCTGCCAGCAAGTCCGGTATGACTCCAACTGCACCCGATATTGCTCCAGCAACGTTTCCGGTCTTTCCATGCGGTCGGTTTTGTAATCCACCAACACCCAGCCGTCCGCCTCCTCAAAGGCCAAATCAATCACTCCGCGCACCAGTCCATCCGCCAACGCCACCACCACCGGCGCTTCCGCCAACCGCCGCTGGGCCTTCTGCGCCCGCTGCCACAATTCCGACTTCACCACCTTCCCCGCCACCGCCACCGCCTCACCGGCCAGCGCAACATCCAATTCCGCCGCCCGCAACGCCGACACTGCCGCCGCGTGCAAATCGCCGGCCGGCTCACGCATCGCCGTTTGCAACAACAAATGAATCACGCTCCCCCAACGCATCCCGTCACCGTCCGTTCGCGCCATCACCGCCGCCGTTGCCGGCTTCGCGGCGCGCGTCGCGTAGGTTGGCGTTTTGATTGTCTCCCAACGCGCGGCAATCGCCGCGCGCGCCGCCGCCACGTCCGCGCCCGTCAACGTGACCGGTTTCGTCACCGGCGCCGATTGCGGTCCCGGATCCGGCAATGCCGCCGCATCTTTCAGCGCCGGTTCCAATGGATTCCACGGATTCGATGCCGCGCGTTTGTCGCGCAACGACACGATCAACTGGTCCCGCGCCCGCGTTGCGGCGACGTAGAGCAGCCGGTTTTCCTCCGCCTGCCGGAACTGCGCTTCGCGTGCGGCGAGTTTTTCCCAATCCAGCGGATGCGCGAGCAACGATCCCCTGCCAAACGCGTTCGTCGCGCCGTACAACGCCAAGTGCCCGGTCACCCGCGCGCCGCGCCGGTCCACGTGCAATTCCACCTCGTGCTCGCTCGCGCCGGCCGGGTCGGCCAGGAAGACCACCGGCGCTTGCAGTCCCTTGACCTTGTGCAAATTCATCACGCGCACCGCGGCGCCGGTCGGCGCGGTCGCCGATGCGCCGTCGTGCGGTTCATCCGCCGTTGCCCACCGTCCCAACTGTTCCACCATCGCCGCCGCCGTCGGCCAGTCCGCCTGCCCGGCGCGCAACAACTCCAGCGCCTTGCCGAGGCTGCCGGCTTCCACGTCGCCGCCCGGCGCGCCGGCCGCCAGCGGCAACAAACCGAGGTCGTTCGCGACCCGTTCCACCGCAATCACCGGCGCCAGCGACCCCAACCACTCCGCAAACCGGCGCAACACCGCAAACGCTTCGCCCATCGGCCCGGTCGCGTCGCTCCGCCAATCAAACCGCCCGCCGGCGCGCCGGTGGGCGTACAGTTCCTCGTCGCTGAACCCGAACAACTCGCTGCGCAACGCCGCCACGACCGCGACCGGGTTGTCGGGTTCGAGCGCGGCGCGCAACGCGGCGTGCCAGAGACCGAGTTCGCGCACTTCGTTGAGCGAACTGCCGCCGGTCACCTCGTGCGGCAGGCCGAGTTGTTGCAGCGCGTCGGCGTACACGCTCAGCCGGTCCTTCCGTCGGGTGACGATGAGAAAATCTCCCGGCGTCCGGCCCGATGCGCGGATGTGCCGCGCGATGAAATCCGCCTCGGCAACCGCGATGTCGCTCTGATTGTCGCCGGTGACCTTGACCTGAAAAACGGCGGCATCAGCGGGTTGCTCCTCGCGCCCCACCAAAAACGGCACATACCCCGGCGCGACTTCGTTCGCCGCGGCGGGGAAGAACTTGCCGCCGCCAAACACCGCGTTCACCCAATCCACCACCGGCCTGGCCGAGCGGAAGTTCGCCGACAGCGTGACGACCGCGCCGCCGGTGTCCTGGATGATTTGTTTCACCGTGTTGTACGTCACGATGTCGGCGCGGCGGAACCGGTAGATGGACTGCTTCGGGTCGCCGACCACAAACAACGACCCCGGCGCGGGCCGGCACTTGCGCCAGTCGCGTTCGCGCAGGTTCTCGGCGGTCAACAGCAACATCACTTCGGCCTGCACCGGGTCGGTGTCCTGAAACTCGTCCACGAGCACGTGCGTAAACCGGCGGCGGAAGTATTGCCGGACTTCGGGGCGCTCGCGCAGCAGCTTGGCGGCGAGCAACAACAAATCCTGGAAATTCAATCCGTGCGCCGCCTCGCGTTGCCGGTCATAGACGGCCCGCACGCCCTGCAACACGCGCAGCACCGACGGATACCGGTGCGCCCGCCACGCCGTCACGAACGGCCCGGCCACGTCGTCGCAAAACTTGTCCCACTGTTCGTGTTCGCGCAACGCCTGTTCCTTGCCGTTGGGCCAATACTTGTGCGTGCACTTGCGGCCCGGTTTGAACTGCTCCAGAATCTCCGCCACTTCCGAGCGGCGCGCCAGGTCGTGCGAGCGCAACATCCGCAGCACGCGACGGAACAATCCTGCCAACTCGTCCGTGCCATTCGGATCCGGCAGGTTTTTCTCCATGTGCGCCGCGTATTCGCGCAGCGCCGCCACCGCCGGCATCAACGCCGGCGCCGGCACTTCGGGCGCGGGCCAGTCGTGCACATCCGGGTAGTTGGCGAACCGTTGGAACGCCGGCCACAAATCCGCCAGCGGGATGCCGAGTTCATCCAACTCGTTGAGCAGCGAATCGTCCTTTGCGAACAACTCGTTTGTGAAGTTTTCCCACGCCTGATGGCGGAGCCGTCCGTCGCGTTCGTCGTCGAGTTCCTCGAAATCCGGGTCCACGCCCGCCTCGACCGGCCGCTCGCGCAGCAGTCGCCCGCAAAACGAATGCACCGTGCTGATCTGGCATTGCGCCGCCTGGGGAAGTTTCTCACGCAACCGCTCGCGCAGTTCCGCCGCCGCCTTGCGGGTGAACGTCACCGCCGCCAGCGTGTCGGCGCTGCATTTGCCGGCATTGACGAGCGCGACGATGCGGTTCACCATCGCCGTGGTCTTGCCGGTGCCGGCGGCGGCCTCGACGATCATTGTCGTGTCGAGTTGCGCGGTGATTTTGCGGCGCTCGTTGTGGTCGGGAGGGTTCATCGCCGGCAGATGCTCCGGTAATCGCAGAACGCGCAGTCGTCCGCATCGGTCGTTGCCGCAAACGTGCCGGCGGCGATCAGGCCGCGCAACCGCACCAGCAGTTCCGGCGCGCCCGCCAGTTGCAGGGGCGTGAACGTGATCCGCTCGCCGCGTCCTTTCTCCGTGGGGAAGAAATAGCCGAACGACACCACCGGCTTGCCGTAGTGCGCCCGCGCCAGTTCGATGTACACCGCGTGCTGCAAAATCCGGCCGCCATTGAACGGGTCGTCGCGTTTGGTGCGGTAGGGCGACGGGCTGCCGGTCTTGTAGTCCCACAACGCCAGTCCCGCGTCCGTCTCGTCCACGCGGTCAATCCGTCCGCGCAGATGAATCGTCGTCCCGTCCGGCAACGCCACCGGCACGCCTTTGATGTCGCGCTCGAAATCAATCGGTTTCCCGTCGAATGTCTCGGCGGCGAAAATCCGCGCGGCCCGTTCCAGCCGCCGGCAATCGCGACGGAACACGCCTTCGTTGGGCGGCGGGAATTTCTCGCGGTAACGACTGATCCGTTGTTCCAACACAGCAGACAACGCCGCGCCGTCGCGCAGGTGCCGGTGAAAGACCTCGTGCAAGAGCTGGCCGAACTCCGAGGGCGGCAGCCAGCGTTCCGTGTCCAATTCCAACTCTTCCGGCTCCTGCAAGCCGAGCGCGTAGTGGAAGAAATACCGCAGCGGACACGTCCCGACTGCTTCCAGCCGGTGCGGCGAGAACAACCGGTCCGCCGCGACCGCCGGGTCGAGGTCCGGCCCCGCGGCCGGCACGTGGCCGTCGAACGGGGTGAACTCGTCGCTGCCGCGTTGCGCCGCCGCGCGTTGGCCGCGGCCGAGCCACGGGAAACGTTCGCCGATTTGTTGTGCCGCGTCGCGCACCGGTCCCGCGGCGCACAAACGCCAGAGCCACCACTCGGTTTCCGAGAGCGCTTCCGCTTCGGTTGCCGGTGCGGTGGCGGCTGTTTTCGCCGCCGGCAGGACAACACCGGGGAAAAGCTCGCTGTCATCGGCCACGTTGCGGCTCGCGTAACTTGCCGTGACCGTGCCGCGCAACCGGGCGCGGAGGTGTTCAAACGCTTGCGCCGCTTCCGCGCGGCGGTCTTGCGATTGCGCCAGGCCGAGCGGCTCGCGTTCGCTGTCGAGCAACACCGGGTCCTGCCGGCCGGCGGGCGGAAATCGGTCGGCATCCAAGCCGACGATGAACGTGTGCGGACGCCCGGAATGTCCGCCGTTCTCCCAACCGGCCACGTAGAGGTGGCCGGGACGCGGGCCTTGGCCGAGCACGCTCGTCTCGCGCAGCAACGCCAGCAGCCATTCGCGGACATTGATCGTGTCGTCGCCCGCCGGCAACCACGACGCCAACTCGGCGATGCGTTCCTGCAGGATCTCGCGGGTGTAGTTGTCGAGTTCGTTCAAGCATCGGGCGTGTTTTGCAAGAAACTCGGCAGCGGCTTCGAGCGGCGGACGGACGGCCAGAGCGAGCAATCGCGCCACCGGCGAATGCAACGCGCGCAACGCGTCGCGCCGGCGCTGCAAGGCCGGCTTGTGCTCGTCGTCCGCTTCCTCTGCCTGCTGTTGGAGGCCGGTGATCTGCGCGTCGAGTTGGGAGAGATACCGGTCGCGCCCGAAACCGATGGGCACAACGCGCAACGCGGCGGCGAGGTTACCGGGAATGCCTTCCAGCAGGCCGTCGCGGATCATTGCGACGAGCGCGGTTTGCGGAAAACCGTCGCTGCTCCATGCCAGCCACGCGGCAAGCGCGCGGCTCGGCCGGGAGTAGCGCGCCGGTATGCCCTCGGCAAAGGTGACCGGCGCGTCGAGGTTCTCGGCCAGTTCGTAGCAGCGCGGCACGTAGGTGCCGGCGTCGGTGTGGAGGATTTCGACTTCGTCGAGCGGCCAGCCGTTGGCGAGGCAGCGGCGGAGGACTTCGCGGAGTTCGTTCGTTTCGCCGACGGCCGTGAAGGCGTCGGTGAACGCCGGCGCGGGCGGTTCATCCACCGGCAAGATGGTGTGGGGAATTTCCTGGAGCGGGCCGATATCGAGGTCGGCGGGGACAAGGACGGTCGCGACCGGGAGGTCGCTCCCACGAGCCAACTGGAACAGTTCGGCGTCGTCCACGAGATGATGTTTGTCCAACTCCTGCTGGTAACCGCGCAGGAGGGCGAACAGGTCGCGGCCTTTGGCGGCGGCTTCGAACCGGCCGCGTTCGATGTCGTCAGGTTCGACGCCGGCCAGGCGGAGATCGTGGAGCGTGGCGGCGAGGCGCTCGGCGAGGGCGAGGCTGGGGCGAAGTCCGCCGAGGTAGCCGGCGCCGAGTTGTTTCAGGAGCCGGGCGGCGAGGACGACGCGGCCGAGCGGAGTGATGAGTTGGCGTCCGTTGAGTTTTGGCCCGGCGAGTTCGAGGGCGAGTGAAAGCGGGGTGTGGAGGCGGACATTGACGACGGGCTGCCCGGCGCGGGCGCAGGCGTCGAGCCACTGGAGGCCGACGCGGCGGTTGGGGCAGAGCAGCCATTTTTCCCGGAGCAAATCCGTGCGCGCCATCTCTGCCAGCGCGGACAAAAAAACCGCGGCGCTTTTGCGTGGTGTTTTGGCCGGAAAATTGTTAGTTGTTTCCACGAGACGATGAAGATTTTGGCGAAGTATATCATACGGCAGGTGGTCATCACGCTGTTTTTCAGCCTCGGCGTGTTCACCTTCGTCCTGTTGTTGGGGCGGATGCTGAAGAAACTCAGCGAGATGCTGGTGAACCGTCACGTGAGCCTGGAGTCCATCGGGATGTTCATCGTGCTGCTGATGCCGTACGTGTTGAGCTTCACGCTGCCGATGGCGTTGCTGGCGGCGACGCTGCTGACGTTCGGGCGGATGAGCGCGGACAATGAGATCACCGCCATGCGGGCGAGCGGCATCGGGCTGGGCCGCGTGGCCGCGCCGGTGATTTTGCTGGCGGCGGCGATGATGTGCGTTTCCCTGTACGTCAACACGACGCTCGCGCCACGATGCCGGCTGGCGTTTCGGACCCTGTTTCTGCACGTGAGCACCCACCAGCCGGAGGCGTTGATTGAGGAGAAGACGTACGTGAAGGATTTTCCGGGTTACGTCATCTACGTCGGCAAGAAAAACAAGAATGTGATCGAAGACATCACGTTGTACACGCTCGGCGCGGGCGGCAACGTGGCGTCGAGCTTGCGGGCGCAGCGCGGCATCATCACGGGAAAACCGGCGGAGCGAAAAGTCCTGCTGGAACTGTACCACGTGCGCGGCGAGATTCGCGACCCGAAAGACCCGACCGATCCGCGCAAGATTCGGCCGGGGATCACTGCGGAACATTACCCGGTCGAGCTTGACCTGGGGGCCGTCTATCAACAAACGATGACATCGCGCGGCGTGCAGGAATTGCAGATGCCGGAGCTGTTGGCCGAGATCCGCCATTTGCAGGCAAAAGGGCTTTATCCGTCGGTGGCCTTGATGGAGGCGCACCAACGCGTGGCGGGGGCGGTGGCGTGTGTCGCCTTTGTGCTGATTGGCATTCCGCTCGGCATCAAGACCAGCCGGCGGGAAACCTCCATCGGGATTGCGATCAGCCTCGCATTGTCAGTGGCTTATTATTTTACGATGGTGCTTGCCAACGCGCTCCGCAACAAACCACACCTCTTTCCAGAAGCGATTTTGTGGATGCCCAATCTCGTCTTCGAGTTGCTCGGCTTGTGGTTGCTCTGGCGCCTGTCGCGCGTTTAGCGCCACGTGACGCTGAATCCGCGCTCGACGGCCTGCGCCCAGATGACCGCAACTTCGATTTCGCCTTTCGCAGGCCGGTACTCGTGTTGGCCGCTGTCCAGAAACCGGGGTTCGCGGAACGGCTCACCATTGAGATGCCCCTGCGCCACACCGGACCGGGTGACGAGGGTGTAACGCGCCGGGATGGAAATGTGAAATGGTATCGGTCGCATCGAGGCCGGTTCCGGCGCCGTCAACCGGTGCCCCGCCACGCGCAACCGGCCGACAACGAGAAATTGACTTTGAAAAAACTCCTGGGCTGCCTTGGGAAACCCGCGCAGATTTTCGACGGCAACACACGCGCGCGTGGCGATGACGCGATCCACAATGTCATCAAGAGGTTCGCCCCGGTCAATCCGATGCATGGTGATGGCCACCAACGCATAGAAATAGGGCCGGCGTCGAAAGATCGTTTCCCCTTTCCGGTCCATGATGTAGTCGCCGGGATCCGTGAGCTGAAGCACTTGCTGCAGCAGTTGCTCCTGTGCGCGGGGATTCCACTCATACCGAAACCGGTGATGGGCAAACAGGAGCACTCCGATCTCAAGGAGCACGACCCACACCGGCCCCAAGGCCAACAGCAACGGCGCGAGCAACGCCATCACAAGCGGAACGGTCGGCAGCAACACGCCTTGATGAAGCGTGGGCGAGAACTGCCAAAACACGACGGTAAATGAGCCGGTGAACAGAAGCACCGCCGCGCGTTTCACCCCCAGTTCCAGGCTTGGCGCGCGCCGGATCATTTCGCGCGCGCCCCAGCACACCAGCGCCGACGCCACAAGGAAGACCGGCCACCACCAGAGACTTGCGCGGAGAGAATCAACGCTGGCGATCGCATTGAAACCGAACGCCCAGCGGATCAGGTCCCCCAACAGTCCCTTCCAAACAAGGAACCCGATCAACCCAAGCGGAACAATGGCCGCCCCAAGACTCGCAATCGCGATGAACTTGATCGCCTGTTGTAGCGACAGGCGCGACCTCAGTTCAGGCACCAGTGCGACCAGCGCCACCAGCGTGATGCCAACGCACAACAACAACCAGACTGTTCTCTGCGAAACAGCAACCGACGCACCGGCAAAAAAACCAGCCACGAGTGCGCGCCTCCACGTAAGCGGCCCACTGAGAAGCGCGGTCATTCCCAGCATCCAGACGGCGCCCCACAAGACATCCGTGCGGAATTGAAGCGCCACAAACATGAACGGCCCCAGCCACATCAGGAAAATGACCGCCCACAGCCCAACCCGTCTGGAATATAAGGCGCGACTGATTGCATACGTGCAAACAATCATCACCACCGACAGCGGAATCATCTCCAGACGCATGACCGACACGATGTCGGCGCGTTCGCCGGCAGCGGCAAACAGCGGCGCGCACAGCAAATGAAACAAGGGCATGTTGTTGGCAAAGATGTCGCGGTACTGCGCCAATCCCTGCGTCCAGCCCCAGACGATGTGCATGTGTTGCGTCTCATCCGGGTCAATGATCCAGTGAAACACGTGCCACAACCAGAGACTGACCCCCAGCGTCAGCAGTACGCCTGCCAACACCTTTTCGCGACGCGACATGGATTCAACCGAGGACATGTGTGATTGTGCGGCACCTTGGCCGTCTCATTCGACAAAAACTGATAACCCATCCGGACTTGTGGTGGGAAGCACAAAAACACCGGCGCTCAAGAAACGCCGCTGCCGTCTGTCAACTCGGTGAGGATGATAACTTAGAGTTTAACGACGTTCTGGGCCTTCGCGCCTTTGGCATCCTCGATCAGGTCGAACTCGACGACCTGCCCCTCAGCCAGCGTCTTGAATCCCTCTCCCCGGATGGCCGAGAAATGCACAAACACATCAGGACCGCCGTCCCGCTGAATGAACCCATAACCCTTCTTGTCGTTGAACCACTTGACTGTGCCGCGAGCCATACTATACCTCCGATACTAAACAAAAATCGCGATCGTTCAACGTGTTCGACCGCGATTCTACGTCAATTATTCATATTGCTTGTATCCGCGCGCCTTATACCAAGCGAAGGGGGCGTTTGTCAAAAAGTTTCCTTCCCCTCCGAAACATCAAGAAATTCGCGGACTTTGCGGGCCAGGTTGGTGGGGGTATAGGGTTTTTGGAGAAAGGCAGTGTGGCTTTCTTCAATGCCTTCCTGCGTCAGGACATCGCGGGTGTAGCCGGACGTGTACAACACTTTCAATGTCGGCCTTGTCTGCCGCAGTTTCACCACGAGGTCGCGGCCGCCCATTTGCGGCATCACCACGTCGGTGAGCACAAGATCCGGCTGGATGCCGGGGGTGTCTGCCAGCAACGCGAGTGCCTCAACGCCGTTGGACGCGGGCCAGACGGTGTAGCCTTGTTCGCGCAACACGGTCGTGGCCAGCAAACGCAGCGCCGGCTCATCCTCGACGACGAGGATGATTTCGTTGCCCCGCGGCAACGCGGTGGAAGCGGGTGGAGGTTTGTACGAGGCCGTTTCGCCGGGCAGGCGGGGCAAATAGACTTTGACACACGTGCCCCGACCCGGCTCGCTGTACACCACGATGTGACCGCCGCTTTGCTTGACGATGCCATAGCTCGTGGCCAAACCGAGGCCGGTGGCGTGTCCGTCCTTCTTGGTGGTGAAGAATGGCTCGAACAAATGCGCCTGCACCTCGGGCGACATTCCGACGCCGGTATCGGTGACGGACAACAGCACGCAATCGCCGGTTTGGATGTCGTGGTGTTTGCCGGCATAGCTTTCGTCGAGCGTGGCGTGGGAGGTGGCAATGGTCAGTGTGCCGCCCTGCGGCATGGCGTCGCGGGCGTTGACAGCGAGGTTGAGAATGACCTGCTCGATCTGGCTGGGGTCGGTCCGGATGAGGCCGATCGGATCGGCAAGAGCGGTCCGCAAGAGGATGTCATCGCCGAGCACGCGGTGCAGCATGTGGCTCATTTCGGTGACGATCTGGTTCAGGTTGAGGACGACGGGTTGCAGGACTTGCTTGCGGCTGAAGGCGAGCAACTGGCGTGTCAGATGCGCGGCGCGATAGGAGGCTTTTTCGACTTCGACAGCCTCGCGGCGCAACGGGTCATATTGCGGAAGGCGTCGCAGGATGACCTCATTGTAGCCCATGATGGCGGTGAGGATGTTGTTGAAATCATGGGCGACACCACCGGCGAGGCGGCCAATGGCTTCCAACTTGTTCGTGCGGCGGAGTTGTTCCTCCATGCGGCGGCGTTCCGTGATGTCCTGTTTGACGGCGATGAAATGCGTGATTTGCCCTTGGGCGCCATAGACGGGAGTGATCGTCTGCTCCTCGGTGTAGAGAGTTCCGTCCTTGCGTCTGTTGATCATTTCGCCCTGCCAGATGCGACCATTCAGGATGGTGTCCCAAAGTTCCTGGTAGAAACGGCGCGTATGCTGGCTGGACTTGAGGAAACGCGGGTTGCGGCCGATGGCTTCGGCGGGTTCGTAGCCGGTCAGGCGGCTGAAAGCGGGGTTGGCCCAGATGATGCGGCCGGCGCGGTCGGTGATGAGGATGCCGTTGGCTGCGGCTTCCACCGCGCTGGATTTCAACAGCAGTTCCTCTTCGGATCGCCGGCGCTGGGTGATGTCGTGGTTGATTTCCAGTGTGCAGAGTTTGCCGCCGATGCGCAGGGGGACGGTAATCCACTCGAAATAGTTCTCCTTGCCGTCGGGCCGTATCCATGAGGAGACGCCTCGATAAGGCATTCCAGCGTCACGGGGCTGTCGCAGTTGGGCTTGCTCGGAAGGGCTGAGCGCGGAACGGGTCAACTGGGTGAGGTCTGGGCAATTCAACAATTCATCGCGGCCGCGGCCGGACATTTCGACGAAACAGTCGTTGCAGAACACGAGTTTGCGGTAGAACCGTTGCGTTCCGTCGGCGGCGCTGTATTCGGCGCATTCGACCATGGCGATGCCGTCTCGGGCATACTCCAGCAGCAGTCGGAATCGTTGTTCGCTGGCGCGCCAGATTTCCTCCATGCGGCGGCGCTCGTTGATGTTGCGCACGTTTGCCAAAATGCAGCTCCGGCCGGCAATCTGGCAGGGCCGCAACGCCACCTCCACCCAGAATCGCTCGTCATTGTGCCGTCGGGCAAGCCACTCAAACGTTTGGGGGCCTTCCTGAAAGGCGCGACGAATCCATTCCTGCGCGTCCTGCGCCGAATGCGGAGGCTGAATGCGGAGGCTTGCCATCGCTCCACAACTCAATATGATGTCCGACAATTTGCTCGCGGGTGCATCCGTACATTTCCAAGGCGGCGCGATTGACATCAAGCACCATCCCGCTGACAGGATCGTGCAGGAAGATGGCATCGCTGGTGTTGTTGTACACTTCGCGATACACCGCATCGTTATCCGGCAATCGTTGGTTCGTTGTCTCTGGCACGCTTGCGTTTTCTCCCACGATTCCAACCTTACCGCTCCGGGGCGGTCAAGTCCAGTGGCTTGTGAAATTACCGCTCACTTCGCAGCAGGGGCGGCTGGGACCACTGGGACCGCAGGCTCCGCGGGGGTCGCCGCGGGCGGATTGCGGTCGGCGGCGCAACGGAAACCGACACGATCCGAACGCCACTCGCGCAAGTTGGTGGTCATGCGCACCGTGACCGCAAGGTTGGTGCTGGCCCAGTTGCCGCCGCGGATGACGGCGTTGTTGCGGTTGGATGTGTCGGTCCATTCGCTGACGCCACCGGCCATGCCAATGACGCCGTAAGGGCTTTTGTCCTTGGCAAACCGATAGACGGAGTACCAACGAAATAATTTGTCAGTTCCATCCCAAGCACAAATGTTCTTGAACTCGTTGCCCCACGGAAATGCGCGCCCATCGGTGCCGCGCGCGGCTTTTTCCCATTCCTCCTCGGTGGGCAGGCGTTTGCCGCGCCAGTTGGCGTAGGCCCAGGCGTCAAACCAATCCACGCCGAACACGGGCGAATCCCACGTGATCCACGCGCCGTTGAGCAATTGACGGCTCTTGATCGCCTCGACAATCAGTTCCCAGTTCGCCGGCACGTGAAGTTTTTTCCGCGGGGCAAACGGATGCTCGCGCACCTCGTCCTTCAAGGATGCCTCCACGAATTCCTTGTACTCGCCGAAGGTCACTTCATAACGGTCAATCAAGAACGCCCCCAGTTTCTTGCGCTCATTGTTTTGATAAATGAACTCACCGGCCGGCACCTCGACCATCGTGCCGATGTCGGTGGGGCGCTCGGTGGTCGTTGGACGCTTCGCGCGCATCAGCGACCAAGCCAACCAACCGACGCCGCCAATCAACGCCAGCAACACCGCGACGCCGGTGATGACAAGCACCGGGGAGGCGCGCCGTTTGGCCACCACCGGCGCGACAGGCGGTTTGCGGGTGGCGGCCGGAAACAACTCGCGCTCCAACGCGGTGGCCGCCGCTGCCACTTCGGCCAGCGAGGAGAATTTTTTGCGGCTCTTCGTGTCCATCAACCGTTCGACAAAGAAGCCGACGCGGCGACTGACGGTGCCGGCGGCGTTGGCCAGCGTCGCCACCAGCACGCCGAGCGTTTCCACGTCCTGCTCGGGCGAGCGGCTGCCGGGGCGCTCGGCGGGCTGGATGTTGATCATCTTCACGTGCCCGGCCTTGTTGGGAAGCAGGTTCGCCTCCAGCGGCGGCTGGTGCGGCACCTTGTTTTTCCAGAGCGCATCGAGCGTCGTCGCGATTTCGGCGACCATCCGCAACAAGCGGCGCTCGTCGGCGCGGCCGGACACGTTTGCCTTGCGCAGAAACTCGCGCAACGGCGGCCCGTCCATCAATTCCATCGCGCAGTAGTGAACACCGCCGGCCGTGCCGACTTCATAGACGGCCACGACGCCGTCGAGGGAAACTTGGGCCGCCTGGCGGGCCGAGGCGAGGAATCGCTCGACTTTGTTCGGGTCGGCGGTCAGTTCCGGCAACAACACCTTCAGAGCCACCGGGCGGTTCACCGCCGTCTGCATGGCGCGATACACCGGCCCCCATCGGGTCTGCCCGATTTGCTCCTCGATGAAATACGGACCTAGCATCGTGCCTTCCATGCGTTCCTCACGGGGTTGAGATTTCGAGTGTCATCGTATCTTGTGGTTGCTGCCGATAAAACGTCCGCACCGTGCAACGGGACACCGGCACGACGCCATCATAGCGCGCCGCCAGCGTCTTGACAGCAAAATTTTCCCACGCCACCGGCACGGCAAGCCATTCCACGCGCTGCGAGCCGTCCGTCAACTGCCATTCCACGCTCACGTGCGCCGCCGCGGCGTGAAACTCCCGCTCGCCCGTCTGCGCCCGCAACTGCAACTGCAACAGCACGCCGTCGCGGTGCGCCCGTTGAATCTTCAACGACGGATTCAACAACGGCTCCGACACGGTCGCCGTGGAGGCGGTCACAAGGCCGGTGACCAGCGGCGAGATGGTGTTGCTGGCGGCCGTGTTGCTCGATAACAGCGTGTACAATTCCACGATTTCCGTTGATTGGACGGGCATCCGCGGCGAACGGTGCGACTGGAACAACCACACCAACAACGCGACTTCGCCAAGAATCAACAACGCCACGCAGACAGCCGCCGCAATTTGCAGGCTGTCGAGCGGGCGCCGGTTTTGTTCGTGCTGTTCCACCGTCGGTTTTATCTTAACATAATGTCGCCTGATTTCGCAGTGGAAACTTCGCGCCCGCCACGCTAGACTGAAAACAAGTCATGCATATTCGCTGTCAGAATTGCGGGGAACGCCTGGTCGCGCCGCCGTTGCAGCCAACGGAGACAACGGCGGAACTGATTTGTCACGCCTGCGGCGTCACCATGCGCGTGCGCCGGCCGGCGGCACCGGCCAAAGACCCGCATGCGGGCCGCGCCCTCAACCCCGCCGAGGGGGAACCGCGCCCCTCCGAACACACGTGGAGGCGCGTCTTTGAACCGGTGCCACGCCTGCTCATCTATCTGGCCGGCTTCGGCGTGGCCGTGGTGTTGCTCTCGCCGTTCTGGGTGGTCTGGTTGCAGGAACGCTACGCGCGGAACCCGATCATTCTCAGCGACGACACCGCCGACATCGCGATGTCCCCGGCCACCAATCCGGCCATGCCGATCATGACGGTGCCGGATCTTCCGTCAACCACGCTTGACCAGTATCACAACGTGCGCCTCGAAGCGGGCCGCGAGGACGTGCAGCACCGTTTCAACCTGACCCTCCAGAACACCCGCGGCATGGAACCGGAAATCTACGAGGCCACCAAGGGCATCGAGTTCGAGCGGTTCACCGCGCATTTCTACAACAGCACGATGAAGGAAGTCTGGCTGGTCCGCCGCGAACAACGCACCTTCGCCGACGCCATTCAAAAGGACTTGGTCGAGCAGTTCAGCGCGCCTGTCGAGCAATCGGAAATCGCCGGGCCGCTTCCGTCCAGTTCCCCGTTCAGCTTGGGCGGCAACGAACTGGCACGCAAACTGGAGGGCTTTGCCTTTCACCGCAGCCTGATATGGACCGACGCCCAATATCGCGTCGAAGCCGTCATCCACTACAGTTCCGCCGATCCCGCGGAATGCCGCTCGATGCTGGCGCTGCACATGAGCGCCTACGCGTGGTTGAAAAAACGCCAGCCATTGCGCTGACAGATCCGAACCCCATGCCGCAGGGGTGATCAGGGTTTCTGCCCCGGCACAGGTCGCGACCGACGGTTTCCCGCTTGTTGCGGCACGGGGACAAACAAACAACGCGGTCAGGAGTCCTGCGCCGAATGGGTGTGCTCAGCCCCAGAAGCGGCAAAGTTCTGTCTCCAACCCTTCGTGGCCGCGCGCTTCCACCAGCGCCTCCGACCAGTCCGGCGGAAACAGTGTCGTGTACTGCGTCTGCTTGAACCGCTGGCAGACCAGCACCGCCACGCCGCGATCCGTCTCATTGCGGATGAGCCGGCCGACGGATTGAATCACCCGGTTCATGCCGGGATAGAGGTACGCAAACGCGAAACCTTTCCCGTGCTTCTGGTCGTAGTAGCGGCGCATCAGCTCGCGCTCGAAACTGACCTGCGGCAACGCCGGGCTGACGACGATGACGCCGATCAATTGCTCGCCGGCGAAGTCCACGCCCTCGGCAAACAAGCCGCCCTGCA
The DNA here is from genome assembly GCA_016871575.1 of Verrucomicrobiota bacterium. Classification (GTDB taxonomy): domain Bacteria; phylum Verrucomicrobiota; class Verrucomicrobiia; order Palsa-1439; family Palsa-1439; genus CAIKAP01. The sequence continues at coordinate 62,874 of VHCW01000001.1, forward strand.
CTGCCAACACCAATTTCGGCGGTTCTGTTGTTTGCAGCGAGGACAGCAACTCCGCCCGCTGGGCTTCGTTCATCTTCGGCGTTTGCACGAGCAATTCTATTCCACCATCGTCAAGCCGGTCCGCCACTGATTTCAGGAAGTCGTAGCTTGGAAACAATGCCATGTAGTTGCCGCGCCGGGCCTGCGCGGTCGCCGCGATGATGTCGGCGATTTTGCCGTAGTTGGCCCCGCGCGCCCGGTACGTTGTCAGCACGTTCGGCACGACAATGATCCGACGGTTCTCCTTGGGAAACGGCGACGGCAGACTCAACGTGTCTGTCCGTTCCGCGCCGAAGCCGAGCATCTGACGGTAAAAATTCATCGGCGCCAAGGTCGCCGACATCGCGATGACGCTGTGAAATCCATCGAGGCGCTCCGCCAACAGTCGCGACGGGTCTTTGCACACGATTTGAAGCGCCTGGCCCGGCGACGAATCGAACACGTGCGAAAATTCCTCGCCGTCCATTGCCAGCACCGCGCAGTACCGGCTGAACTCGGAGAAGAACTCCTCGACCGGATCATCGGGAATCGCGCGCCCGCCGGTCGCCTTGTCGAGTTGGTAGCGGATGGCGAGTTTGTTGAATGCCGCCTTCAAATCCTCGAAGTGCGCCCGCGGCGCATCAACGACAATTTTCTCCGCCGCCGCACGCGGTTCCTCATCCTCCAACTGGCTGCACTCGTCGCCTTGCCGCCGGGCGAGCGACTCGAACACATCGTCAATCACGCTGAGCCATTTGCGGATGTCCCTGGCCAGCGATGGTTCGAGGTGACGGAGGTTTTTGCCGACTTCGTGAAGTTGCCGGCGCCGCAACACCGGCGAATAGTAGTCCATCGCGCGCTGGAGAAGATTGTGCGCCTCGTCAATCACCAGCACCGCGTCGGAGTAATCTTCGTCGAGGAAGAACCGGCGGAAATAAACCTGCGGATCGAACACGTAGTTGTAGTCGCACACGATCGCGTCGGTCATCTCCGCCAGCATCAACGCGAGCTCGAACGGACAGACGCTTACGCCGCGCCCGGCGTCCATTGCCATCTGCGGCGTGACGAGCCGTTTGTCGAGCAACCGCTCCAGCGCGCCGGTCTGCTGGACTTTCAGCGTCATGTTCTGGAGGAACGGGCAGAACTCCTCGCGGCAGGCATAGACGGAGTTGATGCACATCTTTTCCCGCGCATGGATCTGGACGGCGCTGTTGCCCATCGGCCGCACCGTCGCCATCGCAATCGCCTGTTGCGTGTTCTTCGCCGTCACAAAAAACACGCGGCGGTCGTTCGCCAGCGCGTCCTTCACGACCGGGAAAAGCGCACCCGCCGTCTTGCCGATGCCGGAAGGCGCGTTGACGAGCAGGTGCCGGCCTGATGCCAGCGCGCGCTCGACGCCGGCGATCATCTCGTCCTGATGCCGGCGCGGCTTGGGATGCGGGAAGGCCAGCCCGCCTGCAAGCAAACGGCGCGCCGCGTGTTGGCGTTCCTCCTCGACGGCCCGCGCGATGAGGAGGCGGACCCGCTCGGCAATCAGCTGCCCGCAATCGTCAAACGGCCCGGCGAACTCAAACTCCTTGCGCGCGCCGTCCGCGACGTTGATGAACACCAACCGTCCGAGCGTCACCTTCTGTTCCTGCACCGTGATGAAGAAACAATAGAGACGGAGTTGTTCCACATAGTGCGGGTGCGTGTCAGCCGCCAATGCTCCGAATGAGGGCGGCGCGAGCACGACGGACTTGATTTCCTCGATGATCGTCGGTTCGCCTCGAAACACGCCGTCAATCCGTCCTTGGATGGTCACGGCGAATCCGTCCACGTCGGTCTTGTGGCGCACAGTGATTTCGCTCGCATAAGCAGCGTGCCGATTGGCCTGCGCACATTGATAGTCCGCGTGCGCCTCGCGTCCCAAGTTCATCCGCACGAACGCGCTGACGCCGCCAATGCGCCCGGCCGTGGCCAACGACTCGGCCAGTAGATCGCCGACGCCCAGCGAGACCTTCTTGTTCTTGAGATCAATTCGGACTGCCATCGGCCGGAGAACATACAACGCCGTCTTGCGCATGTCCCGCCTTTTGCGTTAGAATTCCCTCACCATGACTGAACTCACCTCCGCTGAACGTGTCCGTCGAGTCCTGCAGCGACAGGAACCCGACCGCATCCCTCACTTCGAGTGGATCATTGATCGCAAGGTCCGCAACGCCATCCTCCCCGGCGCCAACATGGAGGAGTTCACCGTCCGCATGGGACTCGACGCCATCCTCGTCGGCCCCGACTACAAGAAGGAGCAGATCGCGCCGAACCAGATCCGTAACGAATGGGGCGCCATCCTCGAATACGGCGAGGAAGAATACGGCATGCCCGTCGGCGGCCCGATCAAGACCATCGAAGACCTCAATATCTACACCCCTCCCGACCCGCTGGCGACGGGCCGGTTCGCCAGCCTCGAACGCGTCGTCAAAACATACAAAGGCAAACTCGCCATCGGCATCCATCTCAACGACGTCCTCTCGATTCCGCGAAACTTGATGGGCTTCGAGTATCTTCTCGAAGCGTTCGCTGCCGAGCCGGAACTCATCAGCGGCCTCGTCGAGATGTCCGTCGCCACCAACATCAAACTTGCGCAGGAAGCCGCCCGGCGCGGCGCCGAGTTTGTCGTCACCGGCGACGATTACGCCTCGACCGAATCGCCGTTCATGTCGCCGACGATGTTCCGCGAACTGCTCTGGCCCGGTCTCAAACGCGTCATCGCCGGGTTTCACGATGCCGGGCTGATTCACATCAAGCACACCGACGGCAATATCCGTCCGTTGCTCGATATGATCCTCGACAGCGGCATTGATTGTCTCGACCCGATTGACCCTCTGGCTGGGATGGACATTGGCGAGTTGAAACAGAAGTACGGCCACAAGATTGCGCTGAAAGGCAACGTGGACTGCGCCCACACGTTGACCAACGGCACCGAGCGCCAGGTCGTTGACGAGACCCGCGAAGTCATCCGCAAAGCCGCCACCGGCGGCGGCCTCATCGTTTCGTCGAGCAACAGCATCCACTCCGGCGTCAAACCCGGCAACTACCTCGCCATGTGGAACGCCATCCGCGCCTACGGCCAGTACCCGATCCAATTGGATGGTTGGCAAGGCACCGGCGCGCATGTCTCGTTCTAAGCCATGAACTACCTTGTTGGCATTGATCTTGGTTCGACCAGCCTGAAAGTGGTCATCTTCGACACCGATGGTCGCGTCGTGTCCGCCGCGAACCGCCCGACGGAGTTGTTTCATCCGTACCCGGACAATCCGCAGTGGGCAACATGGGACCCGCAACAAATCTGGAACGGCGTGTGCGAAGCTTGTTGTGAAGCGGTCGCGCACCTCGACGACATGAAGAGTATCCGCGCCGTTGCGGTCACCGGCATGGGCATGGACGGTGTGCCGATAGACAAAGACGGCAAGTGGCTCTATCCGTTCATCAGTTGGCATTGTCCGCGCACCGCGCCGCAGCATCAGTGGTGGCTCGAACACATCGGTGCCGCGAAACAGTTCTCCATCACCGGCAATCCCGTCTGGGCGATCAACACCGCGTTGCGCCTGCGCTGGATGCGCGAACACGAACCCGCCATCCTCGACAAAGCCGACAAGTGGCTTCTCATCGAGGACTTCCTTAACTTCCAACTCTGCGGCGAACGCGCCACCGACTACTCGATGGCGTCGAACACGCTGCTCTTTGACCAGCGCACGCGCGCTTACTCCGACGAGTTGCTGAAACTTTCCGGCATCGAGCGCCGGTTGCTCTGCGAGCCGAGACCGAGCGGGACGTTGCTCGGCAAAGTTCATCAGGCTGCCGCCGACGTCACTGGCTTGCCGGTGGGCACGCCGGTCGTGCTCGGCGGACACGATTTCCTGTGCGGCTGCCTGCCGGTCGGCGCGTTCAAACCCGGCGTCGTCCTCGACGTGACGGGGACGTGGGAAATCATCGTGACCGCCGCGTCGAAACCGATTCTCACCGATGCGGCGCGTGAAATGGGGTTGTGGATTGACTCCCATGTGGCGCGCGACATGTATGCGGCGATGGGATCCGCCGTGTCCGCTGACATGCTTGAATGGTTCCGTCGAAACTTTGGTTTTGAGGAAGCGCAGAAAGCGCCGACCGAAGGAGGCGCAGACTGGGATTACCTCATGGCCGCCGCTGCCGCCGCGCCAGCGGGTTGCGATGGCGTGATGTTCCTGCCGCACATGTCCGGCAGCACGATGCCCGTGATTGACCCGCAATCGCGCGGCGCGTTCATCGGCTTGCGCAACACGGCAACCAAAGGCCACATGCTCCGCGCGGTGATCGAGGGACTCAACTACCAGTTCCTCCAGATCCTCGCCGGGCTGGACAAAGGTCTCGGTTTGCGTTGCGACAAGCTCATCGCCGTCGGCGGCGGGACGCGCAATCAATTCTGGATGCAGAACCGGGCCGACATGCTCGGCCAGCCGTTTGAGGTCCCCGAAGTCGAGGAAGCCACGCCGCTCGGCGCCGCCATTCTCGCCGGCATCGGTGTGGGCATTTACCGCGATGAACAAGAGGCGTTCGAGCGTGTCTATCGTCCCGGCAAAGTGTACGAGCCAACGCGCGCATTGGCGGCTGATTACGCTGACCGGTTCAAAATCTTCGAGAAACTCTACCCGGCGTTGCAACACATTCACCGCGCACTGTAGCGCTTTATTGGGCAACCGGGACGATGCTTGACAGAGCAGGCAGGCATCCTTATCGTGCCGCAGAGAAGGATTCATCCATGTGCCGCGCACATTTCTTTTGTATGCTGGCAGCCGCGTTGTCCTGTGTGGCCGCGGCCGAAACATTGACGCGCGAGCGGATTGAGGCTGACTGGCAGCGTCAGGACGAAGTTCGCGGGATTCCGGTCACTGGCGGCCCGGTCACGCCGGAGGAGGACGCAGCGGGAGGGTGCGACGGCGTGCGTGAGGGCGCGTTTGGATTCCACACCGCGCGGGAAGACCGTCCTTGGTGGCAGGTGGACCTCAAGCGGTCATGGTCGCTCGATCAGGTGTTGATCTACAACCGTTGCGATGAGCACCCCGAACGCGCTGCCCGACTGATCGTGCTGGTTTCCGCTGACGCGAAGAACTGGCGGGAGGTTTACCGGCACGACGGCACGGTGTTCTACGGGTACCGCGATGCGCGCCCGTTGTCGGTGAACCTGACGGAGATAACTGCCCGCTACGTCCGCATTCAATTGCCCGAACAAGACACGTGCCTGCACCTCGACGAGGTGGAAGTTTATGCGGCCAGTCATCGCAATCTTGCGCTTGCCATGCCGGCCATGCAAAGCAGCGTCAGCCCGTTGTCGCGACGTCATCGTCCCAAACTGATAAAGCCGGAACCGTACTCGGTCGCGCATGTGGTCGAGCGCGGCCTGCAATTGGCCGAAAGCTTGCGACGAATGGGCGTCGCGGTTGATGCGGAAGAAACTGCGCTTCAGCAGATGTCCAAAGAACCCAATCGGAAAAACTATTTCCGTGCCCGTTGGATGGTGCGAGGGCTTGCCTTGCGAAATCCGTTGCTGGATTTTGATCGCGTATTGTTCGTCCAACGCGAGCCAGCGCGGTTCAAGACCAGCGCCAAGTCAGGTTGGTACACCCACATGTCCGACCAGTATTACGGCTGGTTCACGCGACCGGGCGGCAGCCTGTATATCTTGGAAAGATTCAAGACCGACAACCCGACTGTTCGCTGCCTGACGCCATCGTTTGCTCCCGGCACGATTGTCCGACCGGAACTTTCCTATGACGCGAAGAAGGTCTTGTTCGCCTACAGCAAACATTATCCCGGCCTGATTGACCTGCCGGACAAGCTCGACAAATCGAAGATTCCCGAAGACGCGTTCTTCCAGCTTTACGAAATGCGTCTCGACGGTTCCGGCCTGCGCCGGCTCACGCACGGCAAGTATGACAACTTCGACGGCCACTATTTGCCGAACGGCGAGATCGTGTTCCTTTCGACGCGTCGCGGCGAAGACCCGCAATACACGAAGGTCACGGCGCGCCAACCGCGCGCGAACCGTTGCGACAGTTACGTCCGTTGCGGCGGCGACGAGTTCCGTCCTGTCGCCGTCTATACGCTGCACGTAATGGACGCCAACGGCGGGCGCATCCGGCCGATTTCGCCGTTCGAGATGTTCGAGTGGGAACCGAGCGTGGACCACGAAGGCCGGATCATTTACTCGCGCTGGGATTACGTGGACCGCGAGGCGATGCCGTACATGAGCCTCTGGGCGACATTCCCCGACGGCACCGGCACGCAGGCCATCTTCGGCAACTACACGCTCAATCCACATTGCATGTTCGAGCCGCGCGCGGTGCCCGGCTCCCGCAAGTTTGTTTTTACCGCCTCGGCGCACCACGCCAACACTGCCGGCAGCCTCGTGTTGCTCGACCCGCGCAAAGGCACCGACGGCAACGCGGCGATGAGCCGGCTCACGCCCGAAGTGCCGTTCCCCGAAATCGAAGCGTGGCCCGACACCTACTACGCGAATCCGTATCCGCTCTCCGAGGAACACTACCTGACCGCGTGGAGCGATCAACCGTTGCGCCAGACCGGCCACGAGCTTGGTGCGGCAGCGATGGGCATTTATCTCTTCGATGTCTTCGGCAACCTCAACCTGCTCTGGCGTGACGCGACGCTCTCCTGCATGTATCCGATCCCGGTTCGTCCACGGACAGTTCCGCCGCAACTCGCTGCCACAACAGAGTGGGACGGCCTGCAAACTGGCCGAATGGTGGTGATAGATGTTTACCAAGGCTTGGAAGCTGTTCCGCAGGGAACCGTTCGCGGCCTGCGGCTCGTCGGTGTCCCGCCCAAGAACCATCCGCGCATGAATTATCCGGTGATGGGACTCACCAGACATGATCCCGGCAAGTTTGTGCTCGGCACCGTGCCGGTCGAGGCGGACGGCTCTGCTTATTTCGAGGCGCCATCGGGTGTGCCGTTCTTCCTGCAAGCGCTCGACGCCGACGGCATGGCCGTCCAAACCATGCGCAGCGCGACGTACCTTCAGCCGGGTCAACAAGCCAGTTGCGTCGGCTGCCACGAACACCGCCACACCGCTCCGCCCAGCCGCGCGCCGTTGGCGGTGCGACGCGCCCCCTCGCGTATCCAACCCGGCCCTGACGGTTCCTGGCCGTTGAACTATCGAACATTGGTTCAGCCCCTGCTTGAAAAGCATTGTGTCAAATGCCATCAACCCGGCGCGGTGGCCGCAAAGTTTGACCTCACGCCGGCAAAGTCGTATCAGTCGCTCGCCAATTATGGCGCTCCGAGCTTGAAAACCCATGTCGTGACCTATCATCGCCAAGGCCGCTCATCGCCGGGCACCGGTCCTTCCCGCGAGAGCGCGCTGCTGCGTCACCTTCGCCAAGGACACAATAAGGTGTCGCTAAGCGCCGACGATTGGAACCGGCTCGTCACGTGGATGGACACCTACGGTCAGCAGTTTGGATCGTTCAGCCCCGCCCAAGAACAGCAGTTGATCGAGCTGCGCCAGAACATGGCCACCGTGTTGGCGAAGTAAAATACTCCGTTTACGGCTGCTCAGTTCTGAGGGTTGTCAGGACTCGACCCCACCGATTATGAGAACTCGGCCCCGATTCCCTTTACCTGCGAGCACTGATCAAACTCGAAGGTATAAATCCCTAGCGTTACCTGTAGGTTTTCTTTTTACAAAGTATAGGCATTTGTGAGTTCGACGATGATCCCATATCAAGCAGGTGGTCTTGGATTGTATCAATCGCTTTCCAACCGGGAGGGATGCGGGAGTCGTGTCGTTCAATGAATCGGTGCGTCCAACTGGTGGAACTCGTATGGAAGCCAATTATCGCCTTGGAGCAATATTCAGTCAGTCCCACTGCGTCAAGGAGCACCCGGATGTCTCCAGGGTAGCGTACGAGGTCTTGCCAATCAGCGACATCATAATCAACCCCGAATTCCGCTCTAACTGCGCCTAGAATGTCATCAGAAATTCTGTATTTCCTCTTTGTAATGCGAAACCGAAGCGCATTTGCCCTCTCGACGGTTGACATTGATGCCTTCAAGTCTAAGTTTGCTGGCCAGCACCCTTGGAATAAGGTCACCCCGTCTGCTCCAATTATCTTCAAGGCTATACCTGTTATATTGGGAGGGCGGAACTTTATGGTTTCTTGGAAAGAACCAGACCGTCTGGTCGCCGACCCGCACTTCGTCGTGAAACCGGGACAATCAACGATTACGGCTTTCCCCGCTGCAATTGGCGGCACATGAACCCGGTCTATCTGCATCGCGTGTGCAGATTTGTCAGATTTTATAATCACATTCTGTGGCGGAATTGTCAGATGTTCCGAATCGAGAGGCGATGGATACGCTTCGAATCTGTAAGAAGCATCTATTACGAGTCCTTGTAGTGATAGGGTGCTTTGGGAGAGCCTGACTCGAAGAAACTGGCGCAGTAGACTGGGTTTTCGCACGAAGGTGTAATGAATAACAACGAGAGGACGATGTTCGGTGTTTCGATCTTCTTCCAAAGGAATTGAGGAATCGTTCTCGTTGATTTGAGCGATCACCGCTTGAACTGCAAATGGCGGACTCCTGCTTGCCGGAATGTAAAGATTGAGTGGGAGACTGGAAGAAAGTCGAGGAGCTTTTGAGACGTCTGAATAGAATTCCGCTTCAGCCGCCGATACCTCCTTCCGAGCAAGATTCTCTATCGTATCTTTGGCAATCGTTGAACCAGAATACATGACTGTGATTGTGGAACATATGATCAATATCAGTGTTTTCATATGAGAGTCCATCAGCCTCCGACGGTGATGCTCATTTCGTTGCTCCATTGGCCGACTTGTTGGTCGCCGACACGATAAATGGCGCGGTATTTCCATTTGACCAGCGTGGCGGGTGGCGGACAGGTGTCGGTGTAGCCGGGTGTGGTGTCGAACGCGAACTTCATCCAGCAATGAAGTACGGTAATCGGCGAGAGAAAGAAGTCGGTCGCTATTCGCTGTTGCGCTGTTGCGCTGTTGCGCTGTTGCCAGAGATGAAGCGTGTCATTTCATTTGTCTCCGGTCGGCATCTATAAGGCTCCGGTTTCCCAAAAGTCAATGTTATTTTTGCTGCTATTTTTGCTGCTGGCAAATCTTACAGCCGGCTCCGTTTGGCGTCGCGCAGTTGCTCGAAGAGCTTGGTCAATGTCGCGACAATCTCCGGATGCTCACGATAAACGTTCTTCGTTTCGCCGGGGTCGGCGGCGAGGTCGTACAGTTGCATCGGCGGTGCGTCGGGTTTGAGTTTGCCGTCGGGCGTGTAATCACTGTTGACCATGCCGACTTGCGAGAACTTGAGATAGGGAGCACGTTCAGTTTTCTCCGTCGAGTAACCGGAGCCTTGCCCCATCACCAGTTTCCAGTTTCCCTCACGCACAGCCCAGATGTCCTCCTGCTTCCTGTGCCGAAACAGGGATGAAGAACGCGCCTGCACGATGAGATTCGTTCGCGAGCCGTTCTTGCCGAGCAGCAACGGCAGCGCGTCGAAGCTGTCCTCGCCGACATCGGCGGGCAATGTCTGGCCGGTCAGCGCGGCGAACGTGGCCAGCATATCGGTGAGGCAGAGCAACTGTTCCGACTTTGTTCCGACTGGAATGTGGCCGGGCCAGCGCGCGAGGAACGGCACGCGATTGCCGCCCTCCCACGCGTCGCCTTTCTGTCCGTTGAACGGCGCGCACGGGCGATGACCAGTGGGGAAACCTTCCCGCTCATACACGCCGCCGTTGTCGCTGGTGAAGATGACGAGCGTGTTGTCGGTCAACTTGAGCCGGTCGAGCGTGGCGAGCAGTTCGCCGACCGACCAGTCCAACTCGTGAACGAAGTCGCCGTACTTGCCGGCCTGACTGGTGCCGGCGAACTTTGCGTTCGGCGTAAGTGGCGTGTGGATGTTGTTCGGCACGTAGTGGAGATAGAACGGCTTGTCTTTATTGCGTTCGATGAACGCGATAGCTTTCTCGTGCAGCACGCGGGCATTCTCGTCGTTCTTCATGGTGAGCGTCGGTGTGATGCGATGATCTTCGACGTATGGTCCCCAGCGATTGCTGACATCGCCAAAGAAATAATCGAAGCCGACCTCCAGCGGTCCCGGCTTGAGTTCGCCTTTCCAGTCCACACGTTGTTTCGGCGTTCCGAAACCGAGATGCCATTTGCCGACGATGCCAGTGGTGTAGCCGGCCCGCTTCAGCAGCGACGCGGTCGTCATTCGCCCCTCCTCGATCAACAGCGCCGCGCCGGGTGACGCCCAACAGACTTGCGACCGCCGGCACGGGTAGCGTCCCGTCAATACACCGTACCGCGTCGGACAACACACGCCCGCCGGCGTGTGCGCATCGGTGAGTCGGATGCCTTCCTTAGCGATGCGATCAATGCCGGGCGTCTTGAGCTTCGTCGCGCCTTGGCACGAGAGATCGTTATAGCCGAGGTCGTCGGCGAGGATGAGGACAATATTTGGTTTTACGAAGGCCCCCGCGAGAGATTGGCCACAAAACAGAGCCAGCCAGATGGCAAAGATGCGTTTCATGGCAACTGTGATAACTAATCTGTCATTGAGTTTCAATCTTCGAGGATAGAACTGACAGCATTAAATTACAGCAGCTTGGTTTTGCCGGGAATGGCGACGGGATAGATGCCGTCGGGGCCGGGTTTCACGGGTGGTTCCGTCTTCATCGTGATCTCGCCTTGCGGCGGGAAGGCGAACTTCGAGTCCATCGTTTCCTTCCACGTGAGTCGCTTGCCGGTGTAAGCGGAGAGCTGGCCGAGCACCGTGACCATCGTGGAGTCAGCCAATACCTTTGCACCGCGCATTGGCTTGCCGTCACGGAGGGTCTTTAGGAACTCCTTGTGCTCTTGGATGTAAGGTGTGCTGTCTGGCTGCAAGGGGTCGGCCTTCCAAGTGATGTTTCCTTTCAAGTCCATGATGTAAGGCTGTCCCATGGCCGGAAAACAGCACCGCCCTTTGCTGCCGTGGTACATGTCCTTGGTCATTCCATAGCAGCCGAAGGCGGTTCGACAAGAACCATAGATACACAAGCCGCTGGGATACTCATAAGTGACATGATGATGATCGAAGGAAGTGCCCATCGAGCCTTGGAAATGCGTGGAGCGGCCGCCCATTGCGTAAGCCGCCTCCGGCATCACGTCGCCGATGGTCCACAACGCCGAGTCGAGATTATGAATGAGCGATTGCGGGATGTCGGCACCCTGCATCCGCTTGACCGCCGCGTGCGCGAAGCGACTCACATCGGGTGCGCCCACCAAAGTGCCGACGGCGGCGATGGCGGAAGTCTTCAGGAACTCATGACGAGTGGGGCGCTTCATGGTGTGTCCTTTGGTTGGCAATGAAAACACCATGTCCGTCAATCCACTTTGACAAAACAGTCCGCCACCCTATTCCCCCAGAAGTCGCGGGATTTTGTTATAATTATAACAGAATTCCGCGACTCGTGTGCCGGAAGTTTTTGTCATGACGAAACCGTCAGCGCGCCGGGTGGTTGCGGAGCGCGTACAACCAGCCGTTGAACGTGGAAAAAAACAGCGTCTCATCCGCGGCCACCGCCGAGGAGAACACCGGCATCCCCAGCCGAACCGTATCAAGCACCTTCTTTTCCTTGCCGGCGGCCAGTATCCAGAAAGTTTTCATTGTCGGCAGGTAAATCTTGCCGTCAGCCACCAACGTCGAGGACCAGAGCACTTCGCCGGTTTCGTGAATCCAATGGACGTGGCCGTTGTCTGCATCAAGACAATGGATTCGGCCGGCGATGTCGGCGACGTACAGCAGGCCGTCGGCGATGGAGACGGTGGACAACGTGCGGTCGAGTCCCTGATAACGCCAAATCTCTGTGCCTTGCGCGGCGTCCAGACACCAGAGCGCGCCGCGACCGCGGCCATGTTCGGGGTCGCGCCCGATGGGCACGTAGATGCGGTCGTTGTGCAGGACGGGACAGGCGACAATCGCGCTGGTCCCGGTGTAACTGCTCTCGTTCTTCTTGTTGAGCGATTTCCGGAGCCGTTTATCGCCGAGCGAATACAGCGCTGCCCAGTTCAGGTTGCCGACCGGCCGCCGGTACTCGGTCGGAACACAGTCGAAACGCCACACGGTTTTCAACGTGGCGGCATCGAACGCGTAGCACCAGCCGTCGCCCGCGCCGAAAAAGAGCAACTTGCGTCCGCGCACCGTGCCGAGCGACGGCGTGGACCATTGGCCGTGAAAAATGTTCGGCCCGATCTCGCGGGCGTCATCGGCAGCCACGAGTTGTCCCGTGCGTTTGTCCAGCGCGATAACACTTGGCGCATCCGGCGCGGGCGTCGGACGGTCGTCGTAGTGGGGAGCCAGCGCATCGCGGTCGGTGCCGTTGGACGTGCAGACGTACACCAGGTCGCCATCCACGAGCGGCGAGCCGTTGCAGGCATCGGAGGGACGGATGCCGTACTTCCACAAGTCAAAACTCCAGATTCGCTGCCCCGTGTTGGCGTCGAGGCAGAGCACCTCGCAACGGTGATTGACGAAATAGACGCAATCAGCCTCGATGGTGGCGGTGGAAACGATGCCGAGATTGCTGGTGATCCAGCCCAGCATGAATTTCCGGCCCGGCTGGATTTCCCTGGGAAACACGCGATACGGCTCCTCGTATTGCCAGAGCACTTTCCCGGTGCGCGCATCGAGACACTTGAACGTTCCTTTCCTCGGCTCGCCCCCGCCCACGTACACCTTCCCGGCGGCGACGGACGGGGATGGATACATGACCATGTTGATCTTCACGCCCCAAGCGACGTTGGTGGCGGTGCCGACGAGGACATGGCCCTTGGCATTGTTTTTCTCGCCAAAGGAAAACATCGCCGGAAGGTTTCGCTCCGCCGAGACCATGTTCTTGGAGTGCGACCCGCAAAACTCCGGCGAGTCGCCCGCCATCGCGGGCAAGGCCAATAACAGAAAAAGCAATTTCATTGGTGCCATCTTTATAAAACAGGCGGGCTTGCACAAGGCAGAATTGCCGGGTAATGCTGTGATTGTGGTGAAGCTGCTATTGCTGCTGGTTGCGTGCGTGTCCGTCCAAGCCATGGACGGCAAGGTCTTCTGTGGCTATCAAGGCTGGTTCAACGCCGAGGGCGATGGCGCCGAACGCGGCTGGACGCACTGGACGAAAGGCAAAGGCACACCGACCGCCGCCAACATCAAGGTGGACCTCTGGCCCGATGTCTCCGAACTCGGCCCAGACGAACGCTTCGCCACCGGGCTGCGGTTCCCCGACGGACGCGTTGCCGAGGTGTTCAGCTCGTTCAAGCGCGAGACCGTGCTGCGCCATTTCCGCTGGATGCGCGACTACGGCATTGATGGCGCGTTCGTCCAGCGGTTTGCCGTCGGACTTCAAGATCCGCGCGTCCGCCGGCATACGGACACAGTGTTGGCGCATTGCCGCGAAGGCGCAAAGCAATATCAACGCGACTACGTCGTGATGTACGACCTTACGGGCCTGCGTGCGGACCGTGTCAGCACAGTGCTCGATGACTGGCGGCAGCTCACCGTCACCAACGACACCGCCTACCTTCGACACCGCGGCAAACCGCTCGTCACCGTCTGGGGCGTCGGCTTCAACGACGACCGCGCCTACACGCTCGCCGAGTGCCGCCAACTCGTCGAGGCGCTCAAACGCGGCGGCTGCTCCGTCATGCTCGGCGTGCCGACTTACTGGCGCGAATTGAAACGCGACGCCGTTGCCGATCCCGCGCTCCACGACATCATCCGGCTCGCCGACATCGTCAGCCCGTGGACCGTCGGACGATACGCAGATGTCCAGAACCACGCCAAAAACACGCTCCCCGCTGACATCGCTTGGTGTCGCAAGAACAAGCTCGATTATCTGCCGGTTGTCTTTCCGGGATTCAGTTGGCACAACATGAAAGGCGACCAACTCGACAAGATTCCGCGCCGGCGTGGCGCATTCCTTTGGTCGCAGTTTGCCGCCGTCAAACGCGCCGGGCTGAACGCCGCTTACGTGGCGATGTTCGACGAAGTGGACGAAGGCACCGCCATCTTCAAGTGCGAACCCCAACCGCCCGCTGGCTTTCTCGGACTCGAAGGATTACCGAGCGACTACTACCTGCGCCTGACCGGCCTGGGCGGCAAACTGCTCCGCGGCAAGATTCCCACCACCGACCGGCCGCCCGGCTTGACAAACGCACCAGCGCTGGTACGCTAGCCCCGCAATGAACCAAAACCTTAACCTGCTCGGTCTGCTGGCTCTGCCCCGAAAGCTTTCGGGGACGGTGGGTTAAGGTCTGCACTAGAAAAATCAACCCACTGTCGCCGCGAGCGATGGTGGGTTTTTGTTTTCCATCACACTCGCGACGCTGTAGAAAGAGACCAACATGAGCGAACAAGTCTATATCTTCGACACGACGTTGCGCGACGGCGAGCAATGCCCCGGCGCGTCCATGAACACCCGCGAGAAACTCGAGGTCGCGCGCCAGCTCGCCCGCCTCAAGGTGGACATCATCGAGGCCGGCTTTCCCATCGCCAGCGACGGCGACTTCGAGGCGGTCAAGGCCATCGCGACGGAGATTCAGGGGCCGTGCATCGCTGCCCTGGCGCGGACGCACGAAAAAGACATCGTCCGCGCCGGAGAAGCGATCAAGCCGGCGGCAAAACGACGGATCCACACATTCAGCTCCGGCAGCGACATCCATTTGGAGACGATGCTCAAGATATCGCGCGCGGAGAACATCAAGCGTTCTGTCGCGGCGATAAAACTCGCCCGCCAGTTCACCGACAACGTCGAGTATTCCGCGCAGGACACGACGCGTTCGGACCGCGAGTATCTCGTCGAGCTGTACACCGCCTGCGCCGAGGCCGGCGCGACCACGTTGAACATCCCCGACACCGTCGGCTACGCGATTCCGCACGAATACGGGGCGTTGATCGCGTTTCTCATCGAGCGGATCAAGGTGCCCGGCTTGATCTACTCCGTGCACTGCCACAACGACCTCGGCTTGGCCGCGGCCAACTCGCTCGCCGCCGTCAAGGCCGGCGCGCGCCAGATCGAGTGCGCCATCAACGGCCTCGGCGAACGCGCCGGCAACACCTCGCTCGAAGAAGTCGTGATGGCGATCAAGATGCGCCCCGAGGTCTTCGGCGGGGTGACGACCGGCATTGACACGCGCCAGATTTACCCGGCGAGCCGGCTCGTGTCGCACCTCACCGGCATGGTCGTGCAGCGCAACAAAGCCATCGTCGGCGACAACGCCTTCGCCCACGAATCCGGCATCCACCAGCACGGCATCATCGCGAACCGTTGCAACTACGAGATCATGAGCGCCGAGGATGTCGGCCGCTCCAGCGAACTCACATGGGGCAAACACATGGGGCACCATGCTGTCCGCAAGAAACTCGCCGAGATGGGCTACACGCTCAGCGACGCCGAGATCAAGTCCATCACCGACAGCATCAAGGCGCTCGCCGACAAAAAGAAACACGTGTACGACGAAGACGTCCGCGCCCTTGTGGAAGGCCAGTTCACCGAGGTGGTGCAGACTTGGAAACTCGACTACCTCAGCGTCATGACCGGCACCATCCCGACCGCCAGCGTCCGCCTCCTGAAAGCCGGCAAGAAAGAGCCGGTCGCCGACGCCGGCACCGGCGACGGCCCGATTGACGCCACGCTCAAGACCTTGGATCGCATCACCGGCGTCAAGGGCAGCTTGATGGACTTCAACGTCGCCAGCGTCACGCGCGGCGAGGATGCCATCGGTGAAGTCAGTGTCCGCGTGGATTTCAACGGCCGCATCGTCACCGGCAAAGGCAGCAGCACCGACATCATCGAAGCGAGCGCACTCGCGTACTTGAACGCCCTCAACCGCCACCTCGACGAACAGCAAAGACGTTGCGCCGCCGATAAACCAACGCAGTAACGGCAACAGTCAGTAGTCGAAATCAGGACGCAGGCGGCGCGACACTGGCGTCTTCTGTTCCCTCGGAAACGGGTGGTGCAGGAGCCGCTTCCTTCACCGGCGTATCGGGAGCCGGTGCCGGGTCTGGTGGCGCCAGTTCAGTTTCAGGTTTCGATTCTGGTTTGGCCTCAGCCGGCGGCTTGTTCTCCAACGCCCAGAGCCGGCCGTCGGCGAACTCGACGACGCTGCCTTCCATGATCAGCCAGTGCAGGTCGGCCATGAACCGGTCTTGATCGGCGATCTGGAGGTTGTCGGCAAGCTGTTTGCGGACGCTGTCGGGATGAGCGCGGAGGAAGGTGATGATCTTCTGGATCTGGTCGCTCAGGCCGTCGAGGCTCTCGACGCGTTTCGGTTTGATGTGGCTGACGTAGGTGACGCCTTTGCGGTGCTTGAAGAAGTGGAAACCATCGGGCCGGAGCCGGTCGCTGAGGGTCTGGGCGCTGCGCAACGGAAACCGCCATTCGCTGACGAAGGCGATACGCAACGCTTCACTCAGGGCCACCCATGTTTGTTGACGGCTGGCAACGCCGCTGATCTGGAGTTCCGTGTTGCTGGTGACAAGCGCGTCCAGGTGTGTTTCGGCGAGGTGTTTCTCGACTTCCTCGCGCGAGGCGAACGCTTTCGGTTCGGGACAGAGGAGGCAGTGGAACTCGGTGACGAAGCTCTTGGACTCGACCCATTGTTTGACGACGGCTTCGTCCTTGACGGTCTGGATGCGGGAGCGGAATTCGTCGAACGACATGTGCCGGAGGCGGCGTTGGTGGAAGCGGACGATGGTGGCCTGGTAGTCGTGGTAGTTGGACGGACCGAAGATTTCGCCGGTGATGCTGCAACGGTTGACGGAAGCGAAGTTGCCTTTCGGCGGGTCGCAGGGTTTCTTTTCGGCGCGACAAAGTTTGTCGGCGTGCCGGCGGAAGACGTGGCGCAACGCCTCGTCCTTGCTTTGGAAAACGGTTTCGTCGGCGAGCGCGAGGAACAACGGGGCGCGCGTGCCGTCGGCGCCGGGCTTGAGGGCGAGTTTGAGGACGTGGCGCTCGGGTTTGTTGAGGATGAGCTTGGCGACGTCGAAGAGGGCGTAGGCGCGCGGCGAATGTTTCATCGTCTCGATCATTGCGGCGAGGCCCTTTTCTTCGGGGAGGAAACTGATCTCGACGTTGGCCGGAGCGGGTGGCCTTCGCTCGATGGGCGGAGCCGGTCGGCGTTCCATTGGGCGATGTCCTTCGCGTCCGGGCGGGCGGTCGCGGCGCGGCGGTCCGCCTTCGCGGCGGGGTGGCCGGTCTCCCGGTGGCCGCGGCGGACGATCACCCTGTGGCCGCGGTGGGCGGCGGTCGCGGTCGCCTCGGTCGCGGCGGGGCCGGTCGGGATCCTCGCCGGCGTGGTTTTCGTAGGATTTGGGTGCGGACTTGAGCCATTCCGGAACGATGTTAAGTTCGTCCAGAGGCAAAGATTGGTTGTCGGGATTCGGCGTGGTCATGGCTGTAAAAACGGTCTACAAAGTGATGCGTTGACGGGAAAAGGTCAAGACAGTAAAGTAAGGCAAATTTTGTTGCTGGGGGTGTAGCTCATTTGGTAGAGCGCCTCGTTCGCAACGAGGAGGTAAGGGGTTCGAGTCCCCTCACCTCCACCAGCCTTTCTACAATGCAATTGGTCGTTCCCAATCGTGCACCTCTGAGCAGCGAGGAACTGCAACGTTACTCGCGGCACCTGATTTTGCCGGAGGTCGGTCGCGAGGGGCAGGAGCGGTTGAAGGCGGCGAAGGTGTTGCTGGTCGGCGCCGGCGGACTGGGCTCGCCGGTGGCGATTTACCTCGCGGCAGCCGGCGTCGGGACAATCGGCATGGTGGACTTCGACGTGGTTGACGCGAGCAATCTGCAGCGTCAGGTGCTTCACTTCACGAGCGACGTCGGCAAACCAAAATTGCAGAGCGCCTGCGAGAAACTCACCGCACTCAATCCGAACCTGGCGTTTGTCGGGCATGAGACGCGGCTGACGACATCGAACGCGCTGGAGATTGTGCGCGGCTACGACGTGGTGGTGGACGGGACGGACAATTTTCCGACGCGCTATCTGGTGAACGATGCGTGTGTGTTGTCAAAGAAGCCGAATGTCTATGGTTCGATTTACCGATTCGATGGGATGGCGAGCGTGTTCGCGCCGCACCTCGGCGGGCCGTGTTACCGGTGCTGGTACCCGGAGCCGCCACCGGCGGGCGCGGTGCCGAGCTGCGCGGAGGCGGGCGTGATCGGCGTGCTCCCCGGTGTCATCGGCAACATCCAAGCGACGGAAGCCATCAAGCTCATCCTCGGCGCGGGCGAGCCGTTACTGGGGCGGCTGTTGCGGTTCAACGCGCTGGCAATGAGTTTCCGCGAACACCGGATCCCGCGCGACCCGAACTGCCCCTTGTGCGGGCCAAACCCGACTATTATTGAACTGAAGGAGATTCCCATGACCTGTTCCCCCGATGACATCAGCGTCGAGCAACTGAAGGCGATGCGCGAACGGAAGGAGGATTTCGTACTGGTGGACGTGCGCGACCCGGACGAGTTTGCCGTGAACGAGATTGCGGGCAGCGTGAAGCTGCCGTTGCCGGAGTTGCCGCAACGGTTCGGCGAGTTGCCGAAGAGCAAGCTGCTTGTATTGCACTGCAAGGCCGGCGGACGCAGTGCGCGGGCGCTGAAGTTTCTGCGGGAGCAGGGCTACACGCGGCTGAGGAATTTGGCGGGCGGCATCACGGCGTGGGAACAACGTTGTCGAGATTGACTGTGTTGGGTATAAGAAGCGCATGGCAATTCATCCGACAGCGATTGTGAGTCCGCGGGCTGAGCTTGATCCGACCGTGGAGGTGGGACCCTATGTGATCATCGAGGACAACGTGCGCATCGGCGCGGGCACGCGCGTGATGGCGCGCGCGTTCCTGACCGGCCACACGGAGATCGGGCGTGATAACCAGATCCACATGGGCGCCGTGATCGGGCACGAGCCGCAGGACGTGAAGTTCACGCCGTCCACGCTCAGTTATCTGCGGATCGGCGACCGCAACATTTTCCGCGAGTACTGCACGGTGCATCGCGCCACGGATCCGGAGAGCGCGACCATCATCGGCAACGATTGTTTCCTGATGGCCACCGCGCACGTCGGGCACAATTGCGTGATCGGCAACCAGGTGATCATCTGCAACGGCGCGCTGGTGGCGGGCTACGTGCACGTCGGCGACCGCGCCTTTTTGTCAGGCTGCGTGCTGATTCACCAGTTCACGCACATCGGGCGGCTGGCGATGTTTTCCGGCGGCGCGCGCGTCTCGATGGACGTGCCGCCGTTCACGCTGGCGGCGGAACGCAACGAGGTGCACGCGCTGAACCTGATCGGCCTGAAGCGCGCCGGCCTCAACCCGCCAACCATCACGGAGTTGAAGAAACTGTTCCGTCTTTTCTACCACTCCGGCTTGAACGGGACACAGGCGTTGGCCGAAGCGGCGAAGGATGGGGTTTTTGTGACGGCCGAGGCGAAAGAGTTTATTGATTTTGTGAAGCGCTCCCCGAACGGGATTTGCCCGGGGCCGGCGCAGGCTGCTCATTGAGCGGCGTCTTGGCGCGCATCTCCGCCAATCGTTGGTCGCGTTCCTGTTTTTCCCGGAACTTGGCAAGCGCCTCGGCGGCATTGTCGCGCACAAGGCTGTTGTCGTCGTTGAGGGCGCGGCTGAGCAACGGTTGCGCGGCAGGATCGCCAATCTGACCCAATGCCCATATGACAGCCGCGCGGACGCGCGCTTCCTTCTCGCGATCGCGCCGCCATGCGGTGACGCCTGTGCCGGAGCCGTCTTGGATGACGAGGCCGGCCGTGCCCTGCTGCGTAAGCTGTTCGTAATAGACGCGCACGGCGTCTTGGAGGGGATTGACAGCGCGGGAATCGCCGATGTGGCCAAGCGAGTAGGCGGCTGTGGCTTGAAGTTCAATGCTGGTGGATTTCAATCCGTGCTTGATGAGCGGCTCGACTGCTTCGGGGGAGCGCAATTCACCGAGGGCGGTGGCCACAACGCCTTTTTGTTTGATCACGTCGAGTTTGATTTTATCGGCAAGAATGTCGTTCTTCGTTTTCAGGACAAGGCCAGCCTCCCCACCGTCGGGCGCGTCGAGTTTTGTCAGCAGCGCAATCAATGCAGGCACGGCAGAACGGTCGCCGAGTTTGCCGAGGGCCTCGGCCGCGGCGCTGCGGACGAAACTGTTCTCGTCGTGCAACAACGGGATCAGCTTGGACGTGGCATCCTTCTCTTGCAGGCGGCCAATCGCTCGCGTGGCCGCGGCGCGGACATGGGGATTGGCGTCGTTGAGCTTGTCCATCAATGTTTTCGCGCCCGTGCGCTCGCCGATTTTCTGCAGCGCGTCCACAGCCGCCAATCGCACGATGGGGCTGGGGTCGTTGATGGCTTCGTTGACCGCCGTCAGTTGGTTCGTGCCACCAAGGGCGCCGAACACATCCATGATTTGCCCGCGCACCTCGGCGTGGGAATTGGTAAGGTGTTTCGTCAATTCCGGCAACGCCCCAATGCAGCGCCCCGCACACATGGCCCTCGTCGCATGAAAGGAGACGTTGCGATCGTCTGAGACCATCGAGTCCACCAAGGCTTTCACGGTTTGGTCGGCATTGGCAAAAGTGAGCGCATCGGCGGCGCGGTCACGGACAAGGGCAAATTCGTCGGAACGCAGGATGTCAATGATGGCCTCCGAAATCTTCGCTTGGGAAGAAACCGGTCCATTGCGTGTTCCCAGCGCGGACACAGCCGCCGCGCGCACGTGCCAATCGGTATCCTTCAAGGCTGTCTCCAACGCCTTGATGGCCTCCGGACTCTTGTATGCCGACAGGGCGCCGGCCGCCGCGGTGCGCACTTCGACACTGGGATCCTGCAGGCGCTTGATAAATGCCTGCTCGCTGGTTGGGTCGCGTTTGACGGAGGCTGCCCGAACCGCCTCCATTCGCACCATCGCGTTCTCATCGTCCATGGCGCCAATCAAGGTGGGCAGGATATTCTTGTCACCGGTCCGCCCAAGCGTGGCAACGGCCAACCGCCGAACTTCGGGCCGTTGGTCTTTGAGTGCTGCAATGTCGGCGGGCGCCAGAACAATCTGTCGCAATCGGACGAGCGCACCTGAGGCCGCCATGCGTACTGATTCACTGTCATCCTGCAACAATGACCAGAGCAGCGTGGCGCCGCCCTGTTCGCCCAGTTCCGCAAGCAAAAGAATCACGAGCAGCCGAATTTCGCTTCGCGTGTCTTTGGCCAGTTGCGCCAAGACCTCGATGGCACGGGGCGCATTTTCCAGTTTGCCTTGGATTTCCTTGACGGCCTCGGATGGGTATTGCTCGCTGAAATGACACTGGCGATAGGCGCGCTCCAGCCGCTTGTCCACCGGCGCTGCAGCATGACTGGCCAATGCCATCCCGGCGATGAGAAATAGCATGACACGCCAAGAACGGGACGGAGATGACAAAAACAGGTTCATTGCGGGTACCCCGGTCCGCGTTTGATCCGTCCGATGCCCTTGGACACGGCGTGCGTGAGTCGCGGCAGCCCCTTGTCGAGAAATTCCTTCGGCAACATGGTCGTCGCCGTCACAGTGGGACCGTCCACTTGGATTTGCGCCCGCTTCAGCGCATCCAATCCCACCATTGATGTTCCGGAGCCGCCGGTGCGGAGCCGTCCCAACCCCAGCCCCATCATGCGCAAGTCGGAAAGCATCTGGGCCAGGTTGCGCGCTTTTTGCGGGTCGTAACTAAGCGCCACCATCTCAAAGCGGAACGCATCCAGCGAGATTTTGCCCTTGATCAAGACAACAGCAATGTACGGGCGGAACTCCTCGGTAAACAGTTTGCCCGGATCCGGCAGAACGGCGATAAACGAAACGGGGTCGTGCAGGTAATTCTCGACGATGGGATATTGGCCGGCAATGCCGGCTTCGATGACTTCGCGCTGGCGTTTTTCCACCTCCTTGTTGGCGAGGATCAACACCTCGCGCCCGAGCAAGGACAATCCGCGTTGTCCCAAGCTAAAGAACTGCTCGTTGAGAGAACTGCGCCAGTATCCATCGGTGCTGAACCGCGGGAGGTAGGCGGGGACCAGATTGCCAAACACATGGATGGCCACGTCGCGCAATTCCCCCTCCGAGCGGAAGGTGATCAGCATCATCGCGATATCGCCGTGGGCCAGCGCCTGTTCGGAGCCGACGGCATGGCTGAGCGCTTCCTTGATCTGTTCGAGCAACGGCGGGTTGTCCCCGAAAGCCATCTGGAGAAAGGCCGCGGAAAATTCCTTGCGCGCCGGCGTTTTGACAATCATTTCATCACGACGGGCGGCTTCCTGGACAGCATCGCGCACTTGCTTGGCTTCCTCGGCCACCCGGCGATAGCGCTGGGAGACATTGAGCGCCAAGCCGCCGCCGGCAATCAACAGGACAACCAGCAGCGTCCACACCCATGCGCTGATGTTTTTGCCTTTGCGTCCTGCGGGCCTGTTACTACGCGCCGCCATGGTCAACTCGTTATTGTACTCCTACAACTTGTCCGCCGGCGCCGAACTTGATCGGCTCATCAATGCCGAGCATTTCCCAACCAGTGTCGAACCCTCGTTCGTCGGCCAGAAAACGCGCCTTGCGGAACACTTGGAAACTATCATCTCGCACCAGAAATGCAATATACTGTTTCTGCGGGTCCAATTGATTCAGGATGATCTGAAACTTGCCGGCGGCGCGGTCCACGTCTTCCACGCTCTCGCCGCGCGCCTCCTCGCGGGGTTCCAGCGCCATGATGGCGGTCAACAGATAACTGGGATTGACACGGTAATACTCATTGGTCACCTGGCGTCCCAGCAGGGCCTTGAGAAAACCGCTCAAATCGCCGCTGCGAACACCGGGCGTGACGGAGTTCAAAAGCTCCGCCACCTGGTCGTCCAGCGCGGCTTTGTTGACATTGAACAACTCGTTGTTGCGGCACTCAAAGAAATACGCGGTTTTGCCGGTGACGATGGTCTTGGGCGTCATGCGCAGTTCGGGCACCTTGGTCGCCTCGAACACCGTGATGATGGTCGCCATGAACAACGCCGAGATCGAAATGGTCAGGATGTCGCAAAACGACGTCAAGAGCATCTCGGGGTCGCTTTTTTTGATTCTGGCTGCCATGCCTCGCTATTCCTCCACGACACCCAGGGAGCGGAGCGCTTCGCTCCAGTTCACCTTGAAGTCCGCGTCAATCACATCATAACCGATGTCAATCGGTCGTTTGCCCAACAGACTCCGCACGGTGCGGTACAAATCAATGGACTTCGGGCGCACCATCACGATCACATACTCCTCTTCCCGTTTTTCCTGAATCTTATCCAGCATCTTCTCCAACTCGTTGCCGGGGCGTTGGAGGTTCTCCCAGGTCAACTTTTTGCTGCCGGGGTAGAGCATGATATACTCGGGGCCGCAATCAATGTACGAGGGCACTTTGGGGTTGTGCGGCGATGACCGGCTGCTGCTGAATAATTTGAAGGAAACCACCTTGACCAGTTTCGGGTTCAGCGCGATGCGCAACGCGATGACGAACAGGATCAGGCAGATCAAGCCTGTCACGATGGACATGACAGACAGGAATCCGGTGACATCCAGATCCGTCTTCATCTTGGTGCGTTTTCTGGCCACGAGAAGAACGTCTCCGTCAGGTTAGTCTTCGGCCCGGGTTTCCTGGAACACCACCTTGCGCGGCCGCGACAACTGCCGCAACAACTCGTCGCTGGCCGAGAGGTGCGTCCGCAGGTTCGCCAGTGTCTGGCGGAACTCGTCAGAACTGCCAACCTGCCGCAGCGTGGTTTCCACCGATTGCGTGGTGCGCAGCACCTTGTCAATTTCGATGCCAATCCGTTGGATGGATTGGAGTTGCTCGTTGAGCGAGTCCACGGAAGCCTGGATGCGCCCGCTGTAATTCGCGGAAGCGGCATCCATGGTGCTCACCGCCTGCTTGAAGGTGTCTCCCAGTTGCAGTGCCAGTTTGTTGAAGTCGGCGACCATTTTCTCCCAGCGCGTGATTTCCTTCCGGTCCAACTCCGCAATGGCGCTCAGGTATTTCTCGTGGGCCTCGGCAAACTGGACGGACTGGCCCCGGCTGACCGTGGCGATTTGCTCGGACAACTGCTGGAACCGATCGGACGACTTCAAATCGGTTTTTGCCTGAAGTTCCAGATAACGCTCCTGCGCCCTGCGGAATTCATCGGGCATCTGGAGGGACAATCGCTTCATTTCGTCCATCAGTCCGTTCATGCGGGCAACCTGTCGCTCCTCCATTTCGGTCAATGATTGTCCCATCTTTTGGGACTGTTCGTTGAGTTGCTGGGCCAGGCACTGGGTGCCCAGATGGAACGCATTGGCGACGCCTTCCAGTTTGACGCCAAGCTGCGACCCCAATTCGCCGACGCGCCGCTCGTAGTTTTGCGCAAATTCATCGTACTTCTGGTTGATGAGATCGCCGGCCTTGGTGATGGCCCGCGTGAAAACTTCCTCGTAGCGGTCGGGATTCGGCAACCGGCGAAAACCGGCGTCAATGGCTTGGGCCAATTCCTCGATGGGGAACTTCTGTTGCGCCGTGACGCTTTCGATTCCCTGGCGAATCGCCTGCGCCATTTCTTCAATGGGGAACGCGTTTTTGGTCAGCTCCGATTCCGTTGGCAGACGCAAGACGAGGCTGTTCTCGGTCAACTCGTCAATGGACTCCATCATCCCTTCCTCGACCTTTTCCATCACCAAGCTGCTGAACGCCGCGATGGTGGCAAAAATCAGGCCCAACAACGTCGTGTAAAACGCCACGCCAAGGCCCGTTGTGATCAAGCCGACTTGCACCTTGATCGCTTCCGGCGTGACCGCGCCCTGCAAGAAGCCAGCAAAATTGCTGACCGCCAAGCTCACGCCGTACACCGTCCCGATGAACCCCAATACCGGCAGTGCCCAGATGAACAAGCGATTCAGACGGAACGAGGTGTCAGAAGCCGCAGCGTCCAACTCGGATTCCTCCTTGGCCATGTCCGCGGCGCGGTCCGAGCTTTGCGTGTTCACATACACGGACAAGACGCGCGTGACGCGGGTATAACAGATGCTCTCGGTCAACTCCGTGTTCGCGGTGAGCCTCTCGAAGGCCATCACCACTTCTTCCATGTTGCGCAAATTCAAATTGGCAGGCACCACTTCCCCTTCTGTCCGGGCCCGTTCCTTGCGCACGCGGAGCATCTTCAGGATGATGCCTACGACGGAAACCGCCCACATAAAGGTGATCAAGAAAGTGAAGACAGCGTTGTTGGGATCCCAATTCGGCTTGCCTTCCTTCAAGGCCGCCTCCGCCGCGTGTCCGATAAACACGTCGCGCACGAACGAATTGGCTGGCAACGGCCACAACGCGCCAAAGATCACAAGGGCAAGGGCAAGCCCTCCTCCCAGCATGATTGCAAGAGACACGCTTGTTGTGGGGCGTTTATGTGTTGGAAACTCAGCTTTATATGTAGCCATGGTGGTCTGACTCCTGTTGCTTGATTCAACGTCTCAATTCTGCCAGATGAACACTCGCTCGTAACCTCTTGTTACATTCCTTTAACAAACCGATTACGGCATGTCAACGCCCAACTTTCCCAACTTTCCCAACTTTGGGCGCGGTGGCGGTCGTAGGCTTTCTGAAAGTCGGCGGGATCGAGGAAGGCGAACACGTGCAACTTGCGCCCTTCCATGCGGTCTTTGCGGTTGACGAAAAATTCCCGAATCTCCGCGTAAAACTTCTCACAGCGCCGGGCGATCATGTCGCCGTGCGCGCAGCAATGGATGACGAAGTGCTCGGTCTCGCCGTTTTTCCCCAGTCGGTGATCTGCTTGTCGGAAAGCTGCTCGAACGGTTTCTCGTCGCGATAGGCATTGCGGGCTGGCGGCATGGCCGGTGCGGCAGCGGCAGTGGAGGCGGAAGGCTTGAGCCGCTTCTCGCCTTCCGACACAACCTTCAAATCGCCGGCCGTGCGGCCCCTGGCGACGATGTGCTACTTGACGGCCACGTCCGAAAGAGGCGACGGCGCCATGCTGAGCAGTTTGATCGTCAATGCAACCTTCTGCGTGCGCTCGGCCACCTCCGGGGTGTACTGCTTTCCGCCCGGCACTGGTGTGACTGTGCCGCGCTTCTTGACCACACGGGAACTCTCTTCCTTCTTCTCCGCGTTCACCTGGACCGGCAACAATCCCTGCGCCGCCGAGCCTGATACCAAAAGCCAAGCGGCCAGCAATACGAACAAGATGTGTCGTGTCATGTCCCGTCCTCTTGTTGAATGCGTCAATTGACGGTTGAGGCCAAACGTTTGTTGTAATCATCCGTCATCAATGCCTCGATCAACTCCTCCAAATCCCCCTGCAAAATCGCCGGGAGATTCTGGATGGTCAAGTTGATGCGGTGATCGGTCACGCGGTTCTGGGGAAAGTTGTAGGTGCGAATCTTCTCGCTGCGGTCGCCGGTGCCGACCTGGTCGCGCCGCGTCGCCGACATCCTCGCGGCCTCCTCTTCCTGTTTGTGGGCGAGGAGGCGCGAACGGAGAACGCGCAGCGCCTTGTTCTTGTTCTTGAGCTGGCTGCGCTCGTCGGCGCAACGAACGGTGACGCCGGTGGGTTTGTGGACGATGCGCACGGCGCTGTCGGTGGTGTTCACGCCCTGGCCGCCGGGGCCGCCGGCGCGGCAGACGCTGATGTCGAGGTCTTCGGGCTTCAACTGGATGTCCACGTCCTCCGCTTCGGGCAACACGGCGACCGTGGCCGCCGAGGTGTGGATGCGGCCTTGCGCCTCGGTCTCGGGGACGCGCTGGACGCGGTGAACGCCGCTTTCGTAACGCATCTTCTTGAAGACGTCCTGACCGTTGACGGAGAAGATGATTTCCTTGAAGCCGCCGCGTTCGCTGGGGCTGGTGTCCATGATCTCGACCTTCCAGCCTTGGGTGTCGGCGAACTTGTTGTACATCCGGAAGAGGTCGCCGGCAAACAAGGCCGCTTCCTCGCCCCCGGTGCCGGCGCGGATCTCGACGATGGTGTTCCGTGAATCGTTGGGATCCGGCGGAACAAGGCCACGTTGAACGTCGCGGTCGGCGCGTTCGAGGTCTCGTCGGAGCGGTTCCAGTTCGGACTTCGCCAGTTCGCCCAGTTCCGGGTCGGCGACGAGTTTCTCGTTTTCGGCGATTTGTTTCTGGAGCGCCTGCCAACGGTCGGCATCGGCAAGGAGCTTGCGGACGCGCTGGAGTTCGCGCGCGAGGTCGCCGGCGCGGCGCTGGTCGGCGAAGACGGCGGGATTGGACAACTCGGCTTCGAGGTCGCCGGCGCGTTTGCGGAACCGGTCCAGGTTGGGCAGGGCGTTCATGGGGAAAAAAGAAAGATTCGCCCCGAAAGGTTCCGGGGCGAATCTTTGTTGCGAAAACAGCTACTTGGCCTTGGCGTAGCGCTTCTGGAAGCGTTCCACGCGGCCGGCGGTGTCCACGTACTTCTGGGTGCCGGTGAAAAAGGGATGGCATTTCGAACAGATGCCGATGCGCATATCCTTGTGGGTGGAGCGGGTCTTGAAGACCGCGCCGCACGCGCAGTGGATGACGGCATCATCGTATTTGGGATGGATTTTTTCCTTCATGGCTAAGGGTCGTGGAACGTAGCGAAAGGCTCCTGGTGTTGCAAGCGGAATTTACAGGAACTTTTTGACGATGATGGCGGCGTTATGGCCGCCGAACCCGAGCGAGTTGTTGAGGCAGACGTTCACTTTCGTCTGGCGCGCCTTGTTCGGGACGTAATCAAGGTCGCACTCGGGGTCGGGTTCTTCGTAGTTGATGGTCGGCGGAACAATCTGGTCCCGAATGGCAAGCGCACAGGCGGCCGTCTCAACGGCGCCGGCGGCGCCGAGCAGGTGCCCGGTCATGGATTTGGTGGAACTCATGGCGAGCTTGCGGGCGTGGTCGCCAAACACAACCTTGACGGCAGCCGTCTCGCATTTGTCGCCGACGGTCGTGGAGGTGCCGTGGGCGTTGATGTAGTCAATCTCGTCGGGACGGAGTCGGGCATCCTGCAAGGCGGCCGCCATGGCGCGGGCGGCGCCTTCGCCTTCGGGGGCGGGGGCGCTCATGTGATAGGCGTCGCCGGTGATGCCGTATCCAGCAATCTCACAGTAGATGCGCGCGCCGCGGGCTTGGGCGTGTTCGAGCGATTCCAGAATGCAAACGCCGGCGCCTTCGCCCATGATGAAACCGTCGCGCCCCTTGTCAAAGGGACGGCTGGCGCGCTCAGGCTCCTGGTTGCGGGTGCTCATGGCGCGCATGGAGCAGAACCCGGCGTACCCGACCCGGGTAATGGCGGCTTCGCTGCCGCCGGCGATCATGACTTCGGCGTCGCCGTGCTCGATGATGCGGGCGGCTTCGCCGATGGCGTGCGTGCCGGTGGCGCAGGCGGAGACGACGGACAGGTTCGGGCCTTTCACGCCGAGCAACATCGAGACATAGCCGCTGGCCATGTTGACGATGAGCATCGGGATCATGAACGGGGAGACGCGCTGCGGGCCTTTCTCAAACAGGACGCGGGCCTGGTCCTCGATGGTTTCCATGCCGCCAATGCCGGAGCCGACGAGGACGCCGATGCGGTTGACGTCTTCCTTCGCAAGGTCGAGACCGGAATCGGCAAACGCCTTCCGGGAGGCGCCGACGGCGTATTGGACGAAGCGGTCGGTGCGGCGGATTTCCTTGACGGGCATGTGCAATTCCGGTTTGAAGTCCTTGACTTCGCCGCCGATCTTGGTGTCGAAATTGGCGGAGTCGAACCGGGTGACCGGGGCGATGCCGCTGCGGCCCTGCAACAGGTTTTGCCAGAATGTCTCCAACTCACACCCGACGGGTGTGATGACTCCCATGCCTGTGATGACGACTCGACGATGATTCATTGGCCCTCTTGCCGTTAGACAAGCGGGGCATAAAGCGCTGTGAGACCGGCTGCTTTATGCCCCGAACAGCTTCATTGCGGACCGGGACTACTTCTCGCCTCGTTCCTCAATGTACTTGATGACATCGCCGACGGTCTGCAACTTCTCGGCGTCCTCATCGGGAATCTCTGCGCCAAATTCCTCCTCAAACGCCATGACCAGCTCGACGGTGTCCAACGAGTCGGCGCCGAGGTCCTCGATGAACTTCGCTTCGGGGGTGACTTGGTCCGGGTTGACGCCGAGCTGCTCGACAATGATTTCTTTTACGCGATCCTGCACTGGTTTTTCTGCCATGTGGATTTCTCCTTGTTGTGTAAACGGTTTTGTTCTTTATGCGGAACTGGTGTTCTTGTCAAAGGTTTCTTGCCTAAATCCTCAGGCCGCCGTCCACGCCGATCACTTGGCCGGTGACGTAGCTGGACAGGTCGCTGGCCAGAAACAGCACCGCGTTGGCGACATCGTCGGGCTGTCCCATCCGGGCAAGGCCGATGACGTCGGTCTGCATCTTCTTCTGTTCTTCGGTCAACTGGTCGGTCATCGCCGTCTGGATGAAACCGGGCGCGATGGCGTTGGCGCGGACGCCGCGCTTGGCGTATTCCTTGGCGACCGTCTTGGTCAAGCCAATCATGCCGGCCTTGGAGGCGGAATAGTTGGCCTGCCCGGCGTTGCCGAGGACGCCGACGATCGAGGCGATGTTCACAATGGCAGCGCCTTGCTGTTTCATCATGGACGGAAGCAGTCCCTTCGTGAACAGGAACGCGCCTTTCAGATTCACATCCAGCACCAGGTCCCAATCCGCCTCGCTCATCCGCAACAGCAGCCCATCGCGCGTGATGCCGGCGTTGTTGACGAGGATGTCAACGCGGCCGAATTCCGCCACGATCTTCTTGCACGTGTCGGCAACCTGGGCGCCGTCGGTGACATTGACGGCATACGCGTGCGCCTTGACGCCGAGCGCAACCAGACCGTCGGCCACCCTCTGGGCGTTCTCCAGCATCACGTCGCAAACCGCAATGGACGCGCCTTCGCCGGCGAGCCGCCGTGCGATGGCTTCGCCGATGCCGCGTCCGCCGCCGGTGACGACGGCGACCTTGTTCTCCAAGAGTTTCTGCATGGCGGTTTCTGTAGCGAGGCGGCTATTGGCTGTCAACACCAATATGCAAAATGAACAACTTCTGTGTTTCCATTGAATTGGACTTGCGGCGGCGCGGCGGCTGTCGTACAACACGCCGCATCACGCAACTACGAAAGGAACCTCATATTATGATCACAGTCGGCATGGATCGTCGTCAATTCTTGAAGAGCGCCGGGCTGGCCGCCGCCGGCGTGGCGCTGGCCCAGGCTCCCGCATTCGGCGAGCGCATTCAATCCCGGCGGAAACGGTTTTGTCCGCCCGACCGCAAATTGCGGATCGCGGCCATCGGCTGCGGCGGCAAGGGCACCAGCGACATTGACAATTCCACCAGCGAAGAAATCGTCGCGCTGTGCGACGTGGATTGGGACCGCGCCAAGAAAACCTTCGAGAAACACCCCGATGTGCCGAAGTTCAAGGATTACCGCAAGATGTTGCGCGAGATGGGCGACAAGATTGATGCGGTGACGATTTCGACGCCCGACCACATGCATTACCCGCAGGCGATGCTGGCGATGGAAATGGGCAAACACGTTTATGTGCAGAAGCCGATGGCGCACACCGTGTGGGAATGCCGGAGGATGGCCGAAGCCGCCCGCCAATACGGCGTCGTTACCCAGATGGGCAATCAGGGTCACGCCGGCGAAGGCATCCGCCTGGTGAAGGAATGGATTCAAGCCGGCGCGATCGGCAAGGTGCGCGAAGTCCACATCTGGACGAACCGCCCCATCTGGCCGCAAAACATTCAACGCCCCGCCACCGATGAACCGGTTCCGGAAACGTTGGACTGGAACCTCTGGCTCGGCGTCGCTCCCCAGCGTCCCTACAATGGTTGCTACGTGCCGTTCAAATGGCGCGGCTGGTGGGATTTCGGCTGCGGCGCGATTGGTGACATGGCCTGCCACACGATGGACGCGTCGTTCTGGGGATTGGATTTGACGGCGCCCCTCAGCGTCGAGGCCGAGGTGGACGGCGGCAACGAAGAGACTGCCCCTGCCGGCTCGATCATCACCTTCCAGTTTGGCGCGCGCGGCAACATGCCGCCGGTGACAATGAAATGGTACGACGGAACCAAATCGCCGGCGCCGCGCCCGAAAGAGTTGGAAGCGGACCGCAAGATGTCCAAGTCAGGCCAGCTCATCATCGGTGAGAAAGGGACGATCATGGACACGACCGATTACTGCAACAGTCCGCGCCTGATTCCCGAGTCGCGGATGAAAGATTTCCAACGTCCCCCCAAGACAATTCCCCGCGTCCCCGGCGCCTGCCCGCACAAGGAATGGATCGCGGCCTGCAAAGGCGGCCCGATGTGCGGCTCGAACTTCAATTACGCCGCGCTGCTGACGGAGACGTCGTTGCTCGGCAACGTCGCGGTCCGTTGCGGCAAGAAGTTTTTCTGGGACGGCATGAACCGCTGGAACATCAGCATCGCCGGGCAGCCGGAGATCACGAAGTATCTGCGGAAGACATACCGGAAATTCTGACACCCCCCGCAAAGAAATAGCTGTATGCCGGGCGGCTGATGCGGCTACACGGCAGCGCGTGCGCACCAGCAAGTCTCTCAGACTTGAAGTGATGGATTGACATCCGTCGTCAAAGTCTGCATGTTGCGCCTGCTTTAGAAACTGAAGCTCATGATGGCATCAGAAGTCAAACCCTCAGGAAGGGTGGCAGAACAGAAGGCCGCCACAGTGCACCTGACACGTCGCGTGTTGGTGTTGCTGTGGTTTTTGGCTGTTGTGCCGTGGGTGCTGGTCGGGATGTTGTGGGTTCAATCGCGCCCGGCAACTCCGAAGAAGAACGGGACCAACGGCTATTATGGGAGCAACATCAAGCTGACAGGCCGCTGCCAGCCGGGTCCGTGGGGCGATTTGGACTACACCCGCATCATCCTGGAACCACCCGATGAGTATATGGACCTGAGCGAAACGGTTGCCGCGGAATCCCGGTGGTTTTTCAAGGGCCAATCACGCCCCAACGTGGAACAATACCTGGAAAGCATCGGCATGACAGCCCAACAGCGCGCCGATGGACTCTGGGAGCAATCAGTGCAAGGCGTTGTTTTCAAGCCGTCACCGGCGGTTGTCTTCGGGCTGACCCCGGAAGCGCGCGCCCGGCTCTATGGGTACTTGGCGGAATGTGAAGAGAATTTTGCGCAGGCCAATGCGTACCGGTTCCACAGCGACAAGGTGGACGAATGGTTTGGAGCGACCGATCTGCGCCCCGAAACGGTGCGGCTGGTGCGCCACTATTTGTACCGCCAAGGCACGTCGCTGGCGTTTGCCGACCGGAACATGGTGTTTCCGAAGTTGCCGGATGATGAGGAGCGGAGACGTCTATTGAAAGTGTTGTCGCGCCGGGCAGCGTTGCGCGTGCGATTGAGTGTGACACGGGACTCTGATATCACTGCATTGACTTCGTACTGGAGCATCGGGGGACGCTCCAAGGATATCGAGCCGATGCTGGAATCGTTGGCGCGCTTGCCCGGAGGCACCAGCATTGACATCGCGCACCTGTTGCCGCGGTTTGTGCGGATCCACCTTTACACCTATCCGAACCCCGTGATGGTTCCGGTCGCCGCGCCCTTGAACTGCCACTGGAGTTCGCTCAATTTTTTCCGATCAACGTTCGACGACAGCTTTGCAACAGTCGAGGGAGCGACCAAGGGGTTTCTGGAAAACTATTACGAAATCGTCGGGACGCCACGGCTGGGCGACATCCTGCTGTTCACGCTGCCTTCCGGCGGCTCCATCCATTCGTGTGTTTATGTCGCCGATGACATCGTGTTCACCAAGAACGGCATCTCCCTCAGCGCGCCGTGGATTCTCATGTCGTTGGAAGACGTGAAAGCCTACTACACCTCCAGCACCGACCTGAAAATTCGCGTCCTGCGCCCCAAGGAGCGATTGGGCTGAAATTGCCTTTTTGTCATTGCCCGACCGCGCGCCGCCACTCTACAGTGCGGCCATGAAAGTCAACAAGACAGTTTCCTTCCTGGCTGGTGCATTTCTTGCGGCATCCGTTCACGCCCAGGGAAACCAGGCAGTCTTGGATTTGCTCCTGCGCAAGGGATTGATCACGTCTCAGGACGTGCAGGAAGTCAAAGCCAAGCTGGACGAAGACTTGGCGCGCAGCATCGAAGAACATAACAAGATCAAAACCGGTTCCTGGGTTGACCGCATGACCTTCTACGGCGACCTCCGATTGCGTGTGGATAACATCTCCTACGAGGAAAGCCTTCAGAAAAGCGACCGCCTCCGGTTCCGCGTCCGCCTGCGGCTGGGCGTGGACTGGAAACTCACCGACTGGGCCACCGTCGGCGCCCGTCTCGGTTCCGGCGAAGGCTATCCCGGCGCAAACTTCCAGACGTTCACCGACACCTTCCGCAAGAAACCGATCCACATTGACGCCGCCTACGTCACCCTCCAACTGCCAGACCACGACTGGATCCGCGTGACGGCCGGCAAAATGAACAATCCGATCTGGCAGCCGCAATTTAATTCGCCGATGGTCTATGACATTGATGTCACCCCGGAAGGTGTTGGCGAACAGCTTTCCCTGACATTCGGCGACAACAAGCAACATCGTCTCTTTGCCAATTTCGGACAGTTTGCCGTCAAGGAGTTTGCCTCCGACTCCGACGACATTTACATCTTCGACCTCGAAGCGGGCGCCGAATTGAAAACGTCCCGCCTCAAACTCACCGCCGCCGGCGGCTACCTCTTTACCCACAACCTCGCCAATACCAACTACAAGGTCGGCGACTCATTCACCCTTGGCAACGCCACCGTCGTCAGCGCCCCCGGCGTCACCAACTACTTCGCTGACTTCCACGTCGCTTACGCCCGCGCCGAAGCCGCGTGGACGCTTGCGGACAAGCCGTTTCTCGGCACCCCGGTCATGCTGACCCTTGGCGGCGAATATCTCAAGAACCTCGCAAGCGCCTACAAGAACGTTCCCGATTCACCGGATCAAACCGACGGTTGGAGCGTTCAACTCGCCTTCGGACAGGCCAAGAAAAAAGGCCAATGGCAGGTTGCTTACCAGTACAAACACCTCGAAGCCGATGCCACGTGGGATGCGATTGCGGATTCCGAGTGCGGCTGCGGCGGCACCGACCGCAAAGGCCATGTTATTCGCGCCACCTACAATCTGCAGGACTGGTGGCAGGTCGTATTTACCTCGTTCATCGTCGAGAAAATCAGCAACCGCCCCAACGCCAACTCCCACAACCAACAGGGCATTCCCGGCGAAAATATGCTGCGCCTCGCGCTCGACACACAGTTCAAATTCTGAGCGCCACATCCACGACCACCGCCGCCAAAAAAACGACGCTGATGATCGCATTCATCCGGAAAAACGCCGCATTCAAACTTACCGCGTCCTGTTTCCGCGCCAACACGTGTTGTGCCGCCAAACACACTGCGATAATTGCCAACCCGGCGTAATACACCCATCCCAATCCTGCCACCCAACCAAACCCCGCCAGCGTCAATGCCATCACGGCATGCGCCCATCGTGCAAACCGCAGGCTCTCCGCGATTCCCAACCGCACCGGCAATGAGCGCAGTCCCAGCGCCTTGTCCGCTTCATAATCCTGCGTCGCGTATATGATGTCGAACCCGACCAGCCAGAACACCACTGCCAAGCCCAACACCACCGGCGGCCAATCGAAGTGACCGGTGACCGCCAGCCAAGCTCCCACCGGCGCGACTGCCAGCGCCAATCCTAAAAAGAAATGCGAGAAATCCGTGAACCGTTTCGTCAGCGAGTAAAAGAAAACAATCACCAACGCCACTGGCGACAACACAAAACAAATCCGATTGATGAAGTAGCAAACAGCTACAAACAACGCTCCACTACTCCACACCAAAACCCACCCCTCCAATTTGCTGATTTTCCCCGCCGGCAAATGTCGTCCCGCCGTCCGCGGATTCAGCGCGTCGAACTTCCGGTCCACGATCCGGTTGAATCCCATCGCCGCCGTCCGCGCGCAAACCATCGCCGCCAAAATCAACAGAAACAATCGCCACCCCGGCCACCCCCGCGCCGCCACGACCATGCTCGCCAAAGCAAACGGCAGCGCGAACACCGTGTGAGAGAACCGGACGAACTCCAAATACTTTCGAATCACAACAACCCAATCTCCCGAAGGCTCACATAATCGCAGTCCCGCCCTTCGGTGCGACGGCCCAAAATAATGTGGTCGTGGACGTTGATGCCGAGTAACTCGCCGGCTTTGACGAGGCGTTTGGTGATGGCGATGTCTTCGCTGCTCGGCGTCGGGTCGCCGCTGGGATGGTTGTGCGCAAGGATCACGCCGGCGGCGGAAGCAGTGATGGCGTCCTTGAAGACCTCGCGCGGCTCGACAATGCTCGCGTTGAGCGAGCCGAGCGACACGGCGCAGGTCTTGATAAAAGCATTCTTGGTGTTGAGGAGAATGACGCGGAACGATTCGCGGTCGAGCAGCCGCATTTCCTCGCGCACCAGTTCCGCTGCGTCGGCGGGCGTCGTGATGATCGGCTGGCGTTCGTGGGCGCGCGCGCGGAGATGACGCGCCAGCATGAATGCGGCCTTCAGTTGAATGGCTTTGGTCTTGCCGACGCCTTTGATCTTCGCGATTTCTTCCAGCGGCGCGCGCGCCAGCCCGTCCAGTGTGCGGAACGTCTTGATGAGTTCCTGCGCGACCTGTACCGCCGACATTCCCTTCGTGCCGGTGCGCAGCAGAATCGCAAGCAACTCCGCGTCACCCAGCATCTCGGCACCGAGTCGTGCGAGTCGTTCGCGCGGACGGTCGTCTGCCGGCATGTCGCGGATCATGTAACGAAATTCCGGCCGAGCCTCGCCGATTTGTGAGCGTGGACTGTCGCTATTCATTTTTATTGTGTCGCCTTCGTTCCGTATCCTTAACTACGCTAGGCGCACGCCGTGAGCCTGCCCGCGTTCGCAGGCCGCACCTTCGAAGAAAATTCAGTAGGCTCATCACTCAATAACGATGACCGACCAGTTCCGGAGTGTCGAGCAAATATTTTTCCGTGATTGCATACGGACTCGTTGATTTGATAATCTTTCGGATGAAATGAATCCTTTACATCCACAGTCAGAGCGAAAGCCGTTCTTCGATTTCAAAGTCGAGGATATTTTCTGGATCAGCGGACATGGCGCTGTTGTCACCGGGACGGTCATCAAGGGAGCAGTCAGGGCGGGGGCGGCAGCTTTCCTCAAGAAAGCGAATGGCGAAACGAAACCCATAAGAATTACTGGAATTGAGGGATTCCGGAAAATCCTCAAGGAGGCGCTAATGGGAGAGAATGTTGGGCTGACGATTGCTGATTTGGATAAGGACGATTTCGATATCGGAGATGTTATCACATTTGAATCGTGAGTAGAACCGGCGAACTTTGCGATTATCTTCCCCCGGAGTGTGTTCCGCTGATTGACAAGTGGATTGGGGATTATGGCGTGGAATGTTTGATCGTCTCGACGCGAAAAACTAAACGGGGTGATTGCAGACACAACCGTCGTACCGGCCAAGTGATTATCACGCTGAATGCCGACAACAACAAGTACCGTTTTCTTCTTACGCTGATCCACGAACTAGCACACGCAAGAGTATTTCGTGAATCCGGTTTTGCAGGCAAGCCGCACGGCACTCCGTGGAAAAACGTTTTGCGACAGATGGTTTTTGAGGTGAAAGCACTCGGTGTCTTCCCTTACGATGTAGAAGTCGCCATTGAACGTCATTTTCGTGATCCGCTTTATACAGACTCGGCAGACTACATTTTGAGCAATATCCTGAAACAGTATGGAAGCGCCACAGACTCTCTTTGATGCAGATGGTTTAGAGTTGTTGTCACCGAATGGCGGCTCGATGGCACTCTCCGGTCACTATAATACTGAACAGCTTGCACAGTTGTTTATGAACAACTGGATTGGTTTTACAGATTGTGGTGCTAAGTGTCCCCGCCACGAACACTGTCATTTTACCAAGCAAGACCCGTATAGACCGGGCAAGCTGCAAGATATCCGTTGTGGTCCTGCCCTAGAAACTCTCCAGAATTTCGTTCAGTGTACATTCACATCGGCGTGCGCGCTCTCTCGGACGCAGCGGCAAGGCTACATTGATGCGGCCTACCACCTGACGCAATACGTGATTGAGGCAGAGTGGTATTTGGGTGGGATGATGAACAAGGAATTTATTGGCTGGCTTGGGACAACCGAATACCGCATCGGATTTTTCAGTTTGACCGTGAGATTGCGAGAACACTTGGACAGATTTGCGGGAGAACTTAGCAAAGCGGGACTGTTTTGTATCAAGAGGACACTAATTCTCGTTGAAGGTCAGTCTGAGAAACTGTTTCTTGAGAAACTGCGAGTTGTACGTTTCACTTGGTTCAAAGACTTGCATGTTGACACCTATGAAGGACTACCGAATCGCAAATACGCCAAGCTCCGTCTGTTTACCCAGCGATTGCGAAAGCAAGGCTATGAATTGTTTATCCAAGGAGATTGCGATGCTCGCACCCAATCGCGCTTTGACGACTTGATTTGCAAAAACATTGTCAGCAAAGACCACACATTTCAATTTCACTTCGACTTTGAGAGCGCTTTCCCTCCGTGGATTCAGCTTGCTGCTCTTCAGTCCGTCGGGTTGCTTTCAGACGTGAGCATGGCGACGTTTTCAGCGAGAATGGCAACGCCATCCCGCAAATCGCTCGGAGACAGCTTGAAGGAGGAGTTCTCTATTGATTTGTCGAAATACAAGACAGCTTTGGCCAGCGCACTTGCGGACGTGCTTATCAGAAAAGAGGAGGTCTTCCTCGACCGGAAATTCTGGCAAACAGAAATCGGCTCTTTCCTTGACGCGATTCGAAGGTTCGGTTGGTAGGATCGATGCGACAACAACCTATCCCCGTCATTTCTCCTCCATTTCCACGACAAACGGCGTCAGTTCGCCGGCCAAGACCTTGGGAATCTGCGCCTGCAACACGACCTTGCCGTCCGCGTCTTTGCGGGCAGTGACGTAGCCGCTCTGGTACACCAGCGCAATCGTCTTCGCCCGGTGATGCGGAATCGAGAGCGTCACGTTCACGCGTCGGGACGCCAGGCAGTTGGCGATCTCGTCGAGCAGTTCGCCGAGGTTCTCGCCGCTCTTTGCTGAGACCGGCACGGCGCGCGGATACTCGCGCAGGAAATGCTCCAGCACTTCTGCCTTGCCTTCAAGTTTGTCACGCTTGTTCAACGCGAGCACGGTCGGTTTGCCGTGCGCGTGAATCTCCTCCAGCACGACCTCGACCGCCTTGATCTGCTCCCGCGCCTGCGGATGGCTCACGTCCACCACGTGCAACAACAGGTCCGCTTCCGCCACCTCTTCGAGCGTCGCTTTGAACGACTCAACCAACCCGTGCGGCAGCTTGCGCAAAAAACCGACCGTGTCGCTGAGCAGGATGTTCTGGTTGTTCGGCAACCGCACCTTGCGCGTCGTCGGGTCGAGCGTCGCGAAGAGCTTGTCCTCCGCCAGCACGTTGGCGCCCGTCAATGCATTCAACAGCGTGCTCTTGCCGGTGTTCGTGTAGCCGATCAACGACACGACCGGCCAGTGCAACCGCTGCCGGCCGCCGCGCTCGATTCGCCGGTTCTTGCGGACCTCCTCCAAATCGCGTTTCAACCGCGTGATCTTTTCCATGACCCGACGGCGGTCCACTTCGAGCTGCATTTCGCCGGGGCCGCGCGCACCGGCGCCGGCGCGCTGGCGGGAGAGGTGCGTCCACAAACCCGTCAATCGCGGCAGCATGTATTCGAGCTGCGCCAACTCGACTTGCAGTTTGCCTTCGCGGGTCCGGGCGCGTTGCGCGAAGATGTCGAGAATCAGTTCCGTGCGGTCGAGCACCTTGATTGTCTCGCCGAACGCCTCGCCGAGGTTCCGCCCTTGCGCCGGGGAGAGATCGTCGTCGAAGATCACGAGGTTGGCGGACTTGTCCTTGCAGAAAACGGCGATTTCCCCGGCCTTGCCGCTGCCGATGAACGTGGCGGCATCGGGCTTGTCGCGTTTCTGGGTGATGACCTCGATGACGTCAACGCCGGCGGTGCGAGCCAGTTCACGAAGTTCGTCGAGCGAATCCTGCAACGCCCAGCGGTCGTGTCCCGACCGCTCCAGACCAACCAACACGGCGCGCTCTTGCAGCGCCGCCTGCATATCGTGCATCTTCAACGTGTCGTCAGTTCCTCCAAAAGTCGCTCCGCAGTTCTCTGCGGCGGTTCATCCGCCGCCACCGCCACCCACCGTACCCCCGGCTCGCGCCGAAACCAAGTCATTTGTCGCTTTGCCAACTGCCGCGTGCGCGCTTTGATCAGCGCGACGGCTTCCGCCAGCGTCAACTCGCCCCGCAAATGCGCCTCCAATTCCCGGTACCCCGCTGCCTGCCATGCCGTCGGGTGTTGTGTAATAGCTGTTACACAACACCCGACGGGTTGACGGGCGAGGAGTTGACGGGTTTCATCAAGCCAGCCGGTTGCAATCTGCGCATCAATCCGCCGCTCGATCCGCGCCACGAGGTCGGCACGCTCCCGCATCAATCCGAAAGTGGGAGCGGCACTAATCGCCTCTGAGGCCGCCGAAGGCGGGTAAACCTCAGCGCCGCGCCCCCATTGCGTCTGCAACTCGCTGATCGGTTTGCCGGTCGCGTGAAACACTTCGAGCGCCCGTACGAGCCGGCGCGGGTTGCAACGGTCAATCCGCGCCGCCGTCTTCGGATCGAGCCGTTCCAACTCGGCGAACAACTCCGCCGCACTCATCGCTTCGAGCCGCGCCCGCAACGCCTCATCACGCGCCGGTCCCTCGAATAATCCCTGACGCAACGCGCGGACGTACATCCCCGTCCCGCCGACCACCAGCGCGGTCTCGCAGCTTCCAATGGCGGTCTGCGCCATCTCGACAAATCGTTTCACGTCGAACACTTCATCCACGTTGCACACGTCAATCAAATGGTGACGCACGCGCTTTTGTTCTGACGGCGTCGGTTTGGCGGTGCCGATGTCGAGGCCGCGATACACCTGCATCGAGTCCGCGGAAACAATGTCCGCGCCGAGCCGCTCCGCCAGTTCGAGGGCGACCGCGCTCTTGCCAACGGCTGTCGGGCCGACAAGAAAAATGGTTCGCATCGCCCCGCATCATAGCAGGGAATGGGTTGCAACGGAATCGCCGTTCTGGTGTTATACTCCGCACAATGAAACTGATTCTTGCATCCCTCCTCTTACTGGTCGCCAACCTCGCAGCGCAACCCAACATCGTCTATGTCATCGCCGACGATCTCGGTTATGGCGACGTGCATTGCCTGAATCCGCAGCGCGGCAAGATCGCCACGCCCAACGCCGACAAACTCGCCGCGCAAGGCATCACGTTCACCGACGCCCACAGCGGTTCATCGGTCTGCACGCCGACCCGCTACGGCGTCCTCACCGGCCGTTACGCGTGGCGCACGCGCCTCCAAAGCGGCGTGCTCAGCGATTATGTGGAGCCGTTGATTGCCGCTGAGCGGTTCACGGTGCCGGCGTTGCTCCAGCGGCACGGGTATCACACCGCTTGCATCGGCAAGTGGCACCTCGGTTTTACCGTTGACGCTCCCAGCCGGAAAAATCAGGGCGCGCCCCTCGGAGCGCGCACGGCTGACGGGCCGTTGACGCGCGGGTTCAATCATTTCTACGGATTCCATCA
Source organism: Verrucomicrobiota bacterium (assembly GCA_016871575.1). Lineage (GTDB taxonomy): Bacteria > Verrucomicrobiota > Verrucomicrobiia > Palsa-1439 > Palsa-1439 > CAIKAP01. The sequence goes on from VHCW01000001.1 coordinate 103,740, forward strand.
CGCGCGGATGATGAAATCCGTTTTCCAGGATGATCGCGTCACGGAAATCGTCGAGCCGGTGGACATGCTTCCGAAACTGACCCGTCACGCCGCCGACTATATCGCCGCGCGCGCCAAGACAGGCAAACCGTTCTTCCTCTATTTCGCCCTCAACTCGCCGCACACACCCATCGTCCCGTCGCCGGCGTGGGATGGCAAAAGCGGCCTCGGCAAATACGGCGATTTCGTGATGGAAACCGACTGGGCGCTCGGCGAAATCGTGGCCGCGCTCGACAAGGCCGGCATCGCCGGCAACACGTTGCTCATTTTTACCAGCGACAACGGTTGCTCGGCGCCCGCCGCCGGCGTTGACAAGCTGGAGCGACAAGGCCATTACCCCAGCGCGCAGTTTCGCGGCTACAAGTCCGACATCTGGGACGGCGGCCACCGCATCCCGTTCATGATCCGCTGGCCCGGCGTCGCCAAACCCGGCGCGACCTGCGCCCAACTCACTTGCCTGACCGACCTCATGGCGACTGCCGCTGACATTCTCGGCACGAAGTTGCCCGACAACGCCGGCGAAGACAGCGTCAGCATCCTGCCGTTGTTGAAAGGCGAAGGCCGACCCGTGCGCGAGGCCGTCGTGCATCATTCCATCAACGGGATGTTCTCAATCCGGCAGGGCAACACGAAGCTCATCCTCGGCACCGGCTCCGGTGGCTGGAGCAAAGGCGGCGATGGCGCGCCCGCCCAGCTTTACAACATGGCCAACGACATCGGCGAGCAGAAGAACCTTCAAGCCGCCGACAAGGAGACCGTCCAGCGGCTGACGAAGCTGATGGAGAGATATGTCTCCGATGGCCGGAGTAATACCGGGACACCGCAACGTAACGACGTTGCGATTCAGCTTTGGAAACGCGGCGCGAAACGGTCCGAGTAGTTCACCGCCAGTGGCCGGAGAACCAGACCACGGTGCCGCCGCGCCGTTCGTAGCGGCCCGGCACCCAGACGGCGCGCCGGTGCGGCGGCAACGCCCAGCGTCCGCTCACCCAGACCCAACGCCCGCCGTACCACGTCCACGCGCCGGGAATCCAGACGTAACCCCGTCGCGGCCGCGCGATGACTTCCTCTTGGAGCGGCGGCGGCGGTGGCGGCGGTTCTGTCACGGTGACGGCAGTCGGTTGTTCGACGGTCGCCGGCAACGGCAGGTTGGCGGCATTCGGCGTGTTGATCATGAAATCAATCACCCGGTTGCTCACGCCGGCGTCGCGCAGTTCGATGATCTCAGCGGTCGTCAACCGATACACGGTGCGCGAGGCGCGAATCTGGCTGATGATGACCTCCTCGCTGATGCCGGCCTTGGCCAGCGCCTTGATATCGGCCAACCCAAGCGGTTGACGCTGATCAACTCGCGCCAAAGTTCCCGGCGACTGACGGTGCAAACGTTCGCGTTGCTGTTGGTCCATCGCGTGCCCGATGATGCCGCCCGTCACCGCGCCGAGAGCGCCGCCGATGGCCGCGCCGGCACCGGCCCGGTTTCCCGTGCCGCCGATGATGGCGCCCGTCGCCGCGCCCAGCGCGCCGCCCAACAACGCGCCCGTCGCCGTGCGGTCCGGCCGTCCGCTCGGCGTCTCGCAACCGGCGAGCGCCATGGCCACTGCCAACAAAATCAAACTGGATTTCATTTTCAAGTTCCTCTCTGGTTTCTATAGACGCTAACACCGCGCTCTCTGTTCAGTTGCGCGCTTGCCGTGAGACCAATCAGCATTTAGCATGGCGCCATGACACTTATCGCTGCCTTGTTCATTTTGCTTGCTGCCGCGCCGGCGTTGCCACCCGATGTACGCCTTGAACGCGACATCCCCTACCTCGGCCCCGACCGCAACGAGAAGGCCGACCTCTATCTTCCCGCCAAGATTCCCGCGGGCCGGCGCATCCCCGCCGTCGTCATCATCCACGGCGGCGGCTGGACCGGCGGCGACAAGGCCGCCGCGCGCGAACTCAACATCGGCGGCACGCTCGCGTCGAACGGCTACGCCGCGCTCAGCATCAACTACCGGCTCGGCCCGAAAGACAATCGCCTGCTCGCCTGGCCGCAGAACCTCCACGACTGCAAGACCGCCGTCCGCTGGCTCCGGGCCAATGCTGACCGCTATCAACTTGATGCCGCTCACATCGGTGTCATCGGCGGCTCCGCCGGCGGACATCTCTCCGCGATGGTCGGCGTCACCCAGCCCCGCGACGGACTCGAACCGCAAGACCCCTACGGCGATGTCCCGTCAAGCGTGAGTTGCGTCGTGGACATGTACGGCCCGCGATACAAATCCAGCATCTGGAAGAACAAATGATCGTAGTAACTGCGAAACTCCAGGTAATCCAAGTCCAAGTGGCTTCGGGCTGTTTGACCCGAACTGCCGCCGGACGAAACCTCGCACGTGGCCGAGAGGGCGTAATTGTTGAAATCCTGTTGGGCGGACTTGAACTCGTCGAACGACACCCAGACGCCCGCGGTTTTCAGGCGCGCCAGAAACTTCTCCAGCCCCTCGCGTCGCACGCCGTCGGCGATGTCCTCGTAGGCGCAGCCTGCCCGACGCAGAAGCGGCAGGTACGGGCTGGCGGGATTCGCATAAACACATTGCCGGAGCATCTGGAGGAAGTTCTCCTCCCGGTGTTGGAGCGCGTGCGCCAGGGCGGCGCGCGCTTGTTCAAATGAAACCGGTGAATTCAGGAACTGCCGCAGCCCTGCCAGAAACCGCAAATAGGATGTGCCTTGTCGCCACGTCATGTGTGTTGTTTGCAGAATATTTCATTGCGCCCGCCACGCAAGGAAACAATCATGCGCCGCAGCGCGAAAGGGGCAACCGTCGTCCGTCACGGCGGACCAATTCCGCCGGCTCTTTGCCCAAAACAAGATGGGCGTCCCTCCACTTGATGATCCGTCAAACTGCAATGGAAGAGTGTGTTTGTAGTACCGCACGGAGTCCCGCGCCGTTTTGGGACGGAGTGCGGGTCGTTTGGATGCAACGCCACTTCGCTTCGCTATGTGGCTTACTACGAACTACCCTTTGCAGGTGGTTTGACGGGGCACTGGCCGGCATCAGGTGATGGGCTGTCGTCCTTTCCAGCCGCGTTCGAGCATCGGGCATCGCTCGCAGGGCATGGACTTGATTTTGCAGGACCGAATATCACAGCGGACGTTGTGTCCTCTCAATCCCAGGGCGATTCGTTGCAGTCGCTGGTCAGATCGTCCCTTGATCAGCAATACGTCGCCGGGCTGCAACTTGTCGCGCAATAATTCGGTGGCGCGCAGAACGCTGCCGTCCGTGCCCACAATCGCCGCGCGATCCATTCCGGCCCGTTCGGCTCCGGCGGCATAGCTGCGACGGCTCTTGTCGGTTGTAATGGCGACGGCCAGGCTGACAATCCCGGCGAGCCGCTCGCCAATTTGCCGGTAGATGGGGCCTTGGCTGCCGTCTGGTTCCGTGACCTCGCCGAGCGCGATGAGGCGGCGTCGCGCCGGTATCTGTGCCAGCACGTCCAACGCCGCATGAATCGTTTCCAGCGCGGATTTGCGGTCGTCGCAGAGAATCCATGCGCCGTTGGGCAGCGTGAGCAGTTCCATGCGTCCCGACACCGGGGGCAATGCATCGAGCGGCGGAATGATTCTCTCCCACGACAATCCTTCCGCGCGCGCCACTGCCACGGCGGCCAGCGCCGTCAACAGCATGTGTTGCCCAAACAACGGCACGGTCATCTCCCGCCGTTCGCCTCCAGCGCACAGCGCGAACCGTGTGCCGCGCGGCCAGTCAAGGCGGATGTCGGTCGCCCGGACATCGTTCGTCTCGGCAAAACCGAAGGTCACAATTCTCGCGCGCGTCTGGGACTTCATCCACAGCACGTTCGGGTCGTCGCCGTTGAGGACGGCGATGCCGGTTTCCGGCAGGGCGCGCACCATGTCGGCTTTCTCGTGCCGGGTCACTTCGAGGCTGCCAAGGGAGCGGTGATGTTCGCTGCCGATGCAGGTGACCACCACGATGTCCGGGCGAACGACGCGGGCGTACGGCGCCATTTGGCCGGTGTTGTCAATTCCGACTTCGATCACGGCGTGGCGTTGCCCCGGCCGGGTGCGCAGGACGGCGCGCGCGATTCCGCTGAAATGGTTGTAGGAAAAACGCGGAATCACGCGAACGCCGAGCGCCGCGGCAACCGCGCGCGTGGTGGTGGATTTGCCGAAGCTGCCGACGACGGCCACCACCCGCGTGCGACGCGCCAGCGTTCGCCGGTGCAGGATGGCCAGTCGCGACAAGACCGGCCACATCCGGTAGTGAAGCCCGTTGCGGAATTGGAGCCGCCCGACGGGCGTTCGCAGGAGGAAGGGGATTTCTCTCAGGCGATAGCGCATGGGAACCGTTTCAGGAACAAGTCGTCCCAGATCTGGGTTGTCCGGATGATCATCAGCGCGCGGCTGTGGTTGGCCTGTCCCTGCCGGTGTTGCGCGATGAGGGCGCGAACGCAGTCGGGATTGAACCAGCCGTTGTTCGATTCCGCCATTTCCGCCAGCGACCCGCTCAACAGGTCGCCGGTCGGCGCGGACAGGCCGAACTTCGCCCGCCGGCAAATCTCCGGCGGCAGGATGCCGCGCATCGCTTGTCGGAGCACTTGTTTCTCCCGGAACCAGCGCAGCTTCACCCAGGGCGGTATCGTGGCGGCGAACTCGACAAACACGTGATCGAGAAACGGCACGCGCGCCTCCAACGAATACGCCATCGAGGGAAGATCCACGTGCGGGATCACCGAATCGGCGAGCCGCCATTTGATGTCCCAGTACTGCAACTGGGCGAACCGATGCCACCGGTCGAAACCATCGGGACGCGCGAATTCCGCGGGTTCTTCGCCGTCAACCGCCAGCAGGTTGCGCGGCACAGTTCGCTTGGCCGAGCCGGTCAACGTCATGAACCGCTCCAGGTTCAACTCCGCCGGCGCCATCAGGATGCGCGCCGCGCCGGGCCAGCGGCCCGACAACCCGCGCGCCGCGCACCGTCGCACCGGCTCAGGCAGCCCCGCCAGCGGCCTGAGAATCGTCTCGGCCCGGTACCACGGGTAGCCGCCGAGCAGTTCGTCGGCCCCTTCGCCGGTCAACACGACCTTGACCTGTTGCGCGGCCAATTCCGAAATCAACATACGGGAAATGTCCACGCCCAATCCGAACGATTGTTCCCGGTGCCAGACGGCTTTCGGCAAGCACTCCCCGTGTTCTTCCCGGCACTCCCTCCGGTGCCCGATCAGTTGATATTCGGGAAACTCATCCAACAGTTTGTTCCGCTTCACTTCGTCCACGGACGGATTGTCGAAGCCGAGCGTGAACGTGTGGATCGGTTGCCGCAGTTGCCGGCTCATCAACGCCGTCACCGCGCTCGAATCAATTCCGCCGCTCAACCAAGCCCCCACCGGCACGTCGCTGCGCAGATGCAGACGCACGGATTCGGCCAGCTTCTCCCGCAACCTCTCCGCCCACTGAGCCGCGCTGACGGAGCGGTCATACTCGTCGCGATCCGGAAACGTGACATCCCAGTAACGCTTCGTCGTCACGTCGCCCGCCTGAAACCGGAGCCTGTGTCCCGGCAACAACCGGCGCACGTCCGCCACCATCGTGCGCGGCGCCCGCGCGAACCCGAGCGCAAACAACTCCTTGATCGTCGCCCCATCCCGCGTCGGCGCAATCAGCCCGGAGGCGAGGACGGTTTTCAGTTCCGAGCCGAACACAATCCCTTCGCGTGTCACCGCGTAATGCAGCGGCTTGATGCCGAGACGGTCCCGCACCAGCAGCAATCGCCGGCGCTTGGCGTCCCAGAGCGCGAACGCGAACATTCCGCGCAACCTGTCGAGGAAACCGTCCGGATCATCCTCGTAGAGATGGACGATGACTTCCACGTCGGAGTGCGACCGGAACCGGTGGCCTTTCGCGAGCAACTGCTCGCGCAACTCGACGTAGTTGTAAATTTCGCCGTTGCAAATGACGACGACCGAGCCATCCTCGGTGGCGATGGGCTGGTCGCCGGTGAGCGTGTCAATGATGCTGAGCCGGCACACGCCCAAGCCGATGCCGGGCGCGCTGTGAAACCCTTGGCTGTCCGGGCCGCGATGCCGCACGATCTCGACCATGCGCGCCAACGTCGGCGCGTCCGCTTCGCGCGACGCGTCGTTGAAGGCGATGCCAGCGATGCCGCACATGTGTCAGAGCTTCCGTTGCCAGACAATCTGCCATGGGCCGAGTCTGAAGCGGCGAATGATCGCGCACTTGCGGAACCCCGCCTTGGCATGGGCGCGTAGCGCCGCTTGATTCTCCGGCAACGTGATGCGGATGGCCCGCCGATAACCCTCTTCTCGCAACCGCCGCAACAGTTCCGCGCTCATGGCCGGCGCGATGGCTTGCCCGCGAAACGCCGGATCGGTGTAAGCCTGAAACAGGTACGCCTCGCCTATCGCCAACGGCAGTTCGTGTTTGAAACTGTGAAGCCAGGCGTGCGATACAGCGACCCACATCGTGCCGACCAGCCGTCCATTCACACGCGCCCCCAGACAACGCTGATTGTGTTTGCGTTGCGGTTCGCCGTCTGTTGTCTGAAGCGAAAAGTAATCCGTCACCTCCGTCAGCCAATCCATCGTGACCGGCAATGACGGTGCAATATCGGGAATCGGCTCTGTCAATGACCGTTCCAATAGGGAAAACCGCCGGTAGCAGGTCGCATGGAGGAGTTTGAACCAGAATGAACGCGCGCCTTCACGGCACAACACCCGCCACGCGCGTTGGAGCAAATGACCGCTCCTTTGCGCGGGTTCTGGCTGCTTCGTAATCGTCATTGCCCGAAGTGTAGCGAACAAACCGCGCGAATCAAGCGCGGCGCGCCTTCACCGCCACGAAATAACCGGTCAACCACCGCGTCGGCCAGCGCGCGCCCAAGCCGATGCCCAGCCGCGATGCCACACATGCCAGCGCAGGATGGGCATTCAGTGCGGCGGTTGCAACTCGTAATGCTTTTTGGTAGAGCAGTGTGCCAATGAAGAAAATCAAATTATCGTTGTTGCGCGGAGTCTGCCAGATGCCGGCATACGTCGCCTGTGAAAAAGGTTTCATGAAGGACGAGGCTCTCGACGCGCAGATCGAGATCGTCGCCACCGCGTGGCTTGTCCCGCAAAAACTTTCCGGCGGCGATTGCCAGTTCGCCGTCATGCCGTGGACGCGCGTGGCGGCAGCCGAACTCGAAGGCCTGCCGCTGGTGTTGCTGGCCGGGTCGGGGTTTGAGGAAGCGGCAATCGTGTTGCGAAATGGCATCGCACCGGATGCCGTGAAGAAAGTCGCGGTGCCGTTGCGCGGCGGCATCAAGGACCTCACCGCGATGGGGCTGATCAAGTCCCTCGGCTGGGAAAAGGCGGAGCAGCTTCGGCAGCCTTCCGGCGACGGCGCGATCATCGCGCTCTTCGGCCAGGGCGCCGATGCCGCCTCGATGGTCGAGCCGTACGCGACGATGATGGAGGAACTCGGCGTCGGTAAAGTCATCCGCCGCACGGGCGACCTCTGGAAGAACGCGCCCGGCTGTTCGCTGGCGACGACCAAGCCACTGACGACAAGCGACCCGAAGCTGGTCGAGGCCGTCGTCTGCGCCTTTGCGCGCGGCGTCAAGTTTGTGCGCGAAAACCACGATGAGTCCGCCGAGATCGCGGCGCGTTACATCGGCATCAGCAGCCGGATCATCCGCGCCGCGCTCAAGAACAACCAGCCCAACATTGACGCCATCCGCAACCAGAAACCGATGGACGACATCCTCGTGTTGATGAAACAGCTTGGCTACATCAAGACTATCCCGGCCAACTACCGCGACCTGAGCTTCCTCGACAAAGTCAGCGCCATGAAATGAACTTCGGACGGCTCAGGCAACTGGCGCACTTGGCGGCCGGGTTCCGGGAGTTTGCCCGCACGCCGTTGACCCGTGACCAGGCCGTGGCCATCATCCGCCGGCAGATGGCTGAGCGCGAAACCAGCTTCCTGGAAAACGCTCGCCGTCTCATCTACGATGTCCCGTCCAACCCGTACCGCCAACTCCTGCTCTGGGCCGGTTGCAGCGCGGGCGACCTGGAGGCTTCCGTCAGGTCGCACGGCCTCGAAAAGGCTCTCGAACAACTCCGCGACGCCGGTGTGAAGTTGTCGCTGGACGAATTCAAGTCGCGCGCGCCGATCTGCCGGCGCGGCCTGACCATCGAGACGCGAGCGAGCGATTTCGACAATCCGTTCCTCGGCGGCCACCGGCTCGAAGGCACTACCAGCGGCAGTCGCGGCAACAGCACCCGCGTCGCTTACGATTGGGAGTTCATCACCGAGGAGAGCGCGCACGAACTGTTGCTCTACGAGATGCACGGCGTGCTCGACGCGCCGACCGCGCTCTGGTTCCCCGTCCCGCCCGGCATCGCCGGCCTCCATAATCTGCTGATGAACCTCAAGTTGGGTCGCACCCCGGCGAAATGGTTCTCGCAGACGCCGACCGACGCGATGACGCTGGAAGCCCGGCTTGCATTGCGTTTCATCGGCAGGCCGCGTCCTGAGTTTGCCGACCTCGCCCACGCCGACCAAGTCGTCGCGTGGCTTGCCAGCGTCCGTCCCGGCGTCGTGCGGACGTTTGGCAGTTCCGCCGTGCGCATCGCGCAGGCTGCACTCGAAACCGGTGCGGATGTTCGCGGCAGCGTCCTGTTTGCCGGTGGCGAACCGCTCACCGAGCTTCGGCAGCGGTTCATCGCGAGCGCCGGGCTGAAAGTGTTCCCGCGCTACGTCGCGACCGAGGCCGGGCTGGTCGCCGCGGCCTGTCCCGAATGCTCTACCGGCGAAATGCACTTCTACCGGGACCGTCTGGCCGTGGTCGAGCAGGACGGCAGCCTGTTGTTCACCGCGTTGACGCCGCACACCGGCAAGATCATGCTCAACACGGAACTGGGCGATTGCGGTGAACTGACCTCGAAGCCCTGCCGGTGCCCGTTCGGTGAACTCGGCTTCGATCTCCATCTCTCCCACGTCCGCAGCAACGAGAAGCTGACCATCGAAGGGATGACGCTGCTGACGGCGGAACTGCAAGCCGTCATCGAGGCCGTCATCGGCCGGCCAGACTGTTGCCAGGTCTGGCAAACACAAGACGAACGCGGGTTGAACAAGCTCGTGATCGCCGTCAGCCCCGACGTGCCGGACTTCGAGGAGACGAGGTTTGTTGGCGCGGTCCTCGATCATTTGCGACGCGGGCGGCCGGGCAGCGCGCTGGCGGCGGATGTGTGGCAGCAGGCCGGCACGCTTCAGGTCGTGCGCGAGCAGCCGCAGTTGAGCGGTGGCCAGAAGCTGCCCGCGCTCAGGCGTAATGCTTCCGCGGGTCGCTGATCAGGCCGACGCCGACCAGAAAACTTGCGACGATGCGCAACGGGATGAGCAGGCAGGCCAGGAAGGTCGTCTGGATCTTCTGCAGCGGTGTCAGCTTCGGGTGGCACAGCAGGCAACGGTAAATGTCGCGCAACGGCCAGACCAAGTGTTGGCCGATCCAAAATCGCGCGCCGCGTCCGAGACCGCCGATTTGACGGAGCTGTTTCCAGTGAAGCGCAAAGCGGATGGTGCGATGGCAATGCTGGAGAAACCGCGACCGCGCCGGGTGATGCACCACGGCGTCGGGCGCGAAAGCGAGCCGGTAGCCGGCAGCGTGGATGCGGTGGCTCCACTCGATGTCGCCGTTATCCACGCGCGGATTGATCGGGCCTGCTTTCTCCATGACGCGCCGGTCGACGAACATGTTGACGAAGAGCGCCCAGTGGCTCTGCTCGATGAAATGCCCGTGTTTCATGTGCGTCGCGATGCTGAGCAGTTCGGCGGCGGTCGGGTGCTGCGGGTCGGCGGCAAACAGTTCAACCTGCCCGCCGACAAGTCCACAACCCGGCGTCCCGCAGAGACAGGCAACGCCGGCGGCAAGCCAGCCGGGTTCGGGAAGGCAATCGGAATCCGTGAATGCCAGAATCTCGCCGCGGGCGAGTCTGACACCGGTGGCGCAAGCCGAGGCATGGCCGGGGGTTGGCTCGCGCTCGAACCGCGCGTGCGGGAACGGCCCGATGGCCGAGGTGACCGGCACATCCGAGTTGTTGTCCACGACGACCACCTCGTAGCGGTCGGCGGAGTAGGTTTGTTTTTCGAGCGCCGCCAGGCAACGCGCCAGGCGCGCCGTGTCGTTGTACACGGCCACGATTACGGAGACGAACGGGTTCATTGGGTCCTCACCGCGACGAAATATCCCGTCAACCACCGCGTCGGCCAGCGCGCGAGTCGCTCCCACTTCATCAAACCATTCAGGAACTGTTCGCGTCGTGCCGCATCGCCGGACTGTTGGACGGCACGCGCCCGTTTCACGGCGAACACGCGCGGGCAATGCAGCAGTGCCGCCATTTCGACGCCCTTGAACCCCGCCTCGTGCAGCAATCGGCGCAGCCGGCGCGGACCACACGTGAAGCCGACCCGGTACGGCGTCAAGCCGAGCCGATGGAGCAGCGGGAACGGAATCACGTTGCGGATCGCCACCAGCGGGTTCGCCGCGTTGTCGAGCGTCAACAACAGTTCGCCGCCGGGCCGCAAGACGCGGCGCAGTTCGCGCAGGCTCGCGACCAGCTCTTCCTCTGTCTCGAAATGGTCCAGAGTCGAGTTCGAGACGATGACATCGAACACGCCCTCAGCAAACGGCAACTGCCTCACATCCGCGCCGACGCTCGGTTTCGTCGCCAGCGCAATGTCCATCCCCACCGCGAACCGGGCGCGCGACTTCAACAACCCGAACACGCCTTCGCCGACCGCCTCGTCAAACATGTCGGTCTTCAGTGCGCGGTTCACGCTTCGTTGCGGCCACCACGACGCCAGCCACTGCCGGTTCACCGCGTCGCTGTGCGCCCGCCAGAGTTGATCCGGCTGCGTCTGCTGCCATTCCGTGCTGACTTGTTCCCAATACTTCACAGCGTTGGATTCTGGCGCAGCAGGGTGGTCGGCGCCAGCGCAAATTGCCTCTCGTGAGTTCTGGAGGTTGTTGTCATGTCAGACGCACCAGTGGGATAAAGGTTGGCCGGTCAACTCGCGCAGCCGCCGCACATCATCGCGGAAGACGTCCATGAGGCGCTGCCGGAGCGCGGGATTGACTTCGGGGCGCGGGACGTGTTTGGAGAACGGGAAGTACGGCAGCTTTTCCACGCGCCAGGCGAGCGAGGGCGGCAATCGTTTCCACAACGCTGCCGAGGTCAACGGCGCCAGCCACAAACCGAGCCGGTTCTTGCGGCGCTGGTCGCTGGCGCGGAAACGCATCTGTTCAAACTGCCGGCAGTAAAATGTCGAATCCACGCCCAACCAGCCAAAGAGTTCCCGCAAGGTTTCGCGCCGGCGGTCGCGCAGCGACTCGCTCGCGATGACGCGGATTTGTTCGCGCGGGAAATGGCGCAGGTACGTCTCCAGTTGCTGGCCGTAGCGGCTGTGCCCGACGTATGGATTGTTGGCCAGATCGGCGAGCGCCGCCTCGAATGGACGATCCTCCTTGCGTATGGCGAACCACATCATGTAGTGCGACACCAACCGCTCGATGGGGTCCCGCACCAGAAACACCAGGCGCGCGTCGGGCAGCGTCCGGCGCATTCGTTCCGGCACGCCGGGATCCTGCGGGCCGCCGGTATAGTGCGGCGAGGACTCTCCGCGAATCAGCGCCGCGCCGGCGTTGGCGAATTGCTGTTCGTACCAGGCGATGCCGTTGTTCCAGGCGCGGTCGGCGAGGAAGAAGTTCAGTTCTTTTTTGCGTGACATGAAGACCTGCGGATGCTGGCTCAAGTAGAAATGCAGGCTGCTCGTGCCGCATTTCAATCCGCCGATGATGATCAGGTTCGGGAGCATCTAGTTCTTCCGCCCCGGCACCAGCGACCACGCCAGTTCGATCTCCCGTTTGCTGAACTCGCCCAGCGCCAAATACCCGCCCAGACACAACGCAGAAACAACAACCAGTTTCACCACCACCATCGCACCGGGCGTCGGCCACAACGCCGACACGGCAAACGCGCCCGCGCACAACAATACGCTGCGTCCCAGCGACGCCAGTGGCGGCGCCACGCGCCACATCCGCCAGACCGCGCCAAGCGTCACCGCCGTTGCCGCCGCCGACAACACGGTCGTCACCGTTGCCGCGCCGAGCGCGCCGAAGCGCGGAATCATCACGAGGTGTCCCAGCGCCGCCAACGGCACCAGCGGCCCGGCAATCCAGAACGTCCACTTCGCCTTTCCTCCCACCGTCAGGACGCTGTTGGCCACTGCGAGCAAGGTTGCCGCCACCGTCTCGAAGATCAACACCGCCAGCAGCGGGCCTGCCCCGGAGAATTTCGCCCCCGCCACCAGCCGCACCATCTCGTCAGCCGCCCCCGCGGTCAGCCCCGCCAGCGGCAGCAACAGCAACAGCAGCCGCATCGAATCGCGCGCCATCAAACGGGCGTGCTCCGGATGGCCATCGCGCAAGAGGCGCGTCAGCGTCGAAAGCAACAGCGGCGAGAACGACATCGCGAAGATTCCCGTCATCATCGTCAGGGTCTGCGCCACGCCGTACAGGCCCGCCTGCGCGGCGGACGCGCCCAGCGATTTCAACATGAACAGGTCCAGCTTGTCGAAGAACCGCAGCGCCATCGCGCACAAGAACAGCGGCACCCCCGCCTCCCACAACCGCCGCAACGGGAAATCCGACGGGCCAAACAGCGACAGCTTGATGAAGCGACGAGCCAGCGCCAGTTCCGCCAGCGACGTGCCGATAGTGGCGATGATGGCGCCGTTGATCGAGAATCCCGCCAACCCGACCAGCGACACAATCAACACCAACCGCACCATCCACCGTCCCGCAATCAGCCAGGCCCGCTGGCGGAACCCGCCCGTGCCGACCAGGACGCTGCGGTGCGCGTGCGCGAGGCTGAAGATCGGAATATCAATTGCGAACAGCCGCAAGTGCCCGGCCAGCACCGGCTCGCCCAGCATCGCCGCAATCGGCCCGGCCAGCGCCACCAGCAATACCGCCACCGCGGCGCTCACACACAAGTGCAGCCGCGCCACCACCGTCCCCACCGGCCGCCAGTCCGACACTTCGCCGACGCATTTGTACGTCGCGCGCGTGAACATGGCCGCGATTGTCCATTGGAGCCAGCCGACCAGTGACGCCGCCAGCGTGTACAGCCCGAAGCCGTCCGCGCCGAGCTGCCGCGTCAGGACCATCGTCGTGATCATCCCCACCGGCACAATCAACAACTCGGCCAGAAACGACCGGGCCGCGCCTTCCAGCGTGCGTTGTCCTTCCGTTGACGCGGCTGGTTTCACAAGTTGACGCAAGAGAGCATACCCACACAGTTCATGCCGCCACTCTAATCAAAATGCCACCCCCTGCCAGCCAAAAAACCGCGACGACCGATATTCTCAAGATTCACAGCAAGCGTCGCTTGCGAACCGGGATGATGGATGATAGAAGGTGTTCCTTCATGAACCCACGTTCCAAACGTCAATCCAAAACCGGCATCCCCGTGCCGCCCGTCCACGACTGGCGCACAACCGATCAGGACGAAATCAACAAGCGACGGTCGCGGGCGCACACTGAGGCGTTGCTCGTCAGCAACACCGACGCGGCACACCCGATCTTCTCGAATTTTCGCGTGAAATCCGCCAGCGGGATGACCTACAGCGTCGAAATCCGCGACCTTGCGGACCGGCAGTTCGCGTGCGACTGCCCGGACTTCCGCAGCAACGGCCTCGGCACCTGCAAACACGTCGAGGCCGTGTTGCTCCACCTCGAAGCCCGGCATCGCCGCTTGTTCCGTCAGGCGCGAGAAAATGGCTCGCCGCGCATTGACATCGTGCCGGATGCCGACCGCGACCGGTTGCGCGTCGAACGCGGAACATTGCCGGCCCCGTTGCGCGCGGCCTGCGACGCCGAGCCGGAAACCGCGCTGGAACTGCTCCGGCAAGCCAACGTGCCGAACTTGCGCATCTCGCAGGAGGTCGCGCCGTGGCTCGAACTGCGCCGGCAGGCGGCGGAACGCAAACAGTTGCGCCACGAGTACGAGGCGAAAGTCCAGTCGGGTGAATGGCCGCCGCACGAGACGCTCGTGCCATTGTTTCCGTACCAACGCGAAGGGATGTTGCACCTCGCGTTCACCGAGCGCGCGTTGCTCGCCGACGAAATGGGACTTGGCAAAACGATCCAAGCCATCGCCGCGTGCGCGTTGCTCCACCGGCTCGGCAAAGCGCAGCGCGCGCTCATTGTCACGCCGGCCTCGTTGAAAACCGAGTGGGAAGAACAAATCCAGAAGTTCACCACGCTGCCCTACCAACTCGTGTTCGGCAACCGGCAAGCACGGCTGCACGCCTACCACGCCGCGACCGCGCCATTCTTCACCATCGTCAACTACGAACAGATGCTCCGCGACGCGCTCGACGTCAACGCCCGGCTCCGGCCCGACGTCGTCGTGCTCGACGAAGCCCAGCGCATCAAGAACTGGAACACCCAGACCGCCCAAGTCATCAAACGCCTCAAGAGCCGGTACGCCTTCATCCTCACCGGCACGCCCATCGAGAACCGCATTGACGAGATCCGCTCGCTGATTGATTTCCTCAACCCCGCCGCGCTCGGTCCGCTGTTCCGGTTCAACCGCGAGTATTACGAACTCGACGACCGCGGCAAACCGGCCGGCTACCGCAACCTCGACAAACTCCACGCCCGCATCAAGCCGTTCATGCTCCGCCGCCGCAAAGCCGATGTCGAAACGGAATTGCCGGAACGCACCGAACGCAACCACTTCGTCCCGCTCAGCGACGAACAGAAAAGCCGGTATGCCGAGCACGAGGCCGCCGTCGCCCGGTTGGTCAGCATCGCCAAGCGCCGGCCATTGACCCAGCAGGAACAGGACAAACTCATGCGCGAACTCGCCATGATGCGCATGACCTGCGACACCAATTACATCCTCGACCCGAACGACCGCGTCTGTCCGAAACTCGGCGAGTTGAAAAAAGTGCTCGAAGAATGTCGCGACAACGACTCCACCAAGGTCATCGTCTTCTCCGAGTGGGAACGGATGCTCGAACTCGTCCGCGACGCCTGCCGGCAACTCGACATCGGCCACGCCTGGCATACCGGCACCGTGCCGCAACGCCGCCGCCGCGCCGAAATCAACGCCTTCAAAACCGACCCCAATTGCCGTGTCTTCCTCAGCACCGACTCCGGCAGCACCGGCCTGAACCTCCAGAACGCCAGTGTCGTCGTCAACTGCGACCTCCCGTGGAATCCCGCCCGGCTCGAACAACGCATCGCCCGCGCCTGGCGCAAACATCAGACCCGCCCCGTCACCGTCATCAACCTCGTCGCCGAAAAAACCATCGAGCACCGGATGCTCGGCACGCTGGCCGCCAAACAGTCGCTCGCCGACGGCGTGCTCGATCTGCGCGGCGACCTCAAAGAAATCAAACTCACCAGCGGCCGGCAATCCTTCCTCGCCAAATTGCAGCAGCTCGTCGCCGCGCCGGCCATCGCCGCCACCGCCGCGCCGAAACCGAAACCGTTGCCCGTTGACCGCGCCCAAGCCTTCTGCGAGCGCGCGTTGTCCCTGCTGCCGGCCGGCCTCGTCCGCTGCGAAGAACGTTACCCGCTCGACGGTCCGCACAGCGTCGTCGTGGCCGTCGTCGAGCGCGACGCCGCCCAGTGGCGCGAGAAGCTCGCCCCGCTCCACCACGAACTCTTCACCGACCCGCCGGCTCCGGTGAAGCTGGAGGTCATTGACCGCGCCACCGACGACGCGATCAACCGCCTGATCGAAGCGGGTTTGCTCGCGCGTCAAACCCGCGCCACGCGCCTGTTGCACCCGGTCGAGACCGGTCTCACCGACGCCGAGCGCCAACAAATCGTCGGGCACAAACAACTCGCCGCGCGCAAACTCAAGATGGCCCGCGCGCTCGGCGCGGAAGATTTGCCCGAAGAAACGCGCGACGCCGTGCTCGCCGCGCTCCACGCGACCGGTCGCGCCCTGGCCGTCGAACACCGCCTGCCGGAGCCGGCCACGGTGGATGCGGCGGTGTTGCCGCCGCTCGCATTGCACTGGGGCGAGTCATTGCCGGTCCTGCGCGCCTTCCTCAACGACCCCGGTCATGATTGGAGGCCAGTGGCGGAGCGTTTGGGGAGACACGCGGCATGAGACGGCGCAAGTTCGAATTGTTGATCGCCGATATTCGACGGCATCTGCTGTCCCCGCCCACGCACGAGCGGTACGAGAATCTCTCGCAAAGCTCTTGGGATTTGAGGAACTTCAATGATCAAGTCGCCAGCGATGTCGGCAAAGCGCGGGAATTGATTGCGGTCGCCCACACCGCCCGTCTGGCGGCGGGACCCGGTTGCGCGGTTGCCGAGGAAGCACTTCTGAGATGTCTGGAGAAGGTTGTCAGCGATTGCGGGAAACAAATCGTGGGCGAAGACCTGGCGCCACTGCCCAACCGGCAGGCCTTGGCGGACGTGGAAGCGGACCAGCGTCCGTTTGCCGAAGTTGTCGGCGAGGTGGCGGACTATGCCTTGGATTGTTTGCACTTTCAGCCGCGACCGCGGGATGCGTTTGCTGGTGCGCGTCGCGGGTTGGCGTTCAACATTCTGGGGCAGGTCAGCCAAATCTGCGAATTGCCCATAGCCATGGACAGGGCGTGCGAAGCGCTACGCCTTGTGCGCCCCAAAGAAGTCCACGGCGCGATCAACTTCTTGCACGATTTTTTCGATGCGCGCCCGGATGATCCCTTGTCCGACGATCTCGCGGAAGCGCTGCTACACGTGGTGGAGAAAACCAAGAGCCGGTCCACGGCGGTTGGCGCGTTGCATTTGCTCGTCAAAACCCTGGTGATCTCCGAGTGGGAGGCCAGTGACCGGATCAGAGAGTGGAAAGGATAGCGTTACCGATGAAGAACACTCCTCACGCTCGCCACTGCACCTTGCGCGAGTTGCCGTTCGACGAACTTGTGGCCTCCGATCCGGAACTTTCCCAAGCCCGGCGCCATTATGCGGAGCAACCGCCGCGGGCTCGTCGCATGGCGGCCGATTGGGCCTACCACAGACGGATCGCGGACGGTCTCTTCGAGAAAGCAGTGCGTCAAACCGTCGCCGGTCCGGAACCAGTGGCGCGGCACGAGGAGGGCGTTGTGGCGTTGGCGATTGATCCGTTGTACGCGCCGGCGCTGCTCACGGTCGGTTCACTCGAATACCAACTCGGTCGTCGAGAGGCCGCGATGCAGATGTTTCTGACACTGGCCGCCCTGCCGGCAGAGGAACCGGACCTCGCGGAGATCGTCGAGAAAGCCGCTGCGATGTTGTTGGATGCCGGTGCTGTTGACCATGCCCGGCAACTGTACCAGCACGCCGCTGACTGCCATCCCGGTATCGCGACGTATTGGTCCGGCATCGGTTACTGTCTGGCTCGGTGCGGCCAGCGGATCGAAGCGGTGAACGCCACCCGTCGCGCGGTGGCTCTCGAACCCGACAACCCGGTCCTGTTGAATGATCTGGGCTGGACCTTGGTCGAGGCCGGCCAATACGCCGAGGCGCGGAGCGTGTTACTGCAGGCCGTCGCGTTGGCCGAACCCGACAACGACCTGCCTCGACAGAATCTGGCGGAGTTGGAACGGCGAGCCGGTCATGCACCCGGTTGAGTTGGCCGGTGCGCCAATGCCCGCAGAATGGCATCCAACACGTCATCGAGTCGTTTGCTAATGTCCTCGGCCAGAAAGCGCAGGATCCGGTATCCGTTTTCCTGTAACAATACGTCCTTGCGCCGGTCGCGCCGGTAGGCCTCGACGTTGTCGAAGTGTTGCGGGCCATCCAGTTCGACCGCGACTCCCGCGTCCGCGCAAAGCAAGTCCACTTCCATCCGGCCACAGCCGTCGAACGGGATTGGCAACTCGACGTTCAAGCGAAACTTGCCGGCGGTGGCGGGCAACGACTCCAATCGCCGGTAGAGGAATGCTTCGGTCGCACTGCGGGCCGTCTGCTCGCCGACTCTCGCAGGGTGCGCCGCGTTCACGAACAACCGCGCCAGCGGCACATCCACTCCGTCGCGCACCAACCGGCGAACACTGCCGGCATAATCTTGTTTCCACGCCGGATCTACCGGCAACGGCACTTCCGTCGGCCAACCCGGCACTGCGCTGGCCGGCAACAGGATCCGGTAGCCCACCGCTTCGTAACCCCGGCAGCGCCGGTCAAACATGCGCGCCAGCATCGGCACATCCAAGTCGGCGTAATCGTACACCTGCACCTCGCGCTTGCCCTCGTGGAGCCGATGCAATCGTCCGACGTACTGGGCAATCGTGCCGCGCCAAGATACCGGTAAGGTCAGGAACAGCGTATCGAGCCGCGCATCATCAAATCCCTCCCCCAGATACCGGCCCGTGGCCAGCACGACGCGGCCGGCATCGGCCGGGATATTCGCCAATTGATCGGCAACGGCTTGGATCTGTTTCTTGCCCATTCCGCCGCGCAGGACAACGAGATGCTGAACCCGCGGTCGCAACAAATCGATCAGGTGTTCCAAGTGTTCATTGCGCTCGGTGAGCACGACCGGGGAGCGCCCTTGACTGACAGCGGCCACAACTTCCTCGCAAATCAACTGACTGCGTCGCTCGTCGGCAATGAGTTCATCGTACAGAGATTGAAACGAGGCACGCAGGTCGGGTGAATCTGGTCGCTGGGGACGAAATCGGGTCGGACGGACGAGCACAGTGTGCTCGAATGGACGGGCCGCGGCCTGCACCTTGGCGTCCACCACATGGCGCACCGGGCCGCATTGCATGAAGAGGATTGGCTGGTGGCCATCCTTGCGGGTGACGGTGGCCGACAGCCCCGTGATGTATTTCGCTTTCGCCCGTCGTGCAACCTGCTCGAAGCTGTGGGCCGACAAATGATGACATTCATCCACGACCAAGTGGCCGTATTCGCCTACCAAATCATTGACGACGCCCTTGCGCACCAGACTCTGGATGACGGCCACATCGAGTTGTCCGGTGGTTTTCTTGCGCCCACCGCCAATCTGGCCGATGGATTTCGGTGGCACTCCCAGAAATGCCGACAGCCGTTCGATCCATTGGGCTTGGAGTTGTCGCCGGTGAACCAGCACGAGCGTGTTGACGTTCCGCTGCGCAATCAACCAGGCCGCCAGAACGGTCTTCCCAAACGCGGTGGTCGCAGCGAGCACTCCCGTGTCGTGCGCGAGCATCTTCTCGGCGGCGAGATGTTGCTCTGGCCGCAGTTGTCCGTGGAATGTCAACCCCAGCGATCTGCCCGAATTGCGTTCGTCCCGGATCACTGGCTTGATTTTCAGACTTTTCAGAAGAGCGCACACATCCTCTAGCCCATTTGTTTCACCGTACGAAAGGTTGTGATGGTTTTTCGATTTGATTGAGGCTCTGAACCCTCTGCCCAAGAGTCATCAGCAGTTTCAAAGGACGACGGCCTCTGCGGAGGCCGCGTCGGGCGGG
>VHCW01000002.1 GCA_016871575.1 Verrucomicrobiota bacterium
TGGATCTTCGCGGTTGCCGCGGGCTTGAATGACAGCCATCTCGAATTGGGCAACGTGCGCGGCGGCTCGCGCATGACGCCCGCCGAAGGCGCGTTCTGGCTCGGCGTGCCGAACATGCTCTTCATCCGTGCCTACAACATCCCGCCCCTGCCCGGCTCGCTCGAAAGCTGGCGCGCCAAGACGACCTTCGAGCAACACGCCATCTCATTCCAGCCGCTGGACCGGGTCGTCTGGTCCGTCGTCGGCAGCGGCGGTGAAGGCGGCATGAAAGAGCTGCCCCACGTGCTCTCGCTGGCCAAGAAATTCCCCAACTTCACCGGCGTCTTTCTCGACGACTTCGTCATTGACAAGAAGAAGCAACCCGATGGCCGCATGGAAGGCCGCCCGGCTCTCCTGCCGGACGAACTGAAACGGGTGCGCGGGCAGATGAAAGCCGTCGGTCGGCCGATGGAAGTCTGGGTGACGCTCTACACCCATGAGGTTAATCCCACGCGGAAAGTGGCATCGCCGCCCTTCAAGGACTGCAACCCGCCGCTGGCTTCGATCCTCGATCAGTTCGATGTGCTCACGCTCTGGACTTGGAACTCGGAGGAGTTGCGCGAACTGGAGGAAAACCTCGTCGCACTGGAAAAGATCGCGCCGAAGGAACACCGCATCGCGCTGGGGCTCTACATCTGGGATTTCCACAACAAGAAGCCTGTGCCGTTGGACTTGATGAAGCACCAGTGCGACTTGGGCCTGAAGTGGCTGAAAGAAGGCCGCATCAGCGACATGATCTTCCTCGCCAACACCGTGCTCGACGTCGGCCTGCCCAGCGCCGAGTTCTCCCGCGAGTGGATCAAGAAACACGGGGACGAGAAGTTGAAGTAATGAACCCGACAAGGACAAACCACGAAACACAATCGCATCACCATGAATAGTAGAGAGTCATCATCTATGAACCGCTTCCACCGCCGGCGCTTTCTCAGGACCGTGGCTTTCGGCGCTGCGGCCCTCGTTCTGCTAGCCGCCTTTTGGACTCGCGTCTTGGGCGCCGATACCCCGAAAGTTATCAACAACGACAAAAGCCATGTTCTCAGGATCGATCACGGCCCGGACAATCGCCGCAAAGAGTCCGGGTGGCGCTCGGCGATGCGCGAGATTCCCGACGCCAACAAGTTCACCATCGCCAACGAAACAAAAGGCGCGCCGAATAAGAATGGGTGGTATACGTCCGTCCTCACCGTTGTAAACACCCCTGACGGTCTGGTTTGTGTCTACCGCCGCTCCGACTCGCACAATTGCGTGCTCGGCGACATTATGGTTGCCCGCTCGACCGACAAAGGGCGCACCTGGACGGATCACCAGTCGGTTGCCCACGCCGACGTCTGGAACGAGGGCGGCATGTGGATCGCGCCGCAGCTTTCGCGGCTCAAGGATGGCCGACTGGTGATCATCTGCGACTTCGGGCGGCGCACTTCTAATCAAGACTACCCGATGCTCTCACAGTGGCAAAAGCCCGATCGCGGCATGTCAAATCACCTCTTCTGGAGCCGCGACAACGGCAAGACTTGGGACGGGCCGCACAAGATTGACGACGTGGGTGGCGAGCCCAGCTACATCATCGAACTCTCGGATGGGACGCTGATGTTCACGCGAACGGAGTCGAGCGACACGGACAAGATATGGAATCCGCCGCTGCCCTGGGGCGGCAATTACTACCGCAACGCGGCGGTCGTATCCAGTGACGGCGGCAAGACTTGGGCGCGCAGGTCCGTCATCTCGGACGATCCGCTGCAAGGCGATGCCGAGGTGGGGCTGGTCGAGATCGCGCCGAAGAGCCTGCTGGCCGTCACGCGCATCGGTTTCGGCGGCGGCTCGTTCGGACAGCCGAGCCGGTTCATCTACAGCGAGGACAACGGCCAGACCTGGGGGCGGCAGACGCTCACGCCGATCTACGGCCAGCGCACGGCGGTGCATAAACTGCAATCCGGCAAGCTGCTCGTCACTTACCGCAATTACTGGGGCGCACCGGGGACTTACGCGCTGGCCTTCGACGCCGATGAAAAACTGCCTTACGAGCCGGCCTCGTTCCTCTGGGACGAAGAGCGCACGACGATCAAAGACGGCACGATGACCATCAGCACGGAAGAAGGCCCACAGAAAGGAGCGATCTTTGCCCTTTATCCGGCGCAAGCTCCCGATTCGCGTGTCGAGTTTGAGGCGGAGTTGCGCGTCGAAAGTGCCGATGTCAACGGCGTCCACATCAGCGCCGGTTGTGATGTGAAGTTTGAGCCGCGCCGGATCAGCCTGAATAATCGCCCGTCCGACGGCTTTGAGATTGATGCGACGCAGTGGCACAAATACCGCATCGTGCGCGAGGCCGGCACGATTGCGATCTACGTTGACGGGGAGTTGAAGTTGAAGAAGCCGGCGACGGGCCTTGAGACGCGGCTGGTGCGTTTTGGCAACCGGCAGGCGGGGCTGTGGTTCCCTGCAACTAACAATCCCGCTGGCCTACAGCACATCATCGGCGAGAGCGCCGCGCCGAAATTCAAGTTCGGCAACGCTTCGGTGAGCCACTGGCGCTCGATCACGGTCAAAGTGGAGAACAAGAACGATCACTCGATTGAGTGGAAGTGGTCGGCGCGCGATGGCTACCCCGACCAGTTCCGGCGCGACCGTATTGTGCGGCTGGATCGCAACGGCAGCTTCAAGCAAGGCAACAGTGGTTATAGCGGGTGGACGCAGATGCCAGACGGAACCATCGTCATCGCCGATTACACGAACGGCAATCCGCCGGCGCCGATGCCGTTCGCGCGGGCTTACATCACGACCGAAGAATTTCTGACCCGGAAGTAGTTGCCATGCCCGAAACCAACCAAAAAACCGAATCACAACCGTCAACAGGGTTCCGCAGGATAGTTACCGGGAGTTCCCCCATGAAACACACCCTCACTCTCCTCACCGCCCTGCTGCTCGCGCCGCTGGCCGCATTCACACAAGACTCCGCAACGAAGCCCGGCTCAGGACGGGCTGCCTTCTTTGAGGAAGACATCCTCTGGCAGAACAAAGAAGAGAATGCCTGGCCTTATCATGTCTATGGCCTCGTCCAGTCCGCAAAGGGCACGCTGCTCGCCTTTGCTGAAGGACGGCAGGGAAAGGGCGGCGATGCAGACCCGCATCATCTGGTCGTGAAACGCAGCACCGACGGCGGACGCTCTTGGTCTCGAAATATCTATGTGGAAAAGGCGGACGGCTCTTTCTGGGCCGCCAACGGCCAGCCGGGCAAATTGGAATGCTGGACAAATACCGGGCCGGTCGTGGATGAAAAGACGGGCCGGGTATTCTTCTTCTACGCGCTGAACGAAGGCACGCGGCACCAGAACTGGACCCGCGTCTTCTACCGCTACAGCAACGACGACGGCCTGACTTGGTTGCCATCGCCGCAAGAGGGTGGCCGCATTGAGGTGACGCACCTATTCAAGGACAATCCCCACGGATGGACGTTCCACATGCCCGGCCCCGGCCACGGCATCCAGCTCCGCCATCAGCAGGGCAGACACGCGGACAAGAACGGGCGTCTCGTGCTCGCGGTCTGGCATCGGCGCGCGGTGACAGCCAGCCCGCGTCTCTACGGTGTTTCGATGCTGGTCAGCGACGATCATGGCAAGACGTGGCGGCGCGCAGGCGATGCCGGCATCGGGCATGGGATGGGCGAGGGCCGCATCGTGGAACTGGAGGATGGCCGGATTCTCCTGAACGCCCGCGGAGGCGCGGCGGAGAAGATCAATACCCAGAAGCACCGCGTCTATGCCTGGAGCACGGATGTGGGCGAGACCTTTGGGAAACCGGTGATCCGCACCGAGTTTGAATACAGCGAAAATGGTTGCGATTCCTCGATCCATCGTTACGCCACGACGGCGCAACACGGGAAGAGCATCCTTCTGTTCAGCCGCCCGGCAGATCCGCAGCAGCGCGCCCGCATGACCGTGAGCCTGAGCACCGACGAAGGCCAGACTTGGTCCCGTCACAAGCTCGTCCACGAGGGACCGAGCTTCTACTCGGACTTGGTCGTCCTCCCCGACCGCACCATTGGATTGCTCTACGGCAAGGGCAAAAGCCCGCACCGCCAACTCCCCGACCATGTCGCATTCGCGCGATTTAACCTAGAATGGATCAAACAACCATGAAAACGAACTGCTTGATGACCGTGCTGCTAATGTGCGCCGTTGCTGGCGCGGAACCGTTAGTCCATCCCGAAGTGACCGGCCTGCTCGCGAAGACAAACGTCTTCATCTCCGGCCAGGACGGCTATCACACCTATCGCATCCCCGCGCTGATCGTCACCAAGCGCGGCACGTTGCTGGCGTTCGCCGAAGGCCGCAAGAACAACTCCTCCGACACCGGCGACATTGACATGCAGTTGAAACGCAGCGCCGACAACGGCGCCACGTGGTCCGCCGCGCAAGTCGTCTGGGACGACGCCGCAAACGTCTGCGGCAATCCGTGTCCCGTCGTGGACCGCGACACGGGCACGATTTGGCTGCTGATGACTTGGAACCGCGGCGACGACCGCGAGAAAGACATCATCGCCCAGAAGAGCAAGGACACCCGGCGCGTGTTTATCACGCACTCACGCGACGACGGCGTCTCGTGGGCCAAGCCTGTTGAGATCACCGCGTCCACGAAGAAGACCAACTGGACATGGTACGCAACCGGCCCCGGCGCCGGGATCCAGATCGAGCGCGGCCCGAACAAAGGCCGGCTCGTCATCCCGTGCGACCACATCGAGACCGGCTCGAACCGTTACTACTCGCACATCATTTACTCTGACGACCACGGTGCGACGTGGAAACTCGGCGGCTCGACGCCGCAGGACAAAGTCAACGAATGCGAAGTCGTTGAACTGACCGGTAACCGGCTCCTGCTCAACATGCGCAACTACGACAAGGCGCAGCGCGCCCGCCAGCAAGCCATCAGCGCCGATGGCGGCATGACGTGGACCGACCAACGTCACGTGCCCGAACTCATCGAGCCGATTTGCCAAGCCAGCATCCGCCGCTACTCATGGCCCGGCGACGGTCGCAAGAGCGTCATCCTCTTCTCCAATCCCGCCAGCGCCAAACGCAACACGATGACCGTTCGCGCCAGCTTCGACGACGGCCGGACATGGCCCGTTTCGCGCCTGATTGATCCGCGTTCCAGCGCCTACTCTTCTCTCGCTGTGCTCCCCGACCACACCATCGCCCTCTTCTACGAAGCCGGCGACCAGCGCTCTTACGAAACCATCGTCTTCGCCCGGTTCAACCTCGAATGGCTGACCGGCAAGTAAACCAAGAAATCTGTCAGAAGGAGATATTAGCACCATGAACACACACAAAATGAACCGGCGGAGGTTTCTTCAGAAGAGCGTTTTTTCCGGGAGCGCGGCGGCGTTGACGCTTTGCGGCTGCGGCAAGACAACTCCATCAGGGAATGCCACGGCGCTAAGTTACACGAAGCGAATCCCGGTCACCGAATCGTACGACGTTGTCGTGTGCGGCGGCGGACCTTCCGGTTGCGCCGCCGCGCTGGCGGCCCGGCGCGAGGGACTCAATGTGCTCTTGGTGGAAGGCCAATCGCAACTCGGCGGCATGGCCACGTCAGGTCTCGTTTCGCACTGGCTGGGCGGGCGGACACAAAACGGGGAGTGGGTTGTCGGCGGACTTTTCCGCTCAATCGTGCAGGAAGCCGCGTCGCGCGGCGGCGCGAAGGTCCCGGAGTTGCCGAAAGACCGGGTGTATCATCCGTATGGCTGGCTGCCGTGGTTCATTCATGGCATCCCGCTCGACCCGTTTGCCGTCGCGCAGTTTCTCGACGACAAAATGCAGTCAGCCGGCGTCGCGGTGTTGCTCGACACGCGCGTGATTGACACGCAGGTTCGGAACGAACGGATCACCCACATCGTGCTCCAGAACAAGGGCGGTCTCCAAGCCGTGCCGGCCACGATGGTGATTGACGCCACCGGCGATGCCGACGTGGCCGCCTTGAGCGGATGCGAGGTGCAGGTGGGCCGTGAAGAGGACGGGTTGATGACGCCGGCGTCGTTGACGTTCCACTTGTACAACGTGGATCATCGCGCTCTCGGCGATGCCATCGAGATCGGCAAGACGCCGAAATTCCGGGAAAAGATCAGCGAGCTTCGCCAAAAGGGCGAATGGCCGTTCCCTTACGACATCTTCATCACCGTCAAGCTTGTGCAGGAGGACGTGGCCATGGTCAACACGATGCGCCTGCCGGGCGTGAATGGCATTGATGGCCGTTCGCGGACCAAAGGGCTGGTCGCGGGCCGAAAGGAAGCGTTCGAGTTGCTCAAGATTTTCCGGAAACATTTTCCCGGTTTCCAAAAGGCCGAGATGAAGGCCGTCGCTTCCTCGTTGGGAATCCGTGAGACCCGGCGGATCAGGGGCGATTTCAGTTTGCGCGTGGCCGATTTGCGCGACGGGCCGGAGTTGCCGGATACTGTCGGCTTCAGCATGTACGGCTGGGATCTGCCGGACCCGCACAAGCCGAGTGTCCAGCCGTTGGTGGATGAGTCCACCGGCAAATACGTTGACAAAGTACAGAAGGCGTTGAGCACGCCCATTCCCTATCGCATCATGGTGCCGCGTCCGGTTCTGAATCTGCTCTGTCCGGGCCGCGCGGTCAGCGTGGAACGCGACGTGTTGGGGCCGCTACGCGTGATGGCGCCCTGCATGGCGATGGGCGAAGCCTGCGGCACGGCGGCAGCCCAGATCATTCGCGGCAAGATTGCAGCGGCAGAAGTGACAGTGTCGCGCCTGAAAGCCCGGCTGCGCGAGGTCGGCGCGATTGTGGACCGGCAAGCATTGCCGGTCATCCCGCCGCGCCAAGACCCTTGAGAAGGAGAACCGCGATGACCCCCGTAAACTCCATGAGCACGCCGAAAGAAACAGAACTGGATCGCCTGTTGGCGATGATCGAGGAGCACGTTGACCTCGACCACTGCCGCGAGGTGGACCGGCGTTATCGCGCCACGCTCGCGTGCGAACCGGTGGACCGGCCGCCGTTGGTGGTGCGCCCGCCGTTCGCCGCCCAGCTACGGTTGCCGGCCCCGTGGGATGCGTTTACGCTCTTCCCGCACCGGCAAGCCTACAACGACCCGGTTGCAATGATGCAAAACCAGTTGCTCGGCTCCGTTGTGCCGGGGATGCTGTTAAAGGACGATCATCCGCTGTTGATTCGCGCGGACCACGGAACCATCCAGATCGCTTCGTTGCTCGGCGCGCGCTGGGAACAAGCGGACGACAATCCGCCGTGGGTTTATTCGCTCGGCTCGCCGGAGGCTGTCGTCGCGGTGGCCGATGGCCGGACTGCGCCGGACTTGGAGAACGGCGGCGTGCTCGCCCGCTCCTTCGCCACGCTCCGGTTCTTTCACGACAAACTCGCGGCCTATCCCCGGGCGCGGCAGGCCATCCAGATTGCCATGCCGGATTTGCAGGGACCGCTCGACACCGCCGACCAACTCTGGGGCTGCGGCATGTTCGCGGCGTTCTACGAAGAACCGGAACTCGTGGACAAGCTGCTGGGCCGGATCGTGGACGTGATGTTGCAGGTGGCGGACAAATTCCGGGCGTTCGCCACCGACCGTCTCGATCCCTTCGCCAACGCGCAACATGCGTGGCAGGTGCCGGGGCGGTTGCTCATCCGCAACGACTCCGCCATCATGCTCTCGCCCCAGATGTATGCCGGGCAGGTGCGCCCCCACGACCAGCGGTTGCTGCTGGCCGTGGGCGGTGGTTCCCAACATTTCTGCGGCAACGGCCAGCACCTGATCCAGCCCATGCTCGACACCGAGGGCATGAAAGGATTCGATTTCGGCCAGCCGTGGCTCATGGACGAGGACTGCATCTACGCACAGACCGTGGCCCGTCGCGTGCCGTTCACCAATCACCGCCCGCCGCGCGAACAACTGCTCAACGGCCACGCGCGCCGCCGGTTCCCGACGGGAGTGGTATTCACCTACGAGCCGCGCGACTTCGACGATGCCAAGCAAGTCGTGAGAACTTTCCAAGAGACTTGAAAGGATGACAAACCATGAAACCAATGAGTGAGTCGCAACCATTGGACCGAGATTGTCCGAACACAAGTCGTCGTCGCTTTATTACGACGGCTGTCGCGGGCGCCGTGTTCGGGCCGGCCATGCCGGCATTGTCTCACGCGGCGAATGCGAGCGATGCACCGTCGCGCGCTGGTGCCCGGCAGATGGACGTTGACGCCGCGGCAAAAGTCGTGGCGGAACCTGCGCGGAAGACGCCTGTTGTTGCCGAGGTGGATGTGGTGGTCGTGGGGGGCGGGCCGACCGGTGTGGGCGCGGCGTTGGCTGCGGCCAGCGAGGGCGCCAAGACGCTGCTCGTCGAGCGCCACGCGATGCTGGGCGGGATGTGGACCGCCGGGCTGCTCAATCCGCTGTTTGACCCGCGCAAGGGCTGGATCGTGGACCGCCTGATTGACAATCTGCAGCAGCGCGGCGCCTGGGTTCGCAAAGGCATGGACGTCTTCGACGTCGAGGTCATGAAATACGTGCTCGAACAAATGATGGCCGAGGCCAACGTTGAGTTCTGGTATCACTGCCCGTTTACCGAGCCGATCCTCCAAGGGGATCGGGTCCGCGGCGTGATCGTCGAAAGCAAGTCCGGACGCGAGGCGGTATTGGCGCAAGTGGTCATTGACTGCACGGGCGACGGCGATGTCGGGGCCCGCGCGGGTGTGCCGTTCGAGATGGGGCGAGGCACGGACGGGCTGTGCCAGCCGATGACCTTGATGTTCGAGATCAGCGGCTACGAGGGCTTTCGCGGCCTCGCCGCCGACCGGCTGGCCACGCACGAGTTCTATCGCGACCTGACGAAGGCCATCGAGAAGCACGAACTCCCGATTCAACTTCCTTACGGCCCGCAACGCAGTGGCACGCCGTTTCTCATTGCCCTGCCCGGCAAGGCCGTGGCGGTGGTGCAGGCGACGCACGTTTACCGGGTCAGCGCCACCGATGTGCGGCAGGTGACCCGGGCCATAGTGGAGGCGCGGCGCCAAGTGCATGAGGCGTTCCTGCCCGCCATGCGAAAGATCCCCGGTCTTGAGAATCTTCGTCTCTCCCAGACCGCGCCGCAGATCGGCGTGCGTGAAGGGCGACGGCTCGAAGGCCGGTATCGCCTGGAGTTGGAAGACCTGTTGCAGGCGCGCCGCTTCGACGACGCAGTGACCAGCATCGGATTCCACGTTGACCTGCACGAACTCGATCCGAAGGATTCGACCCCGAAGTTGCCGGCGTTTCCACCGGGCGTGACCCGGCACACGATTTCCAAGTGCGACATTCCTTACCGCTGCCTCGTGCCCAAACAGGTGCAGGGGCTGCTGTGGGCCGGGCGTTGCATTTCCGGGTCGCACCTGGCCCATTCTGCGTATCGGGTTACGGGAACCTGCATGGCAATGGGTCAGGCTGCCGGGCTGGCCGCCGCAACGGCAATCCGACGAAAAATCCTGCCCGCAGACCTCGACGGCGCAGAACTCCACGCAATGCTCCGCCAGCGCGGCGCGCAGTTCCTGCCGCGCGCATGACCGCCCGATGAATCCAAACACCGGAGAACTATGAACCCCCAACCATTCATGAACATCGCTATTGCCACAGTTTTCACCTTCTCTCTCTCGGCCAAGCTCTGTGCCGCGCCACCGGCGATCAGTTTGCGCGAACTGCCGCTGTTGTTTGCGGACGATAACGGCATCGCGTCGAGCACCGGCGTCGTTCGCACCGTGCACGTCGCCAAGACGCGCAGCGCGCCGGTGATTGAGGCGGACGCTCGCGTTTACGTGTATGGCTCGGTCTATTCTGAAAACGGTTTGTTGCGCCTGTGGTATATGGCCCGCCCGAAGGGCGATCAGGTGTTGCATACGACCTCACAGGATGGCTTGCACTGGCTCAAAGGCACCAACGTCTTCAACATTCACAGCCCCAGCGTCCTGCTCGACACTCACGAAACTGATCCAGCGAAACGCTACAAAATGCTCGGCTCGAAGTCGGGCGGTTATCACGCGGCATTTTCCGCCGATGGCTTGCATTGGTCGTGGTATCCGAAGAACCCGGTGCTGAAAGATTCCGACACCATCACGCTCACGCAAGCCCCAGTCAGCGGCGAGTATATGGCTTTCCATAAACGCTACACCAAAGTCCGGGGTTTTGGCCGGCGCGTGGTCTGGCTCGCGCGCAGCCGGGATTTTCAGGAGTGGAGCGAGCCGGAGCTGGTTTTCGCGCCCGACGAGAAAGACGACACTTGGGCCACCGGCCCGGAACAACGCACCGAGGTTTACAACATGTCGGTCTATCCGCACGCCGCCGGGTTCATCGGATTGCCGACAATGTTCCGTCTCACCAAACGCATCGCCAAGAGTGAAGTCAAGCCGGGCCAAAGTCCCGATGACGGGCCGATTGATGTCCAACTCGCGACGAGCCCCGATGGCCGCGCGTGGCAACGCACCGAGCCGCGCGTGAACATCATTCCGCACGGCGCGCCCGGCAGTTTCGACGCCGGGGCGATCCTCGGCGTCACCAGCACTTGTGTCAACGTCGGCGACAAGACGTGGGTTTATTACACCGGGCTGACGACCGGCCATGGTGGAGCGATGCCGGCCAAACGTCTCTCGATTGGCCGGGCCGAGTGGCGACGACACGGGTTCGTCTCGATTGACGCCGGGCGCGTGGAAACGAAACCGTTGCAGCTCAGCACACCGACACTGATCGTCAACGCAGACGCCTCGCGCGGCGAACTTCGCGTCACGCTGCTCGAAGCGGATGGTCGTCCGATCCCCGGCATCAGCGTGCTGCGCACCGACGACACACGCTGGTGTGCATTCGCCAACGCGCCGACTGACCGGCCTGTGCGCGTCGTTCTCGAACTGAACAACGCCCGGCTCTACAGCGTGTCAGGCGGCAAACAATGAACATTCGCCCCAACGGCATTGCGCTTTGATTTCCCGCAACTGGTCAGGTCACATAACCAGCCGAACAACCTTGCCACCGGCAGCTCAAACAGGGAGAATCGCCCGCATGAAAGCATCCCTCGCTCTGTTTGTTCTCGCACTCAACGCACTGGCTGCCGCACAACCCAATCTTCCCACCGTTGACCTCTCCGGCGACACCAATCGCCACGTCATCATCGCGCAAGGCACCGACACAATTTATCAGGGCCATCCGACGACCCTGCTGTTGCCGGACGGCAGGACCATGTTCTGCGTCTGGTGCGTCAACCACGGCGGGCCGTGCGGCCCGATGAAACGCAGCGACGACGGCGGCAAAACGTGGAGCGGGTTGCTGCCGGTGCCGGACAACTGGCGCGACGTGAAGAACTGCCCGGCCATTTATCGTCTGGCCGATCCGCGCGGCAAGGCGCAGCTCTTCATCTTCGCCGGCCAAGGGCCGGACGGCGCGATGCACCAGTCCGTCTCCACCGATGACGGCAAGACGTGGTCGCCAATGACAAGCAACGGCCTCGTCTGTGTGATGCCGTTCTGTACGATTGTGCCGATTGATGGCGGCAAGAAATTGCTGGGCATGACCAATATCCGCCGGCCGGGCGAGACGAAGGACAAACGTTCCAATGTCATCACCCAGAGCATCTCGGAAGACGGCGGCCTGACGTGGAGCGCGTGGCGCATCCTGCTCGATCTCGGCGACCTCAAACCGTGCGAGCCGGAACTGGTGCGCTCGCCCGATGGCAAACAGTTGCTCTGCCTGTTGCGCGAGAACAAGGAACACATCGCGCTTTACATGACCACCAACGACGAAGGACGAACGTGGTCCAAAGCGAAACCGCTGCCTCCGGGACTGTTCGGCGACCGGCACAAGGCTCTTTATGCGAAGGATGGCCGGCTCGTGGTCTGTTTCCGTGACACCGGCAAGGACAGCCCGACGAAGAATCATTTCGTCGCGTGGGTGGGCCGGTACGAGGACATTATCGCCGGTCGGGACGGCCAGTATCGGATCAAGCTCTTGCACAGTCACAAAGGCAGCGACTGCGGTTATCCCGGCGTCGAAATGCTCCCCGACGGCACCATCGTCGCCACCACCTACATCAAGTATCGCCCCGGCCCGGAGAAACATTCCGTTGTCAGCACGCGATTCAAGCTGGAGGAGATTGACGAGTTGAACAGGCGTCTCGCCTGTTCGCCGGTGACAGGCGAGACGCCTGTCCAACTTGCGAGCATCCTGCTCGATGACAGCGCGGGAGAATTCACCGGCGTCTGGGCGATCAGCGACAAGCTCACGCCCTTGGTTGGCTCCGCCTACAGGACCGCTGATCGCAAGCAGAAAGCCGCCGCCATCTTCACACCGGAGATTCCCGAAACGGGCCGTTACGAAGTGAGGTTGTTGTACGTTGCCGCCACAAACCGCGCGCGCAGCACCCGAATCACAATTCGCTCCGCCGATGGCGAGAAAACTGTGACGCTCAACCAACGCGAGCCGTGTCTGGAAGACGGCATCCCGCATTCGCTGGGCGTGTTTGCGTTTGCGAAAGGAAAATCCGTCTCCATCGAAATCTCCAATGCCGGCGCAGACGGCTACGTCGTGGTGGACGGCCTGCAACTCGTCCCCGAGGAGATCGCCAAGGCCGAACGCGCGACGAAAACCGGCGGGGGATTCCCAATCAAAGTCACTGCCGCTGCTCCCGTCAAAGTGCCGCCGCCGATGTTGCTGAAGAGCGCCGCCAAACCGCAGGACGTGGACGGCAAGACGTTTGACCTCGTCGTCATCGGCGGCACGCCGGGCGGCATCGCTTGCGCGGTGCGGGCGGCCCGCGAAGGGCTGCGCGTGCTGTTGGTCAATCACACGCAACATCTCGGCGGGTTCATCACCAGCGGCGGCGGCGGCTGGGAAGCGCCGTATGACGGCCTGCGTTCGCCGCTCTACGGCGAGATGCTGACCGGCGCGGCGGAGTATTACCGCAAAACCTACGGCGAAAATTCGCCGCAGCATCTCGCCTCGATGCCCAGCGCAACGAGCCGGGCGCACATTGATCGCGCGAAGATCGAGCCGCGCATCGCCGAGATGTTGTTCAATCAAATGGTGGAGCGCGAAAAAACGCTGACAGTGTTGCTCGGTCATATCGTCGCCGGCGCAGAGCGCGACGGCGCTGTGCTGAAACGCGTGACGCTGCGAAAATGTGGGGCAGGTTTGCAACCTGCCATGCCGTTGATAAAAGATGGGCAGGTTGCAAACCTGCCCCACACTGTCCGCGTGAGCGCGAAAATTTTCGCCGACGGCATGTACGAAGGCGATCTCATGGCCGCCGCCGGAGTGAAAACGCAGATTGGCCGCGAATCGCGGGAACAATACGGCGAGCCGCACGCGGGCGTCATCTATGTAAAGGAACGCCGCAAAGCGCCGGGCCAGCGCGGGTTTCCGAAGGACGCCGATGAAGGCCGTCTCAACATCCGCTACAACAGCCACGCCACCGCCGAAATCATTGAAGGGCCGAACAGCAACGAAGCCGACGGTTCCGTGATGGCCTACAACTACCGGCTCATCCTCACCCGCGAGTCGTCGAATAAGATCATGGTCTCGAAACCCGCCAACTACGATCCCGCCATCGCCAAGTCAGCCGTGGGCGGCGGTTTCGTGCCGAACCTGCCCAACAACAAAGTCGCATGGAACGGCGGCCGCCTCATCGGCCCGCAAAACGATTATCCCGGCGGCGACTGGGCGACACGCGAGCGTATTTCGCGTCAATATCTCGATGCGATGTTGATGCGCTTGTGGTGGCTGCAAAACGATCCCACGGCGCCGGAGGCGGAGCGCAGGAGGTTTGCCGGCTACGGACTCGCCGCGGACGAATTCCCCGACAACAATCATGTGCCTTACGAGATTTACGTCCGCGAAGCCCGCCGATTGGTTGGGCGATACGTGTTCAAGGAGCAGGACAACATGATTGCCGAAGGCATTGCGCGGACGCCGATTCACCCCGACAGCGTTGCCATCACTGATTGGCCGGTGGATTCGGTTGCGTGCCTCCGACGGAGCGTGCCCGGCTCGAATCTCGACGGCATCTTCTTTCTTGCTGAAGAAGGCCGTCCGGCGCAGGTCCCGTATCGGAGTCTGTTGCCGAAGGAACTGGACAACCTGCTTGTGCCGGTCGCGCTCTCGGCGTCGCACGTCGGCTGGGGCGCGATTCGCCTCGAACCGGTCTGGATGCAAACCGGCGAGGCGGCCGGGTTTGCCGCCGCGCTGGCCGTGAACCAAAACACCACACCGGCGGCGCTCGATTCTGACCTGTTGATAAAGACACTGGCGAAGAACCGTGTGATGGTGAGTTTCTTCAACGACAAGGAGCCGATGGATCCCGCCCTCCAGTATTTCGGCACAAAAGGTTTCTTCCCTGACTACGACGCGAAACTGGATGCGCCGGTGACGGAGGCCGTGAAGACTGTTTGGCAGGACGGTTTTGCGAAGTTGAAAGACGGCAAGCTCGATCCCAATGCGCTCGCTCGCGCCGTTGCACAAGCAGAACGTAGCCGATCCGAAAGTGGAAGCCTCACTCGCGGCGCTGTGTTACAATCCATGTGGGAGTTACTCAAATGAAATCTGTCCTCGCTTGGTTCGCAATGTTGTGTGTTGCTGATGCCGCAACGAGCGGCGTGTTTCACCGTGATCCGTTGGTTGTGCCTGACTCGAAAAAGCACACGGTGTCACTGTCGGACTATCCGCTGCACAATCCAAACCCGCGCGGCTGGTATTACAAGTGCGCCAACGTCGTGCTGGCGCGCGACGGCGCCCTCGTCGCCAGTTGGCAGCTTTCGGATCAGCACACTTCGACGACAAGCTGGATCATGGTCGCGCGCTCGGCCGACGGCGGACGCACGTGGACGAATCACCGGACGATCGCCCATGCCAATGTCAACGACCACGGCGCCATCTGGGTCGTGCCCCAGATGAGCGTGCTGCGCGATGGCCGCATCGTCATCGTCTGCGACCGTGGGCAGCGCAATCCCGGCCAAAGCTTTCCGATGCTCTCCGACTGGCAGAAGCCAGACCGCGGGATGTCCAATTGGGTGTTCTGGAGCGCGGACCATGGGCAGACATGGACGCGCGGCGAGAAGATCGACGAGGTCGGCGGCGAGCCGGGCTACGTGTTCGAACTGGCCGACGGCACGCTAGCCTTCACGCGCACCTCGTCGAAGCAGACCGACCAGTTGCGCAACCCGCCCAAGCCGTGGAACGACATCTACTATCGCAATGAGATCGTGTTTTCCGACGACGGCGGAAAGACCTGGGGGCGAAGCGCGTGGCTGGCCGACAGCCCGTTTCACGGGGACTGCGAGGTAGGGCTGGCGGAACTCGCACCGGGCAAACTGATGGCCGCAACGCGCATCGGGTTAGGCAACGGCCGCTTCGGCCATCCGAGCCGGCTGATGTACTCGGACGACAACGGTCGCACGTGGCCGCGTGCGCATCCGGCGCCGTTCTACGGCCAACGCGTGCACCTCGGCAAACTGCAGTCGGGAAAGCTGCTGGCCACCTACCGCAATCTCTGGGGCACGCCCGGCAGCCGTGCGCTGGTGTTCGATCCGGCGGAGCCGCTCGGTTTCCAGCCGGCCTCCCACATCACCGACGAGTCGCGCTGCGAGCTGACAGCGGAAGCGCTGACGCTGCGGACCGGCGATGGCGCCCGCGGCGCGGTCGAGTTCAACCTATACCCGGCACAGGACGATCTGGCGCGCGTCGAGTTCGAGGCGACGCTGAAGGTTGACGAGGCGGAGCCGAACGGCGTGGCGATCAGCGCAGGGTGCTGGGTGCGGTTCGAGCCTGCGCGCATCTCGCTGGCCGCACGGCCGGCGGCGGGCTTTGCCTTCGACACGCGCGGCTGGCACACCTACCGCGTGGTGCGGGAGCGGGGGGAGATCGCAATCTTCGCCGACGGTATGGAGAGGCTGCGGGAGAAAATCGAAGGGATCTGGGTGCGCGAAGTGCGCTTCGGCAACCGCCGGGAGCCGCGGCCCGGCGAATCGCACCCGAAGAATCGTGCGGTGAGCCACTGGCGGGCGTTGCGGGTCAAGGTGGCCAACGATCCACGCGACTACTCGATTGACTGGCGCTGGACCCCGAAGGACGGCTACCCGGACCAGTTCCGCCGCGATCGCACGGTGATCCTCGACCATGCATTTCCGCCGGCCGACTGCGGCTACAGTTCGTGGACGCAGCTTCCCGACGGTCGCATTGTGATTCTCGACTACACCAACCTCCAGCGACCGGGCCAAGCCGCCGAGGGCGAGCATCCGCGCAACCTCATCCGGGCCTACTTGGTCACGGAGGCTGACCTCGTTCGGAGACCGGCCGGCAAGTAGCAATAAGCCAAGCAATGTTGCGGGACCGACAAACGAAAGGAATAAATGAAATGAAATGCCACACGATGATACACGCCCTCACGCTCTTCGCCACTCTGCTTCCGGCGGTTGGTGGCGCCGAAAAGCCATCTCTTGAAAGGAGCGGCACCACAGTCAACCAGTCCACGCCCGACTGGGCCGGGCGCGCGACGGACGGCAAAGCCGCTCGCATTGCCGTGCCGGCACCGGAGGATCCGCGCTATCATCACCTCGGCTGGCCAAAGGCCGTGCGCACGGCAGACGGCACAATCGTTTTGGGTTTTCTCATGGGACGGAAACATGTCGGCGAGAATTGCCCGGCAGTCTCCTTGTCCACCGACGGCGGCCAGACGTTCTCCGCGCCGAAGCGTCTCAAGGAATTCGGCAAAGACAAAGATTACGGCGCAAGCGGCAACATGGCGCTCGGCATCGCGCACGATGGCTCGGTGCTGTTGCTCTCGCATGGTTACTCGCCGAACGCCTGCCACATCTTCGGCTGGCGATCCACTGACAACGGACGCACGTGGAAACCGGTGGACACCTCCGCGCTCGGCCCGAACAAAGCTGGTTCTTCCACCGGTCACATTGTGCAGTTGCCCGGCAAACGGCTCATGGCAGTCGGTCATTACCGCGACGGTTGCCAGCCACATACGCGCGGCATCTGGCGTTCGATTTCCGAGGACGATGGCCTGACGTGGGGCGAGCCGTCATTAGTCACCACGCAGCACGGTGTGGAGCCGGTGTTGGTGCGCCATGAAAACCGCCTGCTGGTGTTCATACGGAACAACAGCGGCGAAGGCGCGCCCCGTCAACTGATCGCCGTTTCGGATGACTGGGGCAAGACGTGGCGAACGGAGTTGTCCAATATCGGCGCTGTCCTGCCCGGCACTCGCGCGCTCGCGCATCCTTTCGCCATGATGCATCCGCACCGGCCCGGTGAACTGCTGGCGGTCACCTTCGAGCGCGGCCCGATGGGCGCGGGGCAACTCTGGCGCGGCGACCCGGCGACGTTGAAATTCACGCATGAACGCACCTTGGTCGAGTTGTCCAAACAGAGCGTCAAAACCCACAACGATTACGGTTACGGCTGGTTGGTGCCGATGGAAGGACGACGCGCCTTGCTCTTCTACTATCACGGTCGCAAGGACGGCCCCGCCTCCATCTGGGTCTTGGAGACCGAGATTTGAAAACGCCATGAAACATCACGTTGCTTCTTTCATCGCACTGTTTCTCATCGCGTCGTCTCACCTGCGCGCCGCTGAAACTACTCTGCACCGTGCCGATCTCGTCGTCATCGGCGGCACGCCGGGCGGGATCGCTTGCGCGGTGCGGGCGGCGCGGGAGGGGCTGTCCGTGGTGCTGGTGAACTGGCACGCCCATCTCGGTGGCATCATGTCCAGCGGACTGGGTGTGTGGGACACGCAGTGGGAAGGCGGGCGCGCGCCGATCTACAACGAGATGCGCGCGGCGTTCTTCGCGTTCTACCGCGCAAAGTATGGCGAAGACTCACCGCAGTATCGCGACGCGCTGCCGGGCGCGTTCGGCCACACCAATGGACGCTACGAACCGCGCGTGGCGGAAAAGATTTTCAACAATCTCGTGGCGCGCGAAAAGAAGATCACGGTGCTGAAAGGGTTTATCCCCGTGGCAGTGGAACGCGAGGGCGCGTTGGTGAAATCGGTGACGGTGCGCGAATGTGGGGCAGGTTTGCAACCTGCCGCTCCGGACGGGCAGGTTGCAAACCTGCCCCACACTATTCGCGTGTTGCGCGGCAAGGTTTTTGCCGACTGCACCTACGAGGGTGACCTCGCCGCGCTGGCCAAGGTGCCCTATCATGTCGCGCGCGAGTCGCGCGATGAATTCGGCGAACCGCACGCCGGCATCGTGTTCATGAAGCCTGTTTCAAAGCCGCCGGATGCCGAAGCGGCGCAGTTGGCGGCGTTGCACGAAAAATTGAACCTCCGTAAGTTCCCCGGCTGGCAAATCCGGCTGCCGGAAAGCACCGGCGCGGCGGATGACGCTGTGCAGGCGTGCAATTACCGCACCATGCTGACCACCAATCCCGCCAACCGCGTGCCCGTTTCGCAGCCCGCCAACTACGATCCGTATTTTCTCAAGACATTGGAAG
Source organism: Verrucomicrobiota bacterium (assembly GCA_016871575.1). Classification (GTDB taxonomy): domain Bacteria; phylum Verrucomicrobiota; class Verrucomicrobiia; order Palsa-1439; family Palsa-1439; genus CAIKAP01. The sequence continues at coordinate 18,515 of VHCW01000002.1, forward strand.
TGTTCTCTGGCGTCAAATCCATCCCGAACGACAAGTTCGGCTGGAACCGCCCGCAACTGGTCGGACGCCAGACCGCGTACGTCGAGGCCGACTGGACCGAGCGACAGCGCATCATGGACGAACATTGGGAGACGACGCTGGGTCTTCTCTACTTTCTCCAGCACGATCCCACCGTGCCGGAGAAAGTGCGCGCCGCGTGGCTGGAGTATGGTTTGGCGAAGGATGAGTTCACCGACAACGGGCATCGCCCTTACGAAATCTACGTCCGCGAAGCGCGCCGCATCAGGGGCCGCGCCATTTACACACAGCACGACGCGATGCTGGCGCATGGTTTGGGACGCGCCCCGGTTCACACGGACAGCATCGCGGTGACAGAGTGGTATATGGACAGTCATTCCTGCACGCTGGCGCGCGTGCCCGGCTCGATGGAAGAAGGCAAAGCGATGCTGCACCAAGAGACTTTCCCCGGCCAGATTCCCTATCGTTGCCTGTTGCCACAGGGCGTGGACAACCTGCTCGTGCCCGTCTGTCTTTCCGCCACGCACGTCGCGTGGGGCACGGTGCGGCTGGAGCCGGTTTTCATGCAAACCGGCGAAAGCGCCGCGTTCGCCGCCGCGCTGGCCCTGAAACACAAGACCACACCCGCGGCGCTCGACCCCGACTTGCTCGTGCGCTCACTTTGCAAGGCCGGTTCCATGGTGTCGTTCTTCAACGACAAGGACGCGTTGACGCCCGCGCTCCAGTATTTCGGCACCAAAGGTTTCTTCACCGACTACGACGCGCGCCTGAACGAACCGCTCTCGGAAGATGTGCGCGCGATCTGGCAGCGGGGTTTCGCACAACTCAAACAAGGCGCGCTCCATCCCATCAAACTCGCCCTCGCCGTTCACGCAGCGGAAGCGAAGAATTCGTCCCACACCAGCCAACGACGCGGCGATTACCTCCTTCAACTCTGGAAGGAACTGAACAATCAACCATGAAACACGCTCTGCGCACCCTCACCATTCTTATCGCGCCGCTTGCCCTGTTGCAGGCTGCCAAGCCAAATAAAAATCCCGCGCGGCCCCCTCTCGTCCAACCGGGCGCGCCGCTCAGTGAGGAACAGCTTCACAAGGTCGCCAGACTGCGAACCGAAGCCCTTACCCGCCAGCGGCGTCACATTATGAATTGTGACAGCGGCCATTTGGGAAAATACCCGGGCGAGATCAAACCCGGTGATCCAGTGGATTCCAACCAGCTCTTGGCATGGCGTTTCCTGGGGCATGAAAACACGCAGGTGGACACTGTCTCGCTTTGCACGGGCGGGGCCGGCTGGGGGTATTTCGATCATCGCACACGGATCGGCGGGGCATTGGCCGATGCGGCGGAGAATCATGGCGAAAGAGCAGACTCGAACATTGACCGCAGTGTGCTGGTCAAGAACCTAGCCGCCGAAGGCACCGACCACATGGAGATCATCTCCAAATGGTGCCGGGACCATGGCAAGGAGTTCTTCTGGTCCCTGCGGATGAACGACATGCACGACTCCTGGGGCGGACGCTCCATTTCCGAGTTCAAACAGAAGCGCATCGACTGGCTGGTGGGCAGCGCTGAACGGCAGCCGCCCCACGGCAAATGGACAGCCTGGGACTACGCCCGGCCAGAGGTGCGGGAGATGGTGTTTCGCCTGATCGAGGAGACTTGCCTGAACTACGACCTCGACGGCATCGAACTGGATTTCTGGCGGTTTCCCATGCTGCTCCGAAAAGTGGCGGAAGGCGGCACCGCCGGAGACGAGGACCGGGCGGCGATCACCGATCTGATGCGGCGCATTCGCGAGATGACCGAGCGAGTCACGCTGAAACGCGGCAAGGCCATCCTGATCGCGATACGCGCGCCGGATTCGACCGGCTACTGCAAGGACATCGGAATTGACTTGGAGACTTGGTTGAAAACCGGTCTGGTGGACATCTTCATTCCCGGCGGCGACTTCCGCCTCAACGAGTGGGAATACAGCGTGGACTTGGCGCGCCGGCACGGGGTCAAAGTCTATCCGTCTCTGGAGGTCAGCCGTCTCGGGGGCACCCATCTCAAACACAAGTCCACCCCGGCGCGCTTGCAGCGCGAGTCACTGGCGGGTTACGCCGCCCGCGCCGTCAACGTGTGGAATGCCGGGGCTGACGGCATCCACTCCTTCAACATGTCGTGGAGCCGCGCAGACGATCCACGATTCAAGACCTTGGGGTCGCCAGAGACGCTTCGCGGCGTGGACAAGCTCTTCTTCGCCAACTTCGAGGCGCGAGAACATTATGCCTCGCGCTACGTGGCTTCGGGCGAGCAATTCATCCGCATCGAGCGATTGACGCCGGATCGCCCTCGCGAACTGGTTTCGGGCAAGACGGAAGCCGTGCAGGTTTATTTCGGTGAAGAGATCGCCTGGCTGGAGAACCGCCGCCCAACACTCGTCCTCGCTGTGCATCTCGCCGTCAGCGGCATCAAAAGCATGGAGGATCTGGCCGTGAAGCTCAATGGCACCGCGCTCAGCAAGGGATCGCTCGAAGACGGAGCGATCCGCTATCCCCTCCAGCCCGCCATGCTGCGCAATGGACGCAATCAGTTCCAAATTTCCCGCGTCAATACCGACGGCAAGAGCATCCTGAGCGATCTTTACATCTCCCTTCATCATTCCGGTGCAAAGGAGAAACTTCGATGAGACGCCCGCTCACCATGTTTGCCATCCCACTGTTCGCGTCGCTGGCCAGCGGCGGGCACTGCACCTGGCATTTTCGGAGCAAGACCTCGCTGAGTTTCCTGACCGTCAATCGTTCGAAACCAACCCATGAAAAGGAACCCACTAACATGAAACCAACCCTCACCATCCTCACTTTCCTGTTGTTCACGCCGCTGGCCGCAATCGCGCAAGGCCTGACCCAGAATAGGCCAACGGCGTGGAGTTTTTCGGCGGGCGAGAGCCCCGTGTATCATCTGCGAACCATGCGTCAGCAGCCCAAGGGCAGGGCCGTGGTGGCGGCCAGCGTGGATGGAACCACCGCGTGCTTCACGCCGGAAGGCCAGCTAATTTGGACATCAAAGGGCGCGGGTGGTTTTCCTTTTGACATGGCTGCCGGTGATATTGACGGGGATGGCCTCGATGAAGTGCTGGTGGCCTCGGGCGATGGCTCGCTCTATGCCTACGATCAAAACGGCGCTCCGCTGTGGAGATTCGCCCGCAATGCGCCTCTCTACCAAGTCTGCGTGGCCCGCGACCGGAATGGCAAGGCCGTCATCCTCACCGGCGGGGTGGAGCAGGTGCTCTATGCCCTTTCGCCGAAAGGGACCGTGCTCAAAAGCCTCAAGACCGAGCATTGCATCCGTCATCTGCGGGCGGGGAATGTGTTCGGTAACGGCGACGACTTCCTCGCCATGGCCACGACGTCCAGCGGTCTGACCGGGATCCTGAAACTGTTTCTCGTGAATCCCCGGGATCTGTCGGTCCAGTGGCAGCATGCCAATCTGGGCATTCCCGGAATGAACCCCGGCAAACGGTTCTTCAGCATGCTCATCACCGACTTGAATAAAGACGGTAAGGATGAAGTGGTGCTGGGTGGAGGCTGGCGCGAAAACGGGAATGTCCAGGCCTACAACGACCAGGGGAAACTCCTCTTTTCCAAGTCCGACCGGAGGATTCCCAACATCCCTTACCGGATGAGTCTGCTCAGAAAGATTACAGTCCCGGGGAACGAGTATCTCCTCGGGCATTTTGGGAACCGGCTCGTCCTCTACGAAACCGACGGCACCCTCCGGGAGATCATCGTGGGACCGTATTCCTTCGCCGACTCGCATTTCGATCCGGAAATGAAAACCTTGTTCATGGGAAGCGAAGTGTCCGGCGGAACTGAAATCTACGCCTATCGCCTCGATCAACCTGGATGGAAGGAGGCGTTCCGCACGCAGAAGGCACACGGCCGGCTCCAGGAAATCGAGAACAATCTCGCCGTTCTCAATCGGCAGATCGGCAAATTCAAAGCCCCGGCCTACCAGCCGGCGCCGCGCAAGACCCTCGCGATCACCCAGATCAAGGACACGAGGGGCTTTCGCCACGTCGAGTTCGCCTGGAGCATCACGCTGAGCCAGAAAGTGGAAGATCCCGCCGAGCTGTGGTGCCGGGAGAGGGATCGGCGCATGGCCTACAAGAACACGGCGGATGAGCTGGTTCAGATCATCAAGGATACAGAAGCCAAGGGCGAGAACACCTTGGTCTGGGCTGGGCATGGAGATGCCATCTACTTTCCCCTATCCACCTTTGAACGATTGATGAAGGCGGGCCCGAAACACCTCAAGGGTTTTGTCTTCGCCGAGATGGAGGGGACGAACGAACACACCCGTGAGGTCGTGGAGAAGATCATCTCCCCCCTGGCGGAGCGGAGCCGGCAGCACGGCAAGATCGTCTTCTTCCGCAACAAGAACGTGTTCTGGAACGGCACCTGTTATCTGCCCTTTTGGAGCAAGGTGCTGCTGAACGAGAAATACAAAGACGTCTTTGTTCCCGGGCTGGAGGAAACCAACTGCCGGACCCAGGAACTGAGCTTGGCCGGCCGCATTGGCCTTTGGCAGTCCGGCTATTTCTCCCATTGGGCCTGCCGGGTGGTGACCGACAATGCCAACTTCCACCGGATGTTCGAATGGGGTGCTCACCAGATCATGGCGCACCATCTAAGGCATCTGGTCTCCACCTCCTCCATGGGAGCCGACATGTTCCTTTGCGATCTCCACGGAGGCGAACAAACCGACGCCTCGTTCGAACAACTGGTTCCGTTTTACGACTTGCTTGAGAAAGGCATCATCCAGATTCCGACCCCAGACCAACTGATCTCCTGTTCCGACCTTGCCCTGGTGATGAAGTCCCCGCCTTCCGATGCTTACCTGCGCCATGGCATCAACGGCCACCGATACTCGTTCCCGCAAGACCAGGATCCGGAAATGGTTTTCAGCCGAATGGACACCTACTGGGGCGGCAGCGTCCTGCCAAACTTCGACTTCTCGGCCTATGCCATGAACGTCCGGCAGCGCACCTGCAATTTTCTTCCCGAACTTCCCTACGGCCTCATCCCCATCATCCCGGCACACGCGGCAAAGAACGCGAAATTCCGTCAAACCATCGCCACCGACGGAGAGAGTTTCTTTGATGGCAACGGCAAGAAACGCACCGCCACGGAATTCAAGCCGGAGGTGGAGAAAGCCCTGAAGACCGCTGCGACCAGGCTTCCCGTAACCGTCGCGGGCAAGGCCCACTGGTCGGCGGTGAAACTGGATGCAAAGCACATCCGCCTGACCCTCATTGATCCGGGCTACCTCGATCCCTCGGAACGGGCCGCGGACATCATCTTCCAGCACATAAGACCTGGAAAGTGTATTGATATCCTGAGCGGGGAAACCCTGAAACCCAGCGGAAACAAGCTGTCGGTTACGATTCCGGCGGGGATCTTCAGGATTCTCGATCTCGAGCTGCAATAATCAGGCTGCCTGCCCCAACAATACTATGAACACTCACTCACTGCTTACCCTGCTCGCCCTCGCCAGTTCCGCGCTGTGCTCTCCGATCCGCGTGGCCGCCGCGCCGATTGTCCCCCACGGCGTCCCGGACGAATTCGCGTCCCTGGCCTACACCGTGACCGTGAACGGCACTCCCGTGAAAGTCTTCCATGCGGGGCTGAACGTGCATTTCGCAAGCTTCGATTTCACCGGCACCGCCGAGATCAAGGTGACGGTCACTCCGCCCAGAACCACGCCCTCGCCCGCTGCCCATTATTCCGGGCAGTATCGGCACCGCTATGTGCCATCGCCCCCCGTTGACTTCTGGCAATCTCAGGCCATCGTGCGCCCGCTGTCCCGTCAGATCGCAGTCACCACTCAGGGGCCCGAAGCTCGCTTCACCCTCACTGCTCCCGGCCAGTATTCGGTGGAGCGACCGGGCACGAGCCATTACCTTGATCAAGTTCTGCTGCTTTTCGCCAACCGGCCCGCCCCGGCACCGTCTCCAGAGCGCGGTCGGCCGGACGTGATCCACCTCGAATCGGGCATCCACCAACGCAACATTGATCTCTTGTCCGGCCAGACGCTCTACCTCGCCCCAGGCGCTGTGCTGTTCGGAGCCATCAACGTCTGGAATGCCCGCGACGTGAAGATCCTCGGCCGTGGGGTGGTCGTTTACGACGGCCCGCAATCCGAGCTTCGCGACACGGGTCTCCATCATCGCCGCAACTGGCACCCGCTCACCACCTGCAATGTGGACGGGCTGACGGTCGAAGGCATCACCTTCGTCGGGCGCAGCCGCACCTGGTCGCTTCAGTTGCACTCCACCGTCAACTCGTCCTTTGACAACGTGAAGGTGCTCGCGGTGCCCGCGGCGAACGTCAACGGCGACGGCTTTGACTGGTATGGCGGCGGCAAGGCCCGCATCTCCAACTCCTTCGTCCGTGCCGCCGATGACCTCTTCGCCTTCTTCGTGCCGCCGGAGCTTCAGGATTCCACCGGCACCGGCCGCCCCGCCGCCGAGGTGAAGGATATCCTCATCGAGAACTGTGTCCTCTGGTCAACGCTCGCGAACGTTTACCGGATCGGCTTTGGCGACCAGCGCCTGCGCACCGAGAACATCCGCATGCGCCAGTGCGACGTGATTCACATCGCGCAGGGCGAGTGGCATGCCCCGTGGTCTATCGTGCACACCATGACCACCGGCGTGCATGGCAAGTCCGAGCATTCTGGGTATCTGTTCGAGGACGTGCGGTTCGAGGAGGCCACCGCCTTCATCGGCGTCCAGAACGAGCAGGCGACATTCCGGGATGTCGTCTTTCGCCGCGTCTCCATGCAGGGCACGCCGGTCCCCTCGCTCGTCCGCGGCCCGTTCCAAGGTCTCACATTCGAGGGCGTCACGCTCAACGGCAGGCCGATCCGCTCCCCCGCCGACCTTCCGCTCCGTGAGGACAGCCGCCCGGTCGAAGCCCTCATTTTCAAGTGACACAACAGGAATCGCCAACCATGAAACGCACGCTCCCGTTCCTCGCCGCCCTGCTGCTCGCACCGCTGGCCGCGATGTGCGCTTCGAAACCGTCAGGTGATGCCGATCGGTATCTCAAGATCGTCCGCGCTTACGCCGACTGCATGGTCGAACATGGACGTGACACCTACGGCAAGGAGCACTCGCCGCTCTTTGCCGAGGCGCTTGACCGCCGCACGTTGAAGATGCTGGAGGGTGACGCGCTCAAGAAAGCAAAGGCGCTGACTTTCGAGGAATGGCTGATCCGTCCCAACGACCGGATGTTGACCGGGGCGAATCCCATGCACTGCCTGAATCTCTACCAGGTGCTCTACGCGTTGACCGAAATCACCAGCGAGAAACGTTACGCCGCCGAGGCCGATGCCTCGCTGAAGTATTTCTTCGAGCACTGCCAAAGTCCGGCGACGGGGTTGCTCTACTGGGGCGAACATGCGGGTTGGGATCTACTGGACGATGCGCCGATCAAACAGCACCGACACGAGTTCTACCGTCCTTGGGTGCTCTGGGAGCGTTGCTGGAATCTGGCGCCGGAGGCTTGCGAGAAATTTGCCCGCGGACTGTGGGACCATCAGATCGGCGACAAGAAGACAGGCCTCTACTCGCGCCACGGGGATATCAGCGGCAAGAATCCCATACCGGCCGATGCGCCGTATCCCCGGCATGGCGGTTTTTACATCGAGACGTGGGCTTTCGCCTACAAGAGAACTCAGGACAAGGTTTTCCTGAAAGCGATCGAGACAGTGGTGGACCTGCAGGAGCGGATGCGCCTGAGCGGCGGCATGGTAGTGGGCGGCAACCTCAAAAGCCCCGGCACGCGGAAGGCGCAGGACGTGGGGTTCGCCGTGTCGTTGTGGGAGGCGGCGGCCCTGCTGCCGGAGCCGTTGGCGGCAAAGCTGCGCACCGTGGCACGCGCCAACGACATCCCGGCCTCCGAGGATGTCGCCCCACAACTCAAATCGCCAAATCTTTGGTCCGGCGGCTACGGCGGCGCCGGTGGGCAAATCGCCGGCCCGGCGAATCTGCTGTTGCTGCGATACGGGCAGACGAAGCCGGATCGGTATCGCGAGCGTATCCTTGCCGTGGCCGATCTTCATCTCAGCAACCCTGTCAACCTCGACTTTCCGCTGCATCCCGATATCTTCGGCAAGGTGATCTACCTCATGCTCAACGCACACGAGATGACAGGCGATGCGCGTTACCTCGACCGCGCCGACGAACTGGCCCGCAAGGCCGTGGAACTGTTCCTCCCCGATGGCTGTCCGTTGCCCAAGGCCACGCACAAACACGATCACTACGAGGCGGTGACCAATGGGGACTCCTTGATGATGTCCCTGCTGCAGCTCTGGGCCGCACGCCAGAATCCGCCTAGGAAGCTGCCGTTGCTTTACACCGACCGCTAAAGTAACGAAAGGCCATCATGAATACATCTCACGCTCTTTTCATTCTCACCTTCGGTGCGCTGGTCGCAATCGCTGAGGAGAAACCCGACATTCCCATCATGGACATCTCCGGCGAAACGAAGCGCCACGTCATCATCGCGCAAGGCACGGAGCAAGTTTATCAAGGTCATCCGACCACGCTGTTGATGCCGGACAAGAAGACCATCTTCTGCGTCTGGTGCATCAACCACGGCGGTGCGGCAGGCCCGATGGCGCGCAGTGACGATGGCGGTTTGACTTGGAGGCGGCTCGACGACCAACTGCCGGCCGGGTTCAAGACGCACCAGAATTGTCCGAGCATCTATCGGATGGTTGACCCGAAGGGCAAAGAGCGGCTCTGGGTTTTCTCCGCCGCGCTCGACAAACGCGGCGGCCCGGCGATGCCGAGCATCATGAGCGAGGATGGCGGCAAGACGTGGAAAGAAATGCCGCCGTTGGGCGAAGCGTTTCAATGCGTGATGACCTTCAGCAGCATCGTGCGCCTGAAGGATGGGCGTTACCTCGGTCTCTTTCACAAAGGCCCGGATGGCAAGGACAGAAGCCCGCTGGAAGTGCTCCAGACCATCACCGCTGACGGCGGGTTCACGTGGTCGGAACCGAAAGTCGTCGCCAGCGTTGAGGGGAAGAATCCGTGCGAGCCGTTTGTGTTCCGCTCGCCCGATGGCGCAGAGCTTTGTTGTCTGATGCGGGAGAACACGCACAAGGGACGCAGCCTCGTCATGTTCAGCCGGAATGAAGGACGGTCATGGAGCAAGCCGGTTGACACCTCGTGGGGCCTCACCGGCGACCGTCACACGGGCGTGTACGCCAAGGACGGACGCCTTGTCATCGCCTTTCGCGATCAAGCGCTCAACAGCCCGACCAAAGGCCATTTCGTCGCGTGGGTCGGCAAGTACGACGACATCAAGCAAGGCAAACCCGGCCAATATCGCGTCAAGCTGTTGCACAGCCACGCCAGTCGCGTGGGCGATTGCGGTTATCCCGGCGTCGAACTTCTCCCCGACGGCACCATCGTCGCCACCACCTACATCAAGTATCGGCCCGGCCCTGAAAAACATTCCGTTGTCAGCACGCGATTCAAACTGTCGGAAACGGATGCGCTGGCAAAGGAAACACCGGTCTCCAGTCACGCTGTTTCAGCGCGGCTGGACGAGTTCTTGGGCAAGCCGCTGTTTGTCCCGATGCAGGCGCTTTGGAAAGGTCGTGGCGGCTGGAGCATCATCACGGCAAAGGACGGCACCGTCATCGCGTTTCAAGGTCCGGGCGGCAACAACGTCCGGCGCAGCCGTGACGGCGGCCTGACTTGGGATGCGGACATCGAGATTGGTCCTGACACAAAAGAGGGAAAGGCCATCGTGGACGAAACCAACGGCGATATTCTTTGGGTCAATCCGAAAGCCGGCTGGCTGTGGCGCAGCCGCAATCACGGCGCGACTTGGGCGCGCGAAACCATTCAAGTGCGTCCCGATGGTTTCGGGTTGATTCCTTCCAGCGTGTCGGCGATGCAACCGGGCGTCACGTTGTCGTTTGGAAAATATCGTGGCCGGTTGCTGATGCCGGCGAGGATTACCGGGCCGAAACACTCGAATGATGTCCCGTGGCGTCCCTACCACTACAGTACGGCGATCTACAGTGATGACGGCGGCAAGACGTGGCAGACCAGCAAACCGTTCCCTGTGTTCGGCACCGGCGAAGCGACGCTGGCCGAACTTTCCGACGGCAGCATCCTGTATAATTCCCGCGAGCACATGAGCCGCGGCAACCGGTTTTTCGCGTGGAGCCACGATGGAGGCGATCTTTGGTTGAATGCCTATCGCAGTCCTCACTTGCCCGACGGCGCTCGTGGAACTTCCTACGGTTGCATGGGCGGCATGATCCGCCTTCCCGTTGCCGGACATGACATTCTCCTGTACAGCAATCTCGACACCGATGCTGGCGAAATGCCCAAACGAGTGGGCGCCTCCATTGACAAGGGCCGCGAGAAGATCACCGTGTGGGCCAGCTTCGACGGCGGCCGGACATGGCCGGTCAAACGATTGGTCTATGACGGCCCGAGCGCCTATTCCAATCTCGCTGTCGGACGCGCCGGCACTCCTAGCCAAGGAAAAATCTACCTGATCTTCGAAGGCGGCCCCGGCGGTCACTACGAAGCTGTTCAAGTCGTCTCATTCAACCTGAGTTGGCTGTTGAATGGTCGTGATCTTTCCCAGTTCCTAAAATCCAAACCGTGAAACACTCTTTCATCCTGCTCATCGTCCTGCTGTCTGCGCTCGTCGTGCCGAGCGAAGCGGCCAGCGCACCGCGCCCGAACGTTCTGTTCATCGCCGTGGACGATATGAACGATTGGGTCGGGTGTCTCGGCGGATATGCGGGAAAGGTTCACACGCCTCACATTGACCGTTTGGCCGCGCGGGGCACGCTCTTTACGAACGCGCATTGTCCGTCGCCGAAATGCGCCCCCTCCCGCGCAGCGGTCCTCACCGGCCAAATGCCCTCGACCACCGGCCTTTACGACAACGGCCACTGGTGGTATCCCCATCTGCCGGGGATTTCGACGCTTCCGATGCATTTCCGCGCGCACGGCTACCGCGCGCTCGGTGCGGGGAAAATCCACCACCACACGGCCGGCTTCAATCCGCCCCATCAATGGGATGCCTTCGAACCGCTGCTGTTCCGCGACGACCCGTGGTTCCGCGGTGACAAAAAAAACTATCCGTGGTCGAAGAGCGGCCCGACGCCGGAGGGGTTCCCGTTCAGCGGAGTGCAGAACCTCGGACATGAGAACGACTGGGGAACGCTGCCGCTCCCGGATCGTGATCTCGATGACGTCCACAGCGTCAACGCCGCGATCGAGCATCTGCGGCGGAAACATGACCGTCCGTTCTTTCTTGCCTGCGGCACTTTCCGCCCGCACCTGCCTTGGTACGTGCCGAGGAGGTTTTTCGACCTGTACGATCCCGGCAAAATCGTCCTGCCCGATGTTCCGGATGATGACCTCGATGATCTCCCCGCCCCGGCGCTGAAGTTTGCCGCCGAGCGCAGGAAGGATTTTGAGCTGATCCGGACGGCGGGAAAATGGCGCGAGGCCGTTCGGGCCTACTTGGCCTCGATCAGTTTCGCCGATGCCCAGGTCGGCCGGCTGCTTGATGCGCTGGATGCGAGTCCCTACGCCGCGAACACCATTGTCGTCTTCTGGTCGGACCACGGCTGGCATCTTGGCGAGAAACAGCACTGGCACAAGATGACGCTTTGGGAACGCGCCACGCGGGTTCCATTCATCATCGCCGCGCCGGGCCATGCGCCCTCGCGCTGCGAAAGAGCGGTGAACCTTGTTGATCTGTATCCCACGCTGATTGAACTCTGCGGTCTGCCCAACGCATCGCATCCGGTGGACGGCCAGAGTCTCGTCCCGCTCCTGCGCGACCCGAACGCCCCGCGCGACCGTCCGAGCGTCACCGAGTTTCTGCCCGGTAACGCCGCCGTGTGCGACGAACGATACCGCTACATCCGTTATCATGACGGCAGCGAGGAACTCTACGATCATCACGTGGATCCCCACGAGTGGCGGAATCTCGCCGGCGACCCCGGCGCAGCCGGCGTCAAAGCCCGGTTGGCGCGGCGGCTGCCCAAGGCATGGGCACAGCCCGCACCGGTCAAGAACGCCTACCAGTTCGATCCGGATTCCCACACATGGACGGAAAAGGCGACCGGTCGGATTATCCGGCCGGGACCATGAACAGGAGACCATCCACCATGAAAACCCTTCGCCTGCTCATTTTTTTCCTCGGCGTCTGCCTTGTGCGCCATGCCGCAACGGCCGCGCCGCCGAACATCATTCTATTTCTCATTGACGACCTTGGCTGGCGCGATCTCGGATGCCAGGGCAGCAGCTATTACCAGACGCCGCACATGGACCGGCTGGCGCGCGAGGGCGTCCGTTTCACGGACGCCTACGCGGCGTGCGCCGTCTGTTCGCCGACGCGCGCGGCGGTGTTGACCGGAAAATACCCGGCGCGGCTGCTGTTGACCGACTGGTTGCCGTCGGGTCGCTGGAATCCGAAGGCGAAGTTGCGCGAGGGCCGGTTCGTTCGCGCCCTGCCGGTGGAGGAGTTCACGCTTGCGGAGGCTTTGCGCGAGGCAGGCTATCGCACGGCGAACATCGGCAAGTGGCATCTCGGCGGCGAACCGTTCTCGCTGCCGGAACATCACGGCTTCGATGTGAACATTGCCGGCAACGCCCACGGCGCGCCGGGCAGCTATTTCTTTCCCTATCAAGGCGACTGGCTGATTCCGACGACCGGTCTGCGGGCGCGATGGAACGTCTTCGCTGATGGCAAGCCCGGCGAGTATCTCACCGACCGGCTGACCGACGAGGCCGTGACGTTCATCCGCGCCAACCGCGACCGCCCGTTCTTCCTCTACTTCCCCCACTACGGCGTGCACACGCCGTTGCAGGCCAAGCCGGAGTTGATTGCCAAGTATGAAAAAACGCCGGAGGCCGAGCGCCAGGGCAAACCGGAATACGCCGCGATGATCGAGAGCGTGGACGACAGTGTGGGCCGTGTCATGGCGACGCTGAAGGAACTCGGATTGGAACAGAACACCGTGGTGATGTTCACCAGCGACAACGGCGGATTCTACAACGCCACCAGCCACGCGCCGCTGCGGGCGAACAAGGGCGCGTATTACGAGGGCGGCATCCGCGTGCCGCTGCTCATCAAATGGCCCGGCGTCGCCAAGGCGGGCCGTGTCGTCAGCGAGCCAGTCACCAGCACCGACCTTTATCCGACTTGCCTTGCCGCCGCCGGATTGCCCTTGCGGCCGAACCAGCATCTCGACGGCGTGAATTTGCAGCCGATCCTTTCCGGCGCAGGACCGCTCGCGGCGCGTTCGCTTTTTTGGCATTACCCGCACTACAACGATCATCCCTCCAGCGTCCCCAGCAGCGTCATCCGCCAAGGTCCTTGGAAACTCATCGAGACCTTTGACCCCGCCGGCATCGAACTGTATAACCTCGCCAACGACCTTGGCGAAACCAAGAACCTCGCTGCCGCCGAGCCTGGGCGCGTGAAGGAACTGCGTGCCAAACTCGACGCGTGGCGGAAGGAGGTCGGCGCGGAAATGATGAAACCCAATCCCGACTACGATCCGGACGCGCAGCCGAAACCCAGAAAGAAAACCAGACGCTAGAATGAACACCACTCTTGCCATTCTCCTGACGGCAACAATCGCCGCGCCACTCGCCCCGGCGTCCCCGGCGCCGCGCCCAAACGTTCTCTTCATCGCCGTGGACGATCTGCGCCCGGCGCTCGGCTGCTTTGGGGATAAGGTCGCCCTCTCGCCGAACATTGACCGGCTGGCGGCGCGCGGCGTCGTTTTCAACCGGGCCTACTGCCAGCAGGCGGTGTGCAGTCCGTCGCGGCTGTCCCTGCTGACCGGCCGCCGGCCCGATACGATCCGCGTGTGGGACCTGAACACCCACTTCCGCGAGACACTGCCGGATGCCGTGACGCTGCCCCAGTATTTCAAGAACCACGGATACCACACACGCTCAATCGGGAAGATTTTCCATGGAAGCGGCAAACCCGCGAAGGATCCGCCGTCGTGGTCTGTCGAACCGCTCTACGATATCGAGCGCGACGCCTCCGGCCGTTATGCGCTGCCAGAGAACCTCAAGGGCAAGGGACACAAGCGGGCCGCCACCGAAGCCGCCGACGTGCCGGACAACGCCTACATTGATGGCAAGGTCTGTGATGCGGCGGTGCAGGCGCTGGACGAACTCAAGCCAAGCGGCGCGCCCTTTTTTCTTGCCGTCGGCTTCCGAAAACCGCATCTGCCGTTTTGCGCGCCCACGAAGTATTGGGACCTTTACGACCGCGCTGCCATTCCGTCGCCGGTCACGACCGCGCCTCCCGAGGGCGCGCCGGAATTGGCGGTGCGAAGCTGGAGGGAATTGGAGGGGTACACGGACATTCCGGACGACGGGAAATTGCCGGCGGAGAAAGTCCGCGAGCTGAGGCACGGCTATTATGCGTGTGTCAGTTACATTGATGCGCAAATCGGCCGGTTGTTGGACAAACTCGACCGGCACGGGCTGGCGAACAACACGGTGATCGTATTCTGGGGCGACCATGGATTCCACCTCGGCGAGCAAGGCTTGTGGACCAAGGCGAACAATTACGAACTCTCCACCCGCGCGCCGCTCATTCTTGCCGTGCCCGGTCAGGGCCGCCCCGGCGCGAAAACCGATGCCCTGGTCGAGTTCATAGATGTGTACCCCACGTTGGTTGAAATCTGCGGCTTGCCCCTGCCATGCGGCTTGGAGGGAACCAGCCTGCTCCCTTGGATTCTCGATCCGACCCGCACGGGCAAACCGGCGGCGTTCAGCCAGTATCCCCGGATGCGCCAGGGACACCGGCACCGGGGTCCCGGTGAGATCATGGGGTATGCCGTCCGAACCGACCGGCACCGCTACGTGGAATGGATTGACTGGTCCAATCGGGATGTCCTTGCCCGCGAGTTATACGATCTCTCCGCCGACCCGCACGAGACGCGAAACGTCGCCGGTCAACCCGGTCGCGCGCAGACAATCAAGGAGATGTCGCTTCTGCTCAACCAAGTTCGAAAGGGAAACCAGCCATGAAGATATTTTGTATCCTGGCGGCATCCGCCGCCCTTCTTGCGCCGCGCGCCGATGGCGCGCCGCGTCCGAACATTCTCCTCATCGTGTCCGAGGACAACGGCCCCGAACTCGGCTGTTACGGCGATCCGTTCGCCCGCACGCCGAACCTCGACCGCCTCGCCGCCGAGGGCGTCCGATTCGAGCGCGCCTACGTGGCTCAAGCCGGGTGCAGCCAGTCGCGCGCCAGCTATCTCACGGGTCTCTACCCGCATCAACACGGACAGATCGGCCTTGCGACGTGGGGCTTCCGGTTGTACCGCGAGGACACGCCCAACATCGTCCGCAGCCTGAAAGAGGCCGGCTACCGCACGGGGATCATCGGCAAATTGCACGTCAATCCCGCCACCGCCTTCCCGTTCGACTTCGCGGAGATCCCCAACGCCAACTTTGCGCGGAAGAACCTCGGCGATTACGCGAAACATGCCAAGGCTTTCATCGCGGCCGGCGACGCGCCGTTCTTGCTCAGCGTGAACTACCCCGACGCCCACGCCCCTTGGCTGCGGCAGGCGGACGGACTCCCGAAGTCGCCGCAGACCGGCGCCGACGTCAAGGTCATGCCCTACATGGGCATTGATCCGCCGGCGATGCGCGAGATGATCGCCGACCACTACAACTGCATGAGCCGCCTCGACTCGCTCATCGGCGATCTGCTCGCTCTGCTCGACCGCACCGGCAAGGCGAACAACACGCTCGTCATCTACCTTGGCGACCACGGCGCTGACATGTTGCGCGGCAAGCGCACCTGCTACGAAGGCGGCGTGCGCGTCCCGCTCATCATCCGCTGGCCCGGCCAAGCCAGGCCGCAGGTTCGCAGGGAACTCGTTTCCACCATTGACCTCATGCCCACGTTGCTCGCTGCCGCCGGCGTCGCCCCCGTGCCCGGCTTGCCCGGACTGCCGCTGCAACCGTTGCTCGCCGGCGAACCCGTGAAATGGCGCACGCACCTGTTCACCGAGTATCACACACACGGGTCCCTGAACTATTTCCCGCAACGCACCGCGCGGAACGACCGCTACAAACTCATCGAGAACCTGTTGCCCGGCTCGGTGAACCCTGATTACCACCTGACGCTCGGCAAGTTGCAGGCCGAAGTGCGACAGCACGGCCCCAAGGGCGCCCTCGACCTCGCCGCCACCATCGCCAACGCCGCGCCGGACGTGCGCACGGCTTACGCGACCATGCGACAGCCGCCAAGATATGAACTCTACGACCTGAAGACGGACCCTCACGAGTTCCGCAATCTGGCCGGCGCGACGGAACACGCCGCCCGTCTTGCCGAACTGGCGCGCGCGCTCGATGACTGGCGACGGGAAACCCGCGACCCGCTTTTGAACCCCGCCATTCTTGAGCGTCTCACTGCCGAGGTGACCGCAGTGACAAGCAAGACCTCCGGGAAACAACTTGTCTGGAGCTATCCCGATTACTTTTTCGGGCGCGAGCCGGTCAAAACCGACAGTCCATCCAAAGGAAAGAGAAAGAAGAACCGATGATCCGTCCCATTTTTGCCAGCCTCGCCATCCTGGCCTGTTCCGGCCAAGTCCTCGCAACACCGCGTTCGAATGTTCATTTGATCCTCGTGGACGACGAGCAAGCGGTGTTCACCGGCGAATGGACGCTCAGCGCCAAACAACGCGCGTTAATTGGCAAAGGCTACCGGCACGACGGCAACACGGGCCGCGGCGAGAAGTCCGCCGTCTTCACGCCGGACATTCCGGAAGCGGGCCGTTATGAAGTTCGGGTGCTCTACACTTCCGGAGCGAGCCGTTCATCGCGCGTGCCGGTGACCGTCCGCAGCGCCGATGGCGAGAAGACCGTCATCATCAACCAGCGCAAGGAACCGCAGCCGCTGGGCGTGTTCCAGTTCGACGCCGGCACAAACGGTTCCGTGACTGTTTCCAACAAGGACGCGGACAGCTTCGTTGTTGTGGACGCGGTGGAATTGAAAACAAGGAGCGGCGGTTTGAAACCGCCGCCCCGTGAACCGGTTCAGCTTGCCAAGGACGCCAAACCGTCCGACGTGGACGGCAAGTCCTTCGACCTCGTTGTGATCGGCGCGACGCCCGGCGGGATTGCGTGCGCGGTGCGCGCGGCGCGGGAAGGTCTGTCCGTGTTGCTCGTGCAACACAACCGTCACATCGGCGGGATGCTCGCCAACGGCCTGATGCAATGGGACGCGCTCTACGGCGGCCCGCGCGCGCCCATCTTCAATCAATACGCCAAGATGATTGAAGAACATTACCGCAAGACCTATGGCGAGAAATCATCGCAGTATCGGCAGGCGCGTTACACGCAGGAACATTATCCGATGAGCCGCTTCGAACCGTCGGTGGCCGAACGCGAGTTCAACCGTCTGGTTGCCGCCGAGAAAAACATCACGCTGTTGCTCGGTCATTACCCGTCGGCAGTTGAGCGCGACGGCGCGATGTTGCGAAGCGTCGCGCTGCGCGAATGTGGGGCAGGTTTGCAACCTGCCACTCCATACGGGCAGGTTGCAAACCTGCCCCACACTATCCGTGTGCGTGCCACGATGTTCGCCGATGGAACTTACGAGGGCGATCTGGCCGCGCTGGCCAAAGTGCCGTATCGCGTGGGACGTGAAGGGCGCGACGAATACGGCGAGCCGCACGCGGGCAAAATCTTCACCAACATCAAGTCCGCTCGCGGACCGCGCGATGCCGTCGAAGGCCGGTTGAACCTGCATCCCTACGGTCACGTGCAGGGCAGCATTGATCCGAACAGCCCGCACACCGCCGATCGCGCGATTCAAGCATACAACTACCGCTTTTGCCTGACCGACGAGGATGGCAACCGTCGCCTGCCGGAGAAACCACCGGGTTACAAACGCGAGGAATACGTCAACTATTACCGCCTCGGCATGAGTGCCGGCGCCCTCAACGGCAAAAGCTCGTTCAACAGCGCGATTCTGCCCGGCGAAAATTACGATTACCCGGAAGCCGACTGGCCGACGCGGGAGAAGATCATCGAGCGACACAAGAATTTCGCGCTCGGCTTGATGTATTTCCTCCAGAATGATGAATCAGTCCGTGCCGGCTCACGCGCCCGGTTCCGTCAAATCGGCTTGCCGCTCGACGAATACACCGACAACAACAACATCCCCTACGAAATGTATGTTCGCGAAGCCCGCCGCATCGTGGGCCGCCACGTGTTCACCGAGCACGATAATCGTCTCGCCAAGGACTACGCGCGCACGCCGATCATGCCCGACAGCGTTGCCATCACCGATTGGTCAATGGATTCCCACGATTGCTCCTGGGATCGCAGTTCCGGCTACGCTTTCGATGGCAAACTCATCCTCACCGAGGAATCGCGTCCCGCCCAAGTGCCGTGGCGCAGTCTGCTCCCGCAGAACGTGAACAACCTCATCGTGCCAGTCTGCCTCAGCGCCACGCACGTCGCGTGGGGCGCAGTGCGATTGGAGCCGGTCTTCATGCAAACCGGCGAAGCCGCCGGTTTTGCTGCCGCGCTGTCGAAGAAACACGGCGTCACACCCGCCGCGCTCAACTCTGACCTTTTGGTGCGCACGCTCTGCAAGGCCGGTTGCGTGGTGTCGTTTTTCAACGAGAAGGAAGCGCTGCAACCGGCGGCGCAATACTTCGGCACCAAAGGTTTCTTCCACGACTACAACGCCCGCTTGAACGAGCCGTTGAAAACAGCGACAGCCAAGCTCTGGGCCGACGCCAAACTCGACCCGAACACGCGCGCCCGCGCCGTCGCAGAGGCTGAAAAGAGCGCCGAGACCGGAACACTTGCTCGCGGCGCTGTGTTGCAGAAGATGTGGGAGTTGCTCCAATAGCGAACCACTCGCGTTCATTCGAGAGCAAATCTCCGTCGTCTTTCCAGCAGTTCCACTGGAGGCGGATACCTCGTACTGCGAGGTATCATGCTGAACTCAGAACAGCGTTTAGCTTTCGCTGCCACTCGTCGCCGAATACCAATTCGAACACGATTTTGCGCTCAGGGAATTCAAGCCCCAACTCTGTCCAACTTTTGGCCTCGGCAAGTTTATTGCAGAGCTTGAAGACTTTCTTCTTGTAGTCGGTGTCTTCATTCTTCAGGTGTATCCCCTTGGTTTCGACGACAAAGACCTTGTCAAAGTCGGTCTTGTCCGTCTTCTTGGTGTGCGACACTATGAAGTCGGGATAAATCTTGTGCTGTCGCCAGCCTTGAATCCGGTAATCTTGCCGCGACAGATTGCGATACCACCAGAGCAGTTGCCCTTGCTTCTCGAAGTACCACGCTACGCTTCTCTCTTCGCTGTTGAATGCGTCCTCCGGTACTTGTTCAAACAGGCTAAGCTCCAACTGCGTATTGTCTTCGCGCGTCAACCGCCGCGCGCCTTTGCGAATCGGAATCCTGCTTGGCAGCCGGTAGCCCGCATCGTCTTTGAGCAGTAAGAACCGAAGTGTCTTGTCGCGAACCAATCCGTCGAACACTTCTTCCGCGAGCCGGTCGCGTTCCATCAACGCGCACTTCACCAACTCCTGTACAATGAAGACACAGTTCGTTCTGACCATGACGGCGGCGTGCTTATCTTCCAACACGGTGAATACATCACGCACAATGTTGTGTGCAATCCACGGATTGGGCACGGCCTCCAGCAACTGCCGCGTCGCAAAAACAAAGTCCACGCCAGCATCGGCGCTCGTCCGATACTTGCGTCCGGTTTCTTTCACCCGCTCGGCTCGATTGTCGGTCAAGGTCACGATGATCTCGGTATCGGCGGCGGGCATGACATTCAACTGAAGGTTGCGCACAACGGAGAAGTCAGCCTTGTTCCAGTCAATCCCGCTCACGATGTCCGTCTCGTAACTGACTTCACGCCAGTGCCCGTCTTGCTGAATCGCAAACACCGGCAGGTAAATCTTACCGGCAAATTGGCGAAACTTCTCGCGCAATCCGATGAGTTCTTCGCCTTGCACTTCGCTTTCGTCAGCGTCCATGACAACTTGCCCGGCCAGATCGCCCAGCCCTTCACCTTCAAAACCACGACGAATGCTCTCCACCAAGTTTGCGCCCTTTTGCCGGTAACAGAACACGTAGCTTTCGTCCAAATCCCTGACCTTCGTCTTGCGCGCAAACGGCTGCCGCAGAATTCGTCCCACCAACTGCGTCAGGTTGTTCTTGGAGGCCGGGTTTGTGAGGATCGTCAGCACATAAGCAAACGCGCAATCCCATCCCTCCTGTAACGCCTGCTTGGTAATGATGTACCTGATCGGGCAGCCTCGGGCGAACAGGTTGATTCCTTCGATGTCGTCCTTCTCGCTGGACTTCACGGCAACTTGCCCCGCGTCCACGCCGTATTCCTTCACCAAAAAGTCCACCACATCGTCGGCGTGAATGTAGTTGCCGCCGCGCTGATCTTTCCCGGTACGCTCGACCTGCACCAAGCAGATCGGGCGGATGTGGTTGCCGGTGTTCGCCTCATACTTGCCGGCAATCGTCTCCAATTCCTCGCGCTTCTTGATGCTGGCCAGCAACGTGTCTTTCCAGCGCGTGCTTTCCTTGTTGAAGACGTGCAAATCCAGCTTGATCATCTCCTCGCGTTTCAACTCCACGCCCTTGATGTCCACCAACACATTGCTCGCTTCCGTCGGCGTGGCCGACAACTCCACGATCACCGATGGATTCAACCCGCGCAGCGTGTCCTGCGCCCGCTCGCTGTATGCCTTGTGCCCCTCGTCCAGGATGACCACCGGCGCAAGCATCCGCAGCGTGTTGCCCAGCGAAGTCTTTACCTGCCGCTGGAACAATCCCTTGCCGTCCCCGAACGCATCCAGATTCGGAAACCGCTCCAACAACTTCGCGTGCCCCTGCACGTCATCGTCTTTCGGAAAGAACGCGCCGAAGCCGCCGCTGTCCTTGAAAACCTTCAACGTCTCCTTGTTCTCGCGATTTGCCGACGGCAGCATCAGCGTGAGGATCACCAGATTCTCCACCACATCCTCCGGTGTGAACCGGTCAGTCTTTTCGTAAATCACCGTCCGTCCGCCGCTGGCGATGTCCAACACCTGCCGGTACGGATGATCGCGGTCGCGCAAATGCTCGATGGTCTGCCGGTAAATCTGCGTCGTCGGCATCACCCACAACACCAGACCGATTTGCTTCTGCCGATAAACGCGATTGATGATGTCAACCGTGTGAGCCGCCAGCAACGTCTTGCCACCACCGGTCGGGATTTTCAGGCAGAAGTTCGGCAGCCATTCGCCCAAGCCGTTCTTGCGCGACCGGTAGTTCTTGCCGCCAACTTCTTCCCACGCCTTTTGCGGCACATCCAACGCGGCTTCCTTGCCCGCTGCTTCGACAACCTTCTCATTCTTCGCGCGCCACCGGTTCAGCGCCTCCAAATACGCCTTCACCTGTGCAAGCGCCCGCTGCTGGTATTCCTTGAGTTCCATTGTAATTCACCTTCGCCGCGTGAGGTCACGCGGCCTACAGTTGATCGTTGTAGGCCGAGTCACCCGGCTCGGCGTTTGCGTTGTTCTCATCTGGCCAGCTTGTAGATTTCAAACGGCAACTGCGCGAAATCAATCCTCAGCGCGTCGAGTTGCTCCTGATCGAGATACTTCGTCGGCGCGAACACCAGCCGCCGCTTGCCATTCGCCTTCGGCTTGCCGAGTTCTTCCGCCCGCTCCAGCGTCAGCGCGGTCTTTTTCAGGTGGTCAATGTCCGGCTTGTAGAACAGATAAACCTCGTGATTCTTCGACTCACCGACGAACTGCCGCTTCTCGTTCATCTTCCGCTCATCAAACTCCTCGCCGGTCGCCGTGTAGAACACATACCGGGCGAGTTCCAGATAGCTCGGCAGATTCTTGCCATCCAAAATGCTCTCCAACTCAATCGGCTTGCCCAACTCGAAATAGCTGAACGTGCCGCCCAAACCTTTTTTCAAGTCTTCATCGCTCGCGCCACGCACACCTTTGATGACGCGCCGTACACGTTCCGCCGTGATTTCGTCGGCGTAGTCCTCGCACTCGACGAGAATGAACTTTCGGTTGCCGCCATCTTCTTTGTTCAACGCGAGAGTGGCGTGTGCCGTTGTACCGCTGCCAGCGAATGAGTCGAGCACGATGGAGTCTTTCGCTGTTGTGCGCTCAATGAAAAGCTTCACCATCTGAAATGGTTTTGGGTTCTCGAAGACATCTTTCTTGCCGAAGATATCCGTCAGCGTGTTCGTGGCGTCGCCGGTAGTCGCAAGGTCAAACAGGATGCTCCGCTCCTTGATCTTGCGAGCTTTCCCTTCCTCAAATCTGACTTTCTCGTAGGCAACCCACGTGTCGCCCTTCTTCTCCCAGTGCATGAGATCGTTTTCGACCAGCAAGTCCGCTCGCGCTTTGCCCACGCGCCACCTGCCAGCACGGCCATCCGGTGTTTTCGGGTAGACGTTTGTTCCGTCCGGTGCCTCAAGCGGGAAATACATCTTTGGACGGTCTTCTCGTCTCGCACCTGATCCCCACTTCGCGAGTTTCACCGCTACAAACTTGCCTTCTTTATCTGACTTGTTGAAGTCTGCCTCTTCAAGAGGAATAGACTCATCAAGCCACTCGAACTCTTCGGACTTCGCGTAGACCTGAACGTATTCGTGTTCGGTCACAAAGTAATCGTCAGTCTGTCCGCCGCCCTCTTTCTTTCTCCAAATGAACGTGCCAACAAAATGCCCTTGGAAAACTTCGTCCATTAACATGCGCATGTGGTGAGTTTCGATGTTGTCGATGGAAGCGAAGATCACGCCGTCATTGCTGAGGAGTTCACGGAGGAGTTTCAACCGGGGCATCATCATGCAGAGCCACTTGTCGTGGCGGGTGAGATCGTCCCGGTCAACGGTCTTGCCAAGCCACTCTTGAATCATCGGGGAGTTGACGTTGTCGTTGTAGACCCAGCCTTCGTTGCCGGTGTTGTATGGCGCGTCAACATAGATGCATTTCACCCTGCCGGCGTAGGTCGGCAACAGCGCCTTCAACGCCTTCAAGTTGTCGCCGTGGATGATGAGGTTGTCGTCGAGCCGGACCTTGTCGGTGAGGCTCTTGTCCTTCTTCGGGACAAGCTCGTGATACTTCACCGTCAGATGATAATTCTGCACCAGGGCTTTGCCTTTGAAATCGAGCGTGGCCATCGGTCTCCCGTTGGTTGCTCGCGAGGCTTGGCCCTGTTCGGCTATCTGCCAGAGCTTGCGATGCCCAAAAACAAAGGTGGGACGTGTTACTCACGTCCCACACCGGGCATCGCCAGACGCCCTGGACAGAACGCTTTCAGCACGCCCCACGTGGGGCGTACTTCCAGCGCTGCCTGTCCTTGAAACTGGCGATTTCGGTGTGGATCAGCAGCCGAAGCTACGCGAATTGGTTTTGGTTATTCGTTACTTGTGACTCGTGAATGTTCCTTTCTTGAACGGCGGCAGTGTAGCGGAATGGCCAATCAGTGGCAATCGGAACTTCGCTGCATTATTGGATTCTGATACAGTTCAACTATGAAAGCGTCACTCACCATCATCCTCGCTTTGTTCGCAACGTTGTGCGCCGCCCACGCGGCGCCGCTGTTGGAGAAGATTGACATCTTCGAGTCCGGCACGGACGGCTACGCGCTCTATCGCATCCCCGGCGTGGCGGTGACGAAGAAAGGCACTGTGCTCGTTTGGTGCGAGGCGCGCAGGACGGGCAAGGGCGATTGGGGACCGATTGATGTGATGATGCGCCGCAGCACCGACGGCGGAAAAACGTGGTTGCCACGACAGTGCATCGTCCACGTCAAAGGCGAACTGCCGGTCAATCCAGTCGCTGCCGCACAGAAGCTCGACAAACCTGGCGACAACACCGCCAACAATCCCGTCGCCATCCCCGACCTCGAAACCGGCGCGGTTCATTTCCTCTATTGCCTCGAATACATGCGCTGCTTCTACATGCGCAGCGACGACGAGGGCGCAACATGGTCGAAGCCGGTTGAGATCACGGCGACATTCGATCGGTTCCGAAAAGAATACGACTGGAAAGTCATCGCCACCGGTCCGAACCACGGCATCCAACTCACGCACGGCCCGCACAAAGGCCGACTCGTTGTGCCGGTCTGGATGTCGCTCGGCACCGGCGGCCACGCGCACCGTCCGTCGGTGACGAGTACGATTTACAGCGACGATCACGGCAAAACATGGCAACGCGGCGAGATCGCAATCCCCGACAAACCGCCGTTCCGTTACCCGAACGAGACCGTCGCCGTGCAACTCACAAATGGAAACGTGCTGCTCAACGCCCGCAGCGAGTCCGACGCGCATCGCCGCCTCGTCTCGACCAGTCCCGATGGCGCCACGCAATGGTCGCAGCCGCGTTTTGACGATGCGTTGCTGGAGCCGATCTGCATGGCGAGCATGGTCCGGTTCGACACCAAACGAATCCTCTTCGCCAACCCCCACAATCTCGCCCGTCGCGACAAGAAGGAAGCGCCCGGCAAATCCCGCGACCGCATCAACCTGTCCGTCAAACTCAGCTCCGACGAAGGCCAGACATGGCTCGTCAACAAGCGGCTGGAAGAAAGTTTCAGCGCGTATTCCGACCTCGCAGTGATCAAGGACGGCACGATCCTCTGTTTCTACGAAGCCGGCGAGAAAGGCCCTTACGAAAAACTGCGGCTGGCCCGGTTCAACATGGAATGGCTGACTGCGATCGAAACTCCCTTGGAATTCATTGACACCAGCTTCGAGAACGCCTCGCCGCTCTGGTACGAGATTGCCGGCGACGGAACCATCATGGTCAACCTGCTCTACGACCATGAACGCAATTCGCCCAACCGCGCCGCCGGGCACATTCATTTTCTGCTCCACGCACAGCCCGGCTCGAAACTCACGCTCGAATTCAAGAACCTCGACAATGTTTGGAACGGTCGCCCCGGCTGGGTCGGCAGGGAATTGAATACCGTCGTCATTTCCGAGAACGGCAAGGAGTGGAAACCGGTCGCCACGGAAAAACTTCCCGAGAACCGGGTGCGCGTGACCGTCGAGATGCCGGGGCCGCGATTATACGTGGCGCGCATCGAGCCGTACCGGATTTCCGATCTCGACCGGCTGCTGGCGTCCATCCGCAAACACCCGCTCGTCGAGATCACGCCCATTGGCAAGACCGTCGCCGGACGAGGACTCGAAATCGTCCGCGTCGGCGACCCGAAAGCGGCGCACCGCGTCTTCATCCGCGCTCGCGCCCATCCGTGGGAGAGCGGCGGCAACTGGGTCGTGCAAGGATTCATTCGCCGCCTTCTCAAGGAGCCGCAGCGCTATTGCGCCTACATCCTGCCGATGGCGAACAAGGACGGCGTGGCGCGCGGCATGACCCGGTTCAATCTTCTCGGCAAAGACCTCAACCGCAATTGGGACAAGCCCGCCGACCCGCTGTTTGCGCCGGAGAACGCCGCACTGGAGAAATGGTTGGACGCGATGAGCAAGGCAGGGCGTCGTCCGCATCTGGCGCTGGAGTTGCACAATGACGGTCACGGTCGCTTGCACATCAGCCGTCCGCCGGTGCCGGACTTGGAGCGGTATCTGGAGCGGATGGCGACATTGGAGACGCTGTTGCGCCAGTACACATGGTTTACCGAAGGCAGCACGAAAGCGACGTTCCGCAACCCCGGTTCGCTCGGCGACGGCTGGCTGGAGCGGTTCGGCATTGACGCCGTGGTCCACGAGTTCAACTGCAACTGGATCGCCGGGCTGAACGACTACGCCGTGGGCCGGCATTGGGAAAGCTACGGCGAGAAACTTGTGACCGTGTTGGCCGAGTATTTCCAAACAACGAAACCCTGAGCACGCGAGATCGCACATCCTTTGTCGTGGCAGTGATTTCCGGTTTTCCTTCACGCGCAGCGCGGGTGTTTTTTTGCCAAGGACCGGGATCTTGGTGTATAATCCCAATCAGAAAAGGAGCCCATCATGAGCAAGCAGCCTTGTACTTCCATGAATCGCCGCCGGTTTTTGCGCAATGTTGCGGTCTGGTCGGCGGGCGCAGCGGCAGCGGCGCCCATCGTTCGTGGCCTGCCGCGCGCGGAAGGCGCCGCGCCTCAAACGCCGGCAGCAGTTGCAGGAAAGGGGACTGGGTCCGAGGCGTTGGCCGGCAGAGCCGTGACAGGCTCGGCGGCGACTGGAACGAAGATCAAGGATTCCGAATCGGCGTCGCATGGGGCGGCGGATGCTTTTCACCAGATTGTGGACACGTACCGGTTTCCGGGGTTTGAGGTTGTCCAGTTCAATTTGCCGGTGTTGAGCCATTATTCGTACCTGCTTGTGTCCGGCAACGAGGCGTTGTTGGTGGACCCCTCCCGCGACATCAATGCCTACCTTGAGCACGCGAAGAAGAACAACCTGACGATCAAAGGCGTGTTCCTTACGCACTCGCACGCGGATTTCGTGGCGGGACATCTCGAAGCCGTCCGCGCGTTGTCCATGCCCATCTTCCAGAACGCAGCCAGCGGCGCGCAGTACAAGATCCAACCGTTGCAGGAAGGCTCGACGTTCCGCGTCGGCAAAGCCACGGTGAAAACGATTGTCACGCCGGGACACACTCCCGATGGGATGTGCGGACTGGTCATTGCCGATGGCGAGACCGGGCCGCGCGCCATTTTCACCGGCGACACGTTGTTCGTCGGCTCGATTGGGCGGCCGGACCTGCTCGAAGGCACGATGACAGCCGCGACGCTGGCCAACATGAGTTACGAGACGTGGCACAATAAACTCTCGAAGCTGCCCGATGCCTGCGTGGTCTTGCCGGCGCACGGCGCGGGATCGTTGTGCGGCGCGAATTTGTCCGATGACCCGTCGTCCACGATTGGCCGGGAAAAGGCGTCGAATCCGTACGTCCGGAAGAAAGGCCGCAGCGAGTTCATCGCAGCGGTGCTCGAAGGATTGCCGGAAGCGCCGCAGTATTTCAAACACAACGCGGCGATGAACCGCATCGGGCCGCCGTTGGTGAACTGGGACGCCGCGCCGAAGGCCGCGCCCGTGGCGGAGTCCATCACGAAAGCCGGCGGCCAATGGATCGTGGATTTGCGCGAGGCCAAACCGTACGCCGCCGGGCACCTGCCGGGTTCGGTCAACATTGCATTGCGGGGCCGGGTTGAAACATGGGTTGGCACGATGGTGCCGTGGAAGGCGCCGATGGTGTTGGTCGGCTCGGACGCGGAGATCAAGGAAGCGGTGTTCCGCTTGCACCGGGTCGGTTACGAAGGCGCGGTGTTGCCGTTCGATGCGTGGGCGAAAGCCGGATTGCCGGTCGCCCAGAGCGGGATGATTTCGCCCGCCGAGTTGTACGCCCAGATGCAGGCCGGCACGGCGCCAATCATCGTGGACGTGCGGATGCCGCACGAATGGATGGGGATGCGCATCGGCACGGTGGTCAACCTTCCGATCACGCACTTGGCCGAGTTGTCCGGCAAACTCGACCCGAATCTGCCCGTCGTTGCCGTCTGCAACAGCGCGTACCGCTCCAGCCTCGCTGTCGGCATTCTCCAGCGGCGCGGTTTCCAGAACGTCGCCAGCCTCGACGGCGGCAGCGCGGCATGGATTGATGCCGGGTATCCCGTCTTCGGCAGCGAACAGAAAACCGCCGCGGCGCCGCCGCAACGCCACGTTCACATTGCCGAACGCATCTCGCCCGCCGACCTCAGCCGGCTCATCAAGGACATGCCGGGCACGTTCGACCTCGTGGACATCCGGCCTGCCGATGCGTTTGCGGATTACGCGTTGCCGGGTTCGCGTCGGGCGGATTTGGCCGACGTGCTGGAAAACCCCGGCTACCTTGTCGGGGCCGGGCCGTTGATCCTCGTGGACCGGGACGGTTCGCTGGCGATGATGGCCGCCGGCATCCTCTCGCAAAAAACCAAGCGCCCGATCAAGGCGTTGCACGGCGGGCTGGATGCGTTTTGGGAAGAGACCGAACTGAAAGGCGCTGTTCGCTCCGTGCCGATGCAGCCCGCCCCCGCGCGCCCGCACGCCGCGCCCCCGTCGTCGGCGCCGTCGGTTCCGTCGGCGCCCGCTGCGCCGAAACGGAAATCGGCTGGTTGTTGAGGGGCCGCGCAATGAACTCCCACTCTTCCACTCCCTCGACCGGTCCGAAACCCCACTTGAACCCGTACCTGGCCGGCGTTCTATTGGGTCTGGTGTTACTGGCCAGTTTCCTCACGCTCGGCGTCGGTCTCGGCGCGTCGGCGGGCATCGCGCGAGCGGGCGCGTACGCGCAAAGCTGTGTGATGCCGCAACACGTGGCCGGGAGCGCCTACTTCGGCGCGTGGGGCAACGACCCGTTGCGCTACTATCTCGTGTTCATGTTCGTCGGCACGTTGCTCGGCGGCCTCGTCTCGGCCATCGCCGGGCGGCGCGTCCAACCGCAACTGGAACGCGGCCCGACGGCGTCGCGCGGATTGAGGATCACGTTGGCGCTCGTTGGCGGCGTGCTGGCCGGGTTCGCGAGCCGCTTGGCATCGGGATGCACGTCCGGTCAGGGGTTGACCGGCGGGGCGATGCTGGTGACTGGCAGCCTGTTGTTTCTCGGCGCGATGTTCGTGAGCGGCTACGCGATGGCGTGGTTTGTCCGGAGGCAATGGCAATGATCGCGACCTTCTTCGGACAAGACGCGTTGAGCAGCAACGCGGCGTTCGTGTTGTCGTTGTTGCTCGGCTTCGGGTTCGGGTTCGCGCTGGAACAGGCCGGCTTTGGCAGCTCGCGCCGGTTGGCCGGCATCTTCTACTTCCGCGACATGACGGTGCTGCGCGTGATGTTCACCGCGATGGTCACAGCGATGCTTGGTTTGCAGTTGGCGCTCGTGCTCGGCGTGGTCAGCGCCGACCAGGTTTATTTCCTGCCAACCATCTACGGCGCGCAGATCGTCGGCGGACTGCTGTTCGGCGTCGGGTTTGTGCTGAGTTCGTGGTGTCCCGGCACCGCCGCGGTCGGGCTGGCCAGCGGCCGGCTCGATGCACTGATCTTCCTCGGCGGCGCGGCGCTCGGCAGCATCCTGTTCAACGAGATGTACGGCTTCGTCGCGCCGCTGGCGTCGTGGGGCGACAGCGGCGTGAAGTTTGCCTGGGCATCGCTCGGCATGTCGGGACCGGTGTTTGCGCTGTTGTTTGCGACGGTGGCGGTCGCGGCGTTCTGGGGATCGGAATGGATTGAGAAGAAGGTTGCCGGGACAGGGCCGTATCTTGGCAGCCCGTTTCTGAAAGCGTTCAGCGTGACGATTCTTGTGGCTGCGTTCGCCGTGGCGATGCTTCCACCGACGGCCAGCACGCGCCCAAGCGAGGCGGCGCTGTTGCAGGCGATGGACGCCGGCGAGGACCACATTGACCCCGACGAACTCGCCGACCGGTTGATGGCGGGCGACGCGAGCCTGCTGGTGGTGGACATCCGGACGCCGGCGGAATTTGCGGCGTTCCACATCCGCACGGCGGTCAACGTGGTTGCCGCCGACCTGACGGAGTTTCTTGCGCCGCACAAGAACCGGGGAATCATAGTTCTTTACTCCAATGGCATGACGCATCCCGCGCAGGCCCGCGACGCGCTGGCGCGGCTCGGTTTCAACAACGCCTACATCCTGACCGACGGCCTGCGGGGGTTCATGGAACAAATCCTGAAGCCCGTGTCGTTGCGGACTGCGCCGTTGTCGGCGCGCCAGGCAGCCAAAGTCAACGCGTGGCGCGCGTTTTTCCTCGGCGGCGCGACGGCTCCAGCGCCCGTTCCCGTGGGTGATTTGCCGCGGTTGGTGGAAACCGGCTGGCTGCAACAGCACTTGGGCCGCGATGATGTGCGGATCATTGATGTCCGCCCGCAACCGGCCTACAACGGCGGCCACATTCCCGGTTCCGTGCGGATGGATCCGGAACATTTCCGGGGCGTCATTGGCGGCGTCTCCTCGATGTTGTTGCCGGCGGAGATGATTGCGCGCCAGCTTGGATTGCTGGGCGTCACGCCGCAAACGATGGTGATTCTCGTGCCAAGCGAGAAGGTGCACGATGCCACGCTGATTGCCATCGCGCTGGAACGGGTTGGCCACACCCGTTATGCCATCCTGAACGGCGGCTGGGAACAATGGCTCGCCGAGAAACGTCCCGTGGACACCGCCTTGCCGCTCATCACGGCGACGACGTATCCGACGCCGGCCGGTCCGGACAACTTCACCGTGGATTACCGGACAGTGCTTGCCCATTCCCAGCGCCGCACCGCGGTCCTGATTGATGTCCGACCCGCCGAGGCCTTCACCGGCAAGAAATCCGACGAAGCCCGCGCCGGCCACGTCCCCGTAGCCGTCAATCGTCCTTTCACAAGCGATGTTTCCACCACCAACGGGGTGAGCCGTTTCCTGCCCGTGAGCGAACTGGCGGCGGCCTATGCGAAGTTGATACCGTCAGCCGATTCGCCGGTCATCGTGTCCTGCCGCACAGGACATCAGGCGAGCCAGGCGTTCTTCGTGCTGCGCCATCTGCTGGGGTATCGGAACGTGAGCTGGTACGATGGCGGTTGGTCCGAGTGGTCAAGCCGCCCCGAATTGCCCGTCGAAACGCCGGCCAGTTCCGGCTGAAGAGAACCTCTGACGCCGACGAAATCGTATTTCACGAAGACCCCGCCAAGCTCATCGGCCCTGACGGCAAGATCATTCTCAACTGCCGTCTTTTCACCCGCCGCGCTCTCGCGTACACTGCCTCGCATGAAACAACTGACGGTCATCCTCGCCCTTTGGCTGCCGCTGACAGGTCTGACGCAAACCAATCTTCCCGGTCTGTTGATCGAGGCGGAGAACTTCAGCCGCAAGGAACCCGCCAAAGGCGACTTCGCCCGTCCAGCCAAGAATCCGTCTTGCAGCGGTGGCGAGTATCTGGTCCGTTTTCATGAGGAAGGCCGTTGTTATTACGGTTTCACCGTGCCGGCAGGCGGATTGTATCGCGGCTGGCTCCGGTATGCCCGGAGAACCGGCGACGGCACGATCGCGATTACGCTGAACGGCAAGGAAATGAAAGCCCCCTTGCCAGCCACCGGTTCGCTCGAAGGCGCGGGAGCGTGGAAATGGACGAAGTTATTCGAGCAAAACCTGTCGCCCGGCAAGCACACGCTCGTTCTTCGCAATGCTGCCATTCGTCCCGATTGCATCTTTATCTCCACAGTTACAAAGCCCCCCGAAATCACCAAACTGACTGACGTGACTTCCTCGGAAGCATTGCCAGCCGATGTGCAGGCCAAGCTGGCCAAGCCGATTGAACCGGTCTTTCCCGATTGGCTGAAAGATTGTAGCCGATATCAACTGCCGCGTTGGTACGATGAGGTTCGCGTCTGCGCGCACACTCGTCTCTCATCGAAATTGCAGAACCTGCCGATTTTCTTCCAAGCCGGCCAGGCCATCGCGTCGCTTGGTTTCAAGCAATTCGCCCGTCATATCAAATCCGGCGATGAAGCCGCTTGGTGGCCGAGCAGGGTCGGCGCGGTGCAAGACTGGGCGAAGAACCGCAACGTGGCGAAGGAACTCATTGACGACG
The DNA here is from genome assembly GCA_016871575.1 of Verrucomicrobiota bacterium. Classification (GTDB taxonomy): domain Bacteria; phylum Verrucomicrobiota; class Verrucomicrobiia; order Palsa-1439; family Palsa-1439; genus CAIKAP01. The sequence continues at coordinate 50,184 of VHCW01000002.1, forward strand.
CCCACAAAAACAGACTGCGCATCATGGTCTATCACCGGCACATGGAAGACGGATACATGGCCAAGCAACATCCCGACTGGGTCTGCGTCGGACCGGGCGGCAAATACCTGCACACCAAGCGCGGCGACAACCTCTGTTTCAACTCGCCCTACGTGGATTACTTGATTCAGCGCCAGTTGGAACTGGTGGACTTGGGCGCGGACGCATTTTATTACGACGAAGTTCACATGCCGAAGTCGGGTTGCTGGTGCCGCTTCTGCAAGGAGAAGTTCAAGGTGGAAACCGGCGTTGATCACCCGACGGCGGTCAATCCCGCCGATCCCGTGTATCGCAAGCTCATCGAGTTCAACAACGCAACCATCGAACGGGCGTTCCTGCGGATTCGTCGCGCATTGCACGCCCGCAACCCCGAAGTCGTGATGCTCATTGGCAGCAACACCTATCCCGGCCTCGGAGACCCGCACCTGAGTCATCGGCTGTTTCGCATTGCCGACGCCATGAAAACCGAGTTCAGCCTCCCGGCGCGACCGGGAGTGAGTCGGGTCTTTTCGCGCGATGCCACTCTGAAACCGATTCCCCGCGACATCCGCATCGGCATGGGATACGCCTTGTCGCGCGACGCAACAGATGGCCGTCCGCCGCACGTCTGGTGTCACGGTTTGCTCGACAGCGAGTCGGCCTGTTTCGCGACGGCCGGCATGATCGCGCACGGGTGCGTCGCCAACTTGGACAACAATGAACGAGAGATTCCCAATCCTGCTCTTTTCAAAGACGCCGTGGCGCTCGGCAATCGTGTTGCCCCGGCGTTCGCCGGGATGCGTCCGCTCCACTGGGCGGCGGTGCATTTCTCCGAACTCGCCCGCAACCGCCATCTGCCGAACGAGTCCGCCGCGTGGAAACAGGTCATCTATCCATCGGTGGGCGCGTATCAGGCGTTGTCGCGCGCCCGTTTGCCGGTGCGCGTGCTCACCGACAGCCATCTCGAAGAAGGCGCATTGGACGGTTACCGGGTTCTGTTTCTGCCGGCGCCGAAGGATTTGACCGGGACGATGCGACAAAACGTGGCGAAGTTCAAAGCCGCCGGCGGACTTGTCATCGAACAACAACCGTCATGGGAATGGCACGATCCGAACGGCGGACAGGAGAAAGCCACAGCTGAATTCCTCCGGGCCATTACCGGCGAATCAGTCCTTGTCCCGGTTCAAGCTCTTGGCGGCCCGCCAACCATGCACTGCGAGAGCTACGTCGCGCCGGATCGCAAACGGTTGACGGTGGCGTTGGTCAATGATTTCTCATGGGTCGCCACCGGCACACAAGGCAACGAAGATCAGGCTGATGAGCCGCGACAGAAACGCGCCCCTCAATCATCAAAGCGAACAGAATCCGAACCGGTCAAAACGAAACGCCCCAGCCCCTGTCAGGGCGTGACAGTCGTCTTGCGCGTCCACGCGCAACCGAAACAGATCACCAATCTCATGACCGGCCAAACCCTGACAACCCGACAAGCGGGCAACACATGGGAAGTCAGCGTGCCTGATTTTCCCATCCTCGCCGTATTGCGCATCGAGTTGTAGCGGACTGTTGAGATTGTCGAAAACTCGTGACCGGTTTGGGCCGGTGGTTTATGGTGTGATGCACATTGAAAACCCGCAGACACAACCCATGAATCACTCACAATCATCACGCGTTAACTATTCGCAATCGAGCCGCCGCTGTTTCATCAAGACCGCCATCGGCGGTGCGGTGCTCGGCCCGTTGGCGTTGACAACGGTCAATGGAGCAAGCGAAGGCTTCCCTAACTTTGCGCGCGGCGAAGTCGTTCGCACGGGCGGCGAGGTGACGGGCGATGGCCGTTTCATCGAGAAACAACGGGCGATTCCGGTGGCTGGTCGCGTCCAGGTGATTGTGTGCGGCGGCGGCCCGGCCGGCATGGGGGCGGCCATTGCGGCCGCGCGCGCCGGCGCCAAGACGCTGTTGATCGAAATGGCCGGGTGCCTCGGCGGCACGTGGACGGCGGGGTTGTTGACCAAGATCATTGATGGCGAACGCAAGACGGGCGTCATGCAGGAAATCCTGCAAGCGATGGCCGAGCGCGGCAGCGACGTGGCGAAAAAAACCAAAGGCTCGATCTACGATCCCGAACTGATGAAACTCGTGCTGGAGGAGATGTGCCTCGCCGCCGGCGTGCGAATCCAGTTGCATACCCTGCTCGCCGGCGCAGTCACCGATGCGCGCAACCGGCTCGTGGCCGTCGTCACCGAATCGAAATCAGGCCGGCAGGCGTGGATGGCGGACCGGTTCATTGATTGCACGGGCGACGGCGACCTCGCCGTGCAGGCCGGGTGCAAGTTCGACATCGGCGCCAACGACGATTGCGATTGCCAGCCGATGTCGCTGCTTGCCTTGTTGACCGGCGTTGATCCCGCCGCAATTCCCGGTTTCGTGCGCGAAATCGCCGGTGAAAAGGCGAAGACGAACTTGAGAAAGTTGATGGAAGACGCCGGGATTCACCCCAGTTACGCCCTGCCGACGCTCCGCCACCTGCACAGCGGGATTTTTTCGCTCATGACCAACCACGAGTACGGCGTGCCGGCGTACGACGCGGCCAAGATCAGCGAGGCGACCATCCGCGCGCGGCGGGAAGTGTTCGACATCATCCGCGACATGCGGAAACTGGGCGGCCCGTGGAAGAACCTCGCCGTCGTGGCCACCGCCGAACAAATCGGCGTGCGCGAAGGCCGGCGGATCCACGGGCGCTATACCGTCACCGCCGACGACCTGCGGGAAGGACGCAAACACGCGGATGCCGTTTGCCGGGTGAATGCCGGCATTGACGTTCATTCGGTTGACCCGAAGAAGACGAAGGGCATCGCGAAGGCCGATTTTCGCGCGAAGCCCTACGACATCCCGTTGCGCGCGCTGATGGCGAAGGACGTGGACGGCCTGATGCTGGCGGGCCGCTGCATCAGCGGCGATTTCATCGCGCACTCCAGCTATCGCGTCACCGGCAACGCCGTCGCGATGGGCGAGGCCGCCGGAAAAGTGTCCGTCGAGTCGCTCCAGAAGGGTGTGCTCCCCCACGAACTCGCGGCCAGGTGAGATCCACCATCAATGCGCTTTGCGGGTTGCTTCTCAGCGCCATGACGCTTGCCGCGGCGCCGGCGCGGGAGTGGAACTTTGACACGGACGCCGCCGGGTGGCGCGGACCGGGCGGCGACAGCGGCGTTGTGGCGGAGCCGGGCAACCCGGCCAATCGCGTTTATCAGGTCGTGGCGGCGAAACCGCATCACACGCTGTTGACGCTCACCGGCAGCGAGGCGGCGCCGGATTTTATTGTGTCGTTGCGATTGAAGGTCGTCTCGTTCGAGGGCGAACCGCCGGTCATTTACGTGTACGGTCGCCACAGTGGCGGAGGGTTTCGAGCGGTCACAATCCGTCGCGACGGCATCGGGCTGTTGTGCTATCGCGGGCAAGGATCGCCGGGCGAGCAATTTCCCGGACCAAAACTGTCGGCACCGTCGTGGGTGCGGGTGAAGTTCGCCTGCCACAAAAACCAGATGATCGGCAAAGCATGGCTCGACGGTGCGACGGAACCTGGCTGGCAGATGGAGGGCGAAGCGGACGGTCAGCCGAACGGCGCATTTGCGCTGGGTGTCTGGACTTCGCCGCGGACGCCCTCGAAGGCGCGCGTGTTGTTTGATGACATTTCGTTCGGGCCGATCAGCGAGACCGAATTCGCCGCGCTGCAAACGCAAACGACCGCGCGCCGGCCGCTTGATGTGGCGTCGCTGAAGGTGCAGGACGGCGTGTTTGAAACGGCGACCGACATCGGTCTGGTGACGGCGAGCACGGTGGTGGCGTTCGACAAACGGACAGGCGGACTGGCGCACATCGTTCATCGCAAATCAGGACAAGATTTTGTGTCGAGCCGGTCAGTGGAACCGTTGTTCAGCGTCGCGCTGACGAAACCTGCCGGGCGCGACAGCGACGGCGTGACGGCGGAAGAATTCCGCAACGTCAGCATCGCGCGGGCTGGCACCGGCAAATTGGAGTTGCGTTTTGCCGGACACGCATCGCTCTCGTTGACGGCGCGCGTGACGGCGACGGCCGGCGAAGACGGGTTGGTGCGGCTGGGCATCGCTGTCGGCAACAAGTCGGACAAGGCTGTCGCGCGAATTGTGTTCCCGCGTTTTGTGTCCCCGGCCTCGCTCGGCGGGGATGAGCGGTTGTTGTTGCCGTTGTCGCACACCGACGGCGCGTTGATTGAAGCGCCGGGGACGCGCAGCCAGTTGCGCGAGGCGATGTATCCGGAAGCCGCCTTCACGCAATTTGCCGCGCGCTACGATAAAACGGCCGGGCTGTATCTGGCGGCGCACGACGGCAACGGGCACTGCAAACGGCTTGGCGTGCGGTCGGTGGCGCGGAAGTCCGTGGAGATTCCATTCACGCACCTCGTGCCGGAAGTGGCGGGGCGCGATGTGGCGCTGCCGTACGGCGTCGTGCTCGGCGCGTTCACGGGCGATTGGCGCGATGCGGCCGACATTTACAAGCGCTGGGCGAAACAACAGTTCTGGTGTGGCAAGAAACTCGCGGAGCGCGCCGACATTCCGCAGTTCCTCAAGGACGGCGCGGGCATCCTCATCGCCGGCATCCAGAACCAGAAAGGATACAACGATCTTCTCGGCGAAAACCTCGAACGCTTGCCATCGCTCTGCGCGGAGTATCGCCGGCGCACGGGACTCAAGCACATCGTGTTCGTGCCGTACGGCTGGGAGAACCGCGGCACGTGGGCGGGCATCCGCTATCTGCCGGCGGTGCCATCGAATGAAGCGTGGCAGAAGGCCAACGCCAGGTTGCGTGAGCAGGACGACCGCGTGGCGATGCTCACGTCCGGTTTTTGGTGGGTCGTGAAACGCAAGGAGACGCGCAACGGCCCGGCGTTTGACGACACCGCCGATTTCGAGCAGCGCAAGGCGATGGTGATCCAGAACGCCGACGGCTCGGCGTTTACCGCGGATTTCTACGACAAGACGGATGCGCGGGCCGCGTGGCGCGGATTGTCGGTGAAACTCTGCCACGGCAGCGCGGCGGCGCGGGAGACGATGTTGAAGATATTTCTCGACGTGGCAAGGCTCGGAACGCCGTTGATCAGTTTCGACCAGGAAATCGGCGGCGGCCAACACCAACCCTGTTACAGCATGACGCACGATCATCCGCCCGGCTACGGCAACTGGATGTGGACCGATTTCCGCGACTTGTGCGCCGAGATGTTGCGGCAGGGCAAACCGATCCAGCCGGAGCTTGGCTTGTTCCTGGAGAACGTCAGCGAACTGGCGATTCCCTACATGGCGACCTACTGGAGCCGGCAGTTTGGCGAAGTGGACCACGGCACAACGGGCGCGCGCGGCGTCGGGTTGTTCTCCTATCTCTACCACGAATACGTCACCGCCATCGGCGCGGCGTGCGTGCAGGGCCAAGGCCCGCTCGGCACTCGTCCCTCCGCCGAACTGCGTTGTCACGTGCTCGCCAACAACCTCACGCGCGGCCTCATCCCCGGTCCGTTCATCCAAGATGTGCCGCTGGAACCGGGCAACGACAAATGGAAATCGAAAGTCGCTCAGGCCTATTTCGCGTTCTGCAAACCGTACAGGCATTTCCCCGAATACCTGTTGCTCGGCGAAACGCACCGGCCGCCTGCGATCCAATGCGCCGAGAAAGAAGCATGGTTCTGGCGAGGCCAGACGCCAACACACCACAAGGCAACCATCACGCTTCCCGTTATCACCGCCGGCAGTTTCAGGGCGGCGGACGGTTCCATCGGCACGATCATCGTCAACACGACCGACCAGCCCCAGCAGGCGACCGTGAAAATGAATGCACCCGCGATTCTCTACCGCGCCGATCGCGCCGAGGAACGCCGTTGGGAACAATCACCGGCCACCGTCACGCTTGCGCTGGAGCCGTTCGGCACGCGAATGTTGGTGACACGGTGAACATCTGGTAGGCGACGGTGCCCAGAGAAAGGAATTTCCGTTTTGAGTGAAACAATTGTTTCACTCAAAACGGAAAATGTGGATGCTCCTGTGCGAGGGCGCGCTGGCTGGTCAGGTGACGTTTTACGGCCACAACACCTTGAGGAGGCCGGTCCGGCGCTGCCGAACACCAGCCAGGCGGAGTTGACGCGGTAACGCAACAACAATCCCGCTGCGGCCGGTGGATGGTGTCGGACTGCTTCATGACCGGACCTCCTGTGGGTTCGCGCCAACATACCGGGGTTGAACGGTGCATCCCTGTTCGCAAAGAAACTGGCTTGGCCGGGCGAAAACTGCTAAGGAGAGACGCCATGAAAAACCTCCTTGCCTTGCTGGCGTTGTGCGTCATCAGCCGCGAAATGTCTGCTGCCACGTTGCAGGAGGCGGAAGCCGCCATGGCCAAAGCCACTGCGTTCATGCAGTCCATCGCCACCGAGGGGGGCTACTTGTGGAAATACTCGGAGAACCTCAAGGAGCGCGCCGGCGAAGGGAAAGCCACGGACACCCAGATTTGGATTCAACCGCCCGGCACACCCTCGATGGGCATGACGTTCCTGCGCGCCTTCGAAGTCACCAAGGATCAGCGTTACCTGGATGCCGCCCGCGGCGCGGCCCGCGCGCTCGCGCGCGGCCAGTTGGAGTCCGGCGGCTGGGAGTATTCGGTGGATTTCGACTCGAAGAAGTTCCCGCTCTGTTACCGTCGCACCGACAAGGGCAAACTCACCGCCGCCGAAGCGGCGCAGCGCCGCAACACCACCACGTTCGACGACGACAACACCCAAAGCGCGCTTCGGTTCCTGATGGCATTCGTCGAAATGGACAAGAAAGACGCCGATGTCTGCGCCGCGCTCGAATACGGCCTCGCGAAGCTGATCGAAGCGCAATACCCCAACGGCGCCTGGCCGCAACGTTACGACGGCAAGCCGCGCAATCCCGCCGATTTCCCCGTCAAACGCGCCGAGTATCCCAAGGACTACCCGCGCACCTGCCCGAAGGTCAACTACGCCGGCCACTACACGTTCAACGACCAAAGCATCTCCGATTGCGTTGGCGTGATGCTGGAAGCTTATCATCGTTACGGCAAGGCCGAGCACCTCGCGGCAGCGAAGAAAGCCGGCGACTTCATGATCCTCGCACAACTGCCGGAGCCGCAGCCCGCGTGGGCGCAACAATACAACGCCAACATGGAACCCGCTTGGGCGCGCGCCTTCGAGCCGCCCGCCATCACCGGCGGCGAAAGCGTCCGCGTCATCCGCGATTTGATCGAACTCTATCTGGAAACCGGTGACGACAAATACCTGAAGCCGATTCCGCCCGCGCTGGCTTGGTATCAACGCTCCGCCCTCGCTCCCAACACGTGGGCGCGCTACTACGAGTTGGAGACCAACAAACCGATCTACGGCGACCGCGACGGCAACATTTACTACCGGCTCGAAGCGATCAGCGAAGAACGGCAACACGGCTACAGTTGGAAGGGCGGCTACGGTGTCCCGGTCGTCTTTGCATTATACGAGCGCGTCACGTTGCAGGGACGCGAAGCCTATCTGAAGAGTCGCAGGCCGAAACAAAAGTCGTCCTCGGCAAAATCGCTCGAACCGCGCGCCGACAAGATCATCGCCGCGCTTGATGCTCAAGGCCGCTGGCTTACGCGCGGCAAGTTCGCGAACAAGGTCAAAGGGTTGGAGTTCGGCACGCGGATCGAGACCAGCGTCTTTGCCGCCAACATGAGAGCCTTGAGCGACTATGTCGAGGCCTGTCGGTAGCGGAGGCCGAAGTCCTTGATCGTCGAGGAAGATGCGCGCCGGCGGGTCGTCACATCGAGGGGACGGCGGATGGTGTTGTACAAAAGAAAGGTGCCACATGAAAAAGCTGTTTTTCACCGCATTGACAATTGGCGTCATCGTTTCCGCCGGCGCAGCGCAACCCCTGCTGGAGGAGGATTTCGCCAATCTTTCGGCATGGACGCCGGCTCCGGCCTTGCGCGAATCGGGCGGGCCGGTTCTTCTTCCGAAAGAACAAGCAGTGCTGATTCGCGGGAAGGATCCGCAACGCGATTCCACCATCGTGCGCGAAGTTCCCGTAACGGGCGCCGGCCGGCTTGCCGTCTCCGTCGAAATCCGCCACGGCCACAACACCGGCGCGGGCGTGATCGTGATGTTACTCGATGCCGATGGACGGGTGTTGCGAACCATCACGCCGTTCAAAATCGGCTCGTGGGATTCGCAGCGATGGGATGTTCATTCGACGGTGATTGACCTGCCCCGTGGCACGGCGCGGCTTCGGATTTCGCTCGGCGTGCTCAAGGGCGAGGTCGCGTTTCGCCAGCTTGCCGTCCGTGCCGTTGAAAAACAGGCGGGACGGAACACCGGGCGCGCCGAAATCGCCGGCGCCGGGTTTCAGGTGGAGCGGTTCGAGGTGCCGCGACCGATTTGGGAAATCGCTTCGGGACGATTGCCGGCGGGCGGTGAATCGTTCGTCGTCGGCTGCGACGTGGACGGGCGCATCGGGATCAGCCCGGCACATTCGGTCACGTGGACGGTGATTCACGAGGCCGGGGCGCTGGTGTTCGATTTTGCATTCGCCGACGTGGATGGCGACGGCGACGATGAGATTCTCTTCTCGCTCATTGACGCGACCGCGCCACTGACGGCCATCAACCGGCAGGGCAAGATCGTTCGCCGGTTTGAGGCAGCGCGCGGTCCGTGCAAGATACGCACATGGAGCGACAAGGGGAACGCAGCCTCTTCGTTGATCGCCGTCAAGCAACGCGGCGGTCGCGGGGCAATCCTGATGGACTGCTCCGGTGCGGTGCTTTGGAGCACGGACGACCGGACGGCGGGAATTGACTTTGCTCGTTTGGCCGGCGGCAACGACGTTCGCCTGGTGGTGTCCTACGGCGGGCCGCGCTTGAATTTCTTGATCGTGGACAAAGCGGGCCAAGCGCACAACATCCAAACACCCGACTCGCGTCGCCTGTTCAACAATCAAATGCGCGCCGCCGACGTGGACGGCGACGGCGCGGACGAGCTGGTGTTTCTGCGCGGCAAGTCCGATGCGGCCATGGATTGCGTATGCTGCATCGCGCTCGACGGCAAGAAGCGATGGGAAACGCCCATGGAGGACAAGCTGCAAGGTTCATTCGGTTTTCTCGAAGTCGGGGATTTTATTCCTGAGGAAAAAGGTCGGGAGACTGTCGTGGGCGGGTCGCACGTGTTGTTTGTTCTGAACGCGCAAGGCGCCGTCCGCCATCAAAGCGCCTCGGCTCGCAAGCAAGGCGAGAACGCCGATCGTCAATGGGATCCGGGCCGGATCCTGATTCCCGATTTGACAGTGGAGCGCGGCAAGACGGATCGGCTCTGGGTGGCGTCGTCGCGCCTGCGTGACCGGGCGGTGTGCCGGTTGACGTTTGGCAAGAAAGGCCCGTTCGTGGGGGACTTCGCGGTTCCGGACGACGAAACGCATTTGGACGCGCTGGCTGAGTCGGTGCGGAAAACGACGGCGCGGGCGGCGAGCGACGGAAAGTTCAAGGTGATCTACACGCGCAGTTATTTCAGCCGCATGAGCCGCGAGGAAGTGCTGGAGTTGCACCGGGCGTTGCGCGCGAAAGAGACCGCCAATCTTGAATATGTTCTGATGTATGACGCCAGCGATCTGATGTCGCATCCGCGCGGCTCGAAGTTTTCCACCGGGCAGATCATTGAAGACGCTCGCTGGATGGAGGCCCACAACATTCCGTTCGGCTACTTCGCCGTGCACGGCGGCGAGATTTGGTTGTCCGACCGCGCCATTGAAGGAGCGCTCCACGCGGCGCCGCGCATGTTTCGTTTTGTGTATGCCGCCGAGGACATGGAGGGGATGTACCTGCCGAAAGGCGCTGATTTCCTGCCGTGGTGCGCGCGGATGCTCCGGTTGCTTGGGCCGCGCGGCAAACAGCTTTTGTTGAAGGAAAAACATGACAGTTGGGCGACGATCATCAGCGACCCGGTCATTCGCGCGGCGTTGTTCGATCCGAAACTGCGGCGCGCGCTCGTGCCGATTTGGGCGACCAATCAGCCGTTCCATCCCGAAGCGCAATTCGGCGGAATGCTCGGACTGAAAGCGTCGGAATGGGTGGGGGAATTTGGCATGTCCACACAGTATTGGAACTGGGGCGAGTGGGAACAACGCGACGTCAATCTCGCCCAGATGACGCCGGCCGACATCACGTTGCGTCTGGAACTGCTCGGCGCGGCGTTGGGCGCGCACTGGCTCCACATCGAAGGCGGCCAGCCTTACATGACGCTGCCTCCGAATCCGCAGCTTGATCCGATGGCGAAACGACATCGTGATCTCGTCTATGAATTGATCCGCAAAGGATTGCTGCGGCCGAATCCCGCCGTGGCCAACGTCAACGATTGCACGCTGCTCATGCAGCATCATCCGTATTACGATGAATTGCGCAAAACGGGGGCGTCATTAAAAAGCTTCAAAAGCTCCGCCGGTCCGAGTCCCTTGCGCGACGGGTTCATGCCGACCCGCCAAATGCTTGAGCCGTGGCCGAATTGGGCCTTCGCGGCCCTCGCCTGCGGCCAGCGTTGGCACGTCGAGACCTGTTTCCCGCGCACGCCACTGGGCTGGACGCTGATTGCCCAGGAAAAATGGCCGCGCGGCAAGGAGACCACGTGGATCGAGACTGATGGCGAGCGCGTGCGACTCGACGGCAAATGGGAAACAGCCCGCGAGGCGCAACCCGCCACCGAAAAGCGGCTTCGCCACGGCGCGCAACGAATCCCCGTGCGCGCTGCCGATGCTTGTCTGGTGCTGCAGCGCTTGGATGGCGCGGGCCGGTATCGCGCGATTCTTCTCGACCCCGGCTATCTCGCGCCCGAAGGCGTCCGCACGGCGCTCGAATGTGTCGCCGGAAAGTTCGAATCGGCGCAGGACGCCGTCAGCGACAAACCACTGCCCGTTGAACAAGGGCGGATTGCGGTGGACATCCCGCGCGGCGCATTCCGCATCATTGATCTTCAGGTTCGCTGACGAATAAACCAAGAGTCCCACGAAAACCCCGACACGAATGACACGGATGGCCGTCCTGATGATGAGTGGCCTCGCTCACGCCGCCGGAGCGCCAGGACCGATGTCGTTTTTCCAGGAGACATTACCGGGTTTGCTGAAAGCGTCGCCTGCCTGCAGAATTCCCCCTCCCCTTCCTGTTGAAATTCGTGTAACAGGTGTTACACGAATTTCAACAGGGGCGGGGGAGCGGAGTCGCTGCTGCTGGGGCGACCGGCGGGCGCGTTGAACGAAATCTTGACGCCGTTGTCTGAGGGGGGCTAGAAAAGGATTGTTCCGACACGAAAGTGGAGAGACAGACCAATGGCAACAACCGCAACCAGCCGATGGCAATTGAGTTGGCCGGCACCTCAACAGGCGCTTCCGTGGCGCCCCGAAAGGCGGGGAACCCGATGTCTTCATCACTGAACGGCCCATCCCCGACCGACCGCGAGCTTCGGTTGTTGTACGAAGTCAGCCGCCGGTTGGAGGAGAGTCTTGACCTGCGCGAGGTTGTCCAGCCCGTGCTGGAAGCGTTGGCCCGGCACATGAACATGACCTACGGGACGTTGACGTTGTTGCACCGTGACACCGGCCAAATCCAGATTGAGGCGGCGCATGGCCTGACGCCCGGCCAGTCCCGTCGGGGACGCTACCGCTTGGGCGAGGGCGTGACGGGTCGCGTCATCCAGACCGGGGAAACGGTGGTCATTCCCCGCAAGAGCGAATCGCCGTTGCTGCTGGACCGCACCGGCCGCGGGAAACGGCCCGACACAGCGTTTCTCTGCGTGCCCATCAAGATCGGGCAGGAAGTGGTGGGCGCGCTCAGCGTGGACACGCCGACCGAACCGGAAGCCGAGCTTCACGATGATGCCCGGCTGCTGAGCATTGTCGCCTCCATGATCGCGCAGGCGGTGCAATTGCGCCGCGCGGCGTTCGAGGAACAGGAGCGTTTGGCGGAGGAAAACCGCCGGTTGCGCGGCGAGCTGCGCGAGCGGTTTCAGCCGTCGAACATGATCGGCGCGTCGCACGAAATGCGCGAAGTCTATCACCAGATTGCCAAGGTCGCGCGCACGGACACGACCGTTTTGATCTGCGGCGAGACGGGAACCGGCAAGGAACTGGTCGCGCAGGCGATTCACTACAACAGCGAATGCGCCGACGGCCCGTTTGTGCGCGTGCACTGCGCGGCCTTGCCCGAAGCGCTGGTGGAAAGCGAGTTGTTCGGCCACGTGCGCGGCGCGTTCACCGGCGCGGTGCGCGACCGCAAAGGCCGGTTTGAAGCGGCGGATGGCGGCACCCTGTTTCTCGACGAGGTGGGCGACATCCCGCCCTCCATCCAGGTCAAGCTCTTGCGCGTGTTGCAGGAGCAGGAATTCGAGCGGGTCGGCGACACGCGGGTGATCCGGGCCAATGTTCGCGTGGTCGCCGCCACGCACCGGGATTTGACCACCATGATCGCCAACGGGCGGTTCCGCGAAGACCTGTACTACCGGCTCAACGTGTTTCCGATCTATGTGCCGCCGCTGCGCAAGCGCGTGCCGGACATTTTGCCGCTGGCGGAGCATTTTCTGCATGTGTACGCGGAACAACAACGCTCGCGGGTCCGTCATTTCTCGGCGGAGGTACGGAGCCGGTTGGCGGCCTACCCGTGGCCGGGCAACGTGCGCGAACTGGAAAACCTGATTGAACGGGCAGTCCTCGTCTGCGATGGCGAGACCATCGAAGCGCAGCATCTGCCCCCGGCGTTGCAGGCGATTGCGGACGCGCCGGCCGAGTCGGGCAACGGCTTGGCCGCGCAAATCGCCAAGCTGGAACACAAGCTCATCACCGACGCCTTGCGCACCGCCGGCGGCAACATGACGGCTGCGGCCTCGATGTTGCAGACCACGCCGCGCATCCTGTCCTACAAGATCCGCAAGCTCGGCATGGATCCCAGCCGGTTCCAGTAACGGTCGCGTCAGGGGAAAACGCCGTCCTTCAAAATTGTCGGACGACCACGTTGCTTCCGACATTCCTGTTGGAACGCGTAGCGCCTCATTATCCCGGCACAGCGCGGGGCAAAAGTTTTTGTGGCTCAAAATCCCCCGTAAACACCGATGGTTTTGGAGCGTGTCATTTCGGTTTGGCATCCCGTGGCATGGCGCGTGCCTATCTGTTACTGCCATGAAGGAGTCAACATCAAAAATGAAAACTATGAATACCATGAAACGTTGGTCTGTTGGGGCGCTGGCCATGCTGGTCATCGCGGGGTCGTGGGCAGAAGCGAACGAAGCGGAATTGCGGGAACAGGTCAAGCGACTCGAACAGCGCGTCGTTGAGCTGGAAGGAAAACCCATCAAGTCCGATGGCGGTTCGCCGGCCGCGTTGGAGTGGCTGGGCAAGACGGCGGTCAGCGGGTTCGTGTCGGCCTCGTTCTTCCACAACTTCAACGACGCGAATCCAAGCGCGAACACGTTCGTGACCAAGAACGACGGCTTCACGATTCACAAACTGAAACTCGCGCTCGAAAAACCGGTGGACTACGACAAGGACAAATGGAACGCCGGGTTCCGCGCCGACGTGGTCGTGGGCGAAGACGCCAAGGTGATTCACGCGGCCGGTTTGGGTGATTCCGACCAGCCGTTCGACCTCGAACAGGCGTACGTCAACATCAACATCCCCATCGGCAACGGCTTGAAGGTCGCCCTCGGCAAGATGGTCACGTTGATGGGCGTCGAGGTCATCGAGGAAACCGTCAATCCGAACTGGAGCGTCGGCAACCAATTCCTCTTTGTGGAAAACTTCACGCAGCTTGGCGGCCTGCTTTCGTACCGGTGGACCGACAAGATCGAGACCATGTTCGCCGTGTTCAACGGCTGGGACAAGGTGACCGACAACAACAGCGGTCTTTCGTTCATGGGCAAGGTCAATCTCACGCTTACCGACAAAACGTCCCTTGCGTTGCTTGGCTACGGCGGTCCCGAACAAGACAGCAACACCTCGAACTGGCGCACCGGCGCGCAAGTCATCCTGACCCAGAAGGTCGGGGACAAACTCACCTTCTACGTCCAGGGCGACTACGGCCAGGAAGACAACGCCAGCCTCGTCGGCGGCAAGGCCGAATGGTATGCGGCGGGCGTGTGGGCTGTGTATCAGTTTAATGACAAAGTCGGACTCGCGCTGCGCGGCGATCACCTTGCTGACGACGGATCGAGCCGGACCGGGTTTGACCCGACGGGCAATGCCAACCTGAGCAGTGTCACGGTCACGTTGAACATCACCCCGATCCCGAACCTCCAGATTCGTCCCGAACTGCGTTACGACCACTGTTCCGAACCGGCGTTCAGCGACGGGGACAAGGCCAAGCATGACCAAATCCTGCTCGGCCTTGGCGTAGCCTACATCTTCTGAGGAACAAGAAAGGAAACACGAACATGAAATTGCTCAAATACATTCTACCCGTGTTGATCAGCTCACTGGCTGTGGGCACGGCGCTGGCCGCCGATGCGCCCGCCCCATCGCCGTTGGAAAAAGCGATTGGCGACGTGGCGACGATGCGGGTTGGCATTGACACGCTCTGGGTGATGGTGGCTGGGATTCTGGTGTTCTTCATGAATACCGGGTTCGGCTGCGTGGAAAGCGGCCTCTGCCGGCAAAAGAACACCGTCAACATCCTCGCCAAGAACTTCATCGTGTTCGCCATCGCGTCGCTGTCGTTCTACGTGATTGGATGGGGACTGATGTTCGGCAACGGCAACGCGCTGTTCGGCACCTCCGGGATATTCGGTGTCGGCGGCGACGACAATTCGCCGGCGACCGGTGACGCATACAAGGGCGCGTACAAGGCCATTGCGTGGGCGGGTGTTCCGTTGTGGGCGAAGTTCTTCTTCCAACTGGTGTTTGCCGGCACGGCGGCAACGATCGTGTCGGGCGCCGTGGCGGAGCGGATCAAGTTCTCCAGTTTCCTGATCTTCTCGTTCATCCTTGCGGCAGTGTTTTACCCGGTCACCGGCCACTGGATCTGGGGTGGCGGCTGGCTGGCGGCAAAAGGATTCTGGGATTTCGCCGGCTCAACGGTCGTTCACTCAGTCGGCGGCTGGGCCGCCTTGGCGGGCGTGATCGTGCTGGGGCCGCGCCTCGGCAAGTTTGGCAAGGACGGCAGGGTGCACCCGATTCCCGGTCACAGCATGACCAGCGTGTTCCTGGGCGTGTTCATCCTGTGGGTTGGCTGGTTCGGGTTCAACCCCGGCAGCACGATGGCCGTGGGCGACGGTTCGTTGGTGGCGCACGTGTTCGTGACGACCAACATGGCCGCCGCGATGGGTGCCATTGGCGCGATGATCACCGCATGGCTGTTGTTGGGCAAACCCGACTTCACCATGATCGCCAACGGCTGTCTCGCCGGGCTGGTGGCGATCACCGCGCCGTGCGCGTTTGTCAGCGCCCCGGCTTCGCTGGTCATTGGATTGATTGCCGGCGTGCTCGTTGTGCTCGCGGTCATCGGGTTCGACAAAGCCAGGCTGGACGACCCGGTCGGCGCGTTGAGCGTTCACCTGGTCAACGGCATTTGGGGCACGCTGGCGGTTGGGTTGTTCGCCAAGAACAGCGTCCAGCCCGGCACCGCCGGCAACGGCCTGTTCAATGGCGGCGGCTTGACCTTGCTGGTCAATCAATTCATCGGCGTGGTCGCCGTCGGCGCGTTCACGTTCATCGGCGCATTGGTCGTCTGGTTCGCGTTGAAGAAGATCATGGGCATCCGCGTGACGCCGGAAGAAGAGACCGAGGGTCTCGACATCGGCGAACACGGCAACGAATCCTACCCCGACTTCCTGACCCGCGCGCCGGGCAGCCGCCACAGCTAACCCGAGGAGAAAACCATGAAAAAAATCGAAGCCATCATCAAGCCGTTCAAGCTCGAAGAGGTCAAGGAAGCCCTTGCGGAAATCGGCGTCGAAGGCATGACCGTCAGCGAAGTCAAGGGATTCGGTCGCCAGAAGGGGCACACGGAAATCTACCGCGGCAGCGAGTACACGGTGGATTTTCTCCCAAAGATCAAACTGGAGATCATCGTCTCCGCCGCCAAGATGGAAGAGGCAGTCAAGACGATCATCGCCTCCGCGAAAACCGGCAAAATCGGCGATGGAAAGATTTTCATCCTTCCCGTCGAAAAAGCTGTCCGCATCCGGACAGAGGAGAGTGGCGAAACGGCCCTGTAACCCGATGCATTTTGGCCGCGCCGAACGCGAGCTGGTTTTATAGCCGGCGGCATCGGCGCAGCCGGCATCTTTTCACCAACCAGAAAGGAAACAAACATGAAATTGCGACACTATATCTCGCTGTTGTTGGCAGGCTTGTTGGCGGCCGGGGCGGCGTTGGCGGCGGATGCGCCGAAGGAACCGACCGTCGAGCAGCGGCTTGCCGACCTCGAAGCGTACGTCAACAACGGCAGCCGCACGGCGGACGTGGCCGGCAAAATCGCCGGTCCCGGCCCGGGGCACAACGGCTGGATGATGACCTCCTCGGCGTTGGTGCTCTTCATGACATTGCCGGGCTTGGCGCTGTTTTACGGCGGCCTCGTTCGCCGCAAAAACGTGCTCTCGGTTCTCGCGCAATGCCTCGGCATCGCGGGGCTGGTGACGGTCCTGTGGTGGGCCGTGGGTTACAGTCTTGTGTTCGCGCCCGGCAATTCGATCCTCGGCGGCTTGAAGTTCGCGTTCCTGCGGGGCGTGGACGGCAACCCGAACACCGACTACGCCGGGTGGGTTTCGCAGAACGTGTTCTCGATGTACCAGATGATGTTCGCCATCATCACGCCGGCGCTGATTGTCGGCGCGATTGCGGAGCGGATGAAATACGCAGCGGTGCTGTTGTTTGTCGCGCTCTGGATGTTCGTGATCTATTTTCCGCTGGCCCACATGATTTGGGGCGCTGACGGACTGATGAACGGCGTCTGGAACGCCAAGGCGAAGATCAAGTCCATTGATTTCGCCGGCGGCACGGTGGTCCACATGTCGAGCGGCTGGTCGGCGCTCATCCTCTGTTTGATCCTCGGCAAGCGGCTCGGTTTCGGCAAGACGATCATGGCGCCGCACAGCATGGTGCTTTGCATGGTCGGCACCGGCATGTTGTGGGTCGGCTGGTACGGCTTTAACGCCGGCAGCGCGCTCGCCGCCGACGGCGTCGCCTCCAACGCCTTCATGACGACGACGCTCGCCGCCGCCGTTGCCTCGATGGCGTGGGCAGTGGTGGAATGGATTGTCCGCGGCAAACCCAGCGTGCTCGGCTTTTGTTCGGGCGTCGTTGCGGGCCTGGTCGTGGTGACGCCGGCATGCGGGTTCATCACCGCCACCGGCGCAGTCATCATCGGCGTCCTTGCCGGTGTCATTCCGTTTCTGGCCTGCGTCAAACTGAAACCGTTGCTCGGGTACGACGACGCGCTGGACACGTTCGGCGTCCACGCCGTCGGCGGCACGCTCGGCGCGCTGTTGACGGGATTCCTCGCCACGCACGATGCCAATGCGAACCTTGCCGTCAACTTGAAGGACGTCGTCGGCCACACACTCTGGCTGCACCAGCTTGCGGCGATGGGCGTCACGCTGGCGATGGCGCTCGTGGGAACCGTGGTGATTGCGTACGTGGTCAAGTTCACCGTCGGCCTGCGTCCCAACGCCGAAGAAGAAACCCAGGGCCTCGACGTCGTGGATCACGGCGAAGAAGGCTATATCCTCGAATAGGAGCGATTGTTGCATGAAAAAAATTGAAGCCATCATCAAGCCATTCAAACTCGAAGATGTCAAAGAAGCGTTGTCCAACATTGGCGTGCAGGGCATGACCGTGTACGAGGTCAAGGGATTTGGCCGCCAGAAGGGACACACGGAAATCTACCGCGGCAGCGAGTACACGGTGGATTTCCTGCCGAAACTCAAACTCGAAATCGTCCTGCCGGACTCCGGCGTTGAGGCGGCGATCGAAGCGATCACCTCGGCGGCGAAGACCGGCAAGATCGGTGACGGCAAGATTTTTCTCTTGCCGGTCGAACAGGCATGGCGTATCCGCACTGAGGAGTGCGGAGACCAAGCCGTATAACCAACCATAATCAACACCCATAGGAGACACCCCATGACACCCAAAGAAGTCTTGGCACTGTGCAAGACCAAAAACATCGAACTGGTGGACGTCAAGTTTTGCGACTTTCTCGGCACTTGGCAGCACTTCTGCATTCCGATTGCCGAGTTGGAGGAGGAAGTATTCGAAGCCGGGCTTGGCTTCGACGGCTCTTCCATCCGCGGATGGAAAGGCATCGAGGCCAGCGACATGATCCTGTTGCTGGATCCCGACACTGTCATCCTTGATCCTTTCCCCAAGGTGCCCACACTCAGCATCGTGGCCGATGCCGTGGACCCGATCACCCGCGAACCCTACACCCGCGACCCGCGCAATGTCGCCCGCAAGGCCGAGGCCTACCTCAAGAGCACCGGCATTGCCGACATCGCCTACTTCGGGCCGGAAGCCGAGTTCTTCATCTTTGACGACGTGCGTTACGGCGCCGATACCCGGAGCAGTTTCTACTGCTTGGATTCGGTCGAGGGCATCTGGAACAGCGGACGCGAGGAAATGCCAAACCTCGGCCACAAAATCCGCCACAAGGAAGGCTATTTCCCCGTCGCACCGGCCGACACCCAGGTGGACATCCGCAACGAGATGATCAACGTCATGCGCGACTGCGGTCTGCGCGTCGAGAGGGAGCATCACGAAGTCGCGACCGCCGGGCAGGCTGAGATTGACTTGCGGTTCAATTCGCTGGTGCGGATTGGCGACGACATGATGCTGTACAAGTACATCGTCAAGAACGTCGCGCGCCGCCACAACAAGACCGTGACGTTCATGCCCAAGCCGTTGTTTGGCGACAACGGCAGCGGCATGCACACCCACCAGAGCCTCTGGAAAAAAGGAAAACCGCTGTTCGCCGGCAACAAGTACGGCGGCCTCAGCGAAATGGCCCTCAACTACATCGGCGGCATCCTCAAACACGCCAAGGCGCTGGCCGCCATCTGCAACCCGACGGTCAACAGCTACAAACGGCTCACGCCCGGCTTCGAGGCGCCCGTCAACCTCGCCTACTCCAGCCGCAACCGCTCGGCGGCCATCCGCATCCCGACCTACAGCCCCAGCCCGAAGGCCAAGCGCATCGAATACCGTCCACCCGATCCCGCCGCCAACATTTACCTGGCCTGCGCCGCGATGTTGATGGCCGGTCTGGACGGCATCCAGAACCGTATTGATCCCGGCGAACCGATGGACAAGAACCTCTACGAACTGCCGCCCGAGGAACTCAAGAGCGTCCCGCAAATGCCCGGCAGCCTCGCCGAGGCCTGCGATTGCATCGAGAAGGACCACGCGTTCCTGCTCAAGGGCGATGTCTTCACCGAGGACGTCGTCAGTCAATGGATTGACATGAAACGCAAGGAACAGGACGCCATCCGCCTGCGGCCGCACCCGTGGGAATTCCACATGTACTACGACTGCTAACCAAACAGTCCCACAAAACAGCATCGAACGGGGCGCGACCGAATGGTCGCGCCCCTCGCTTTTGTCGCGTGTATCCGGAGGGCGCTGCTCTGTCAGCGCCGACAGTCTTGCGCTCGTCTTCGTCAACGTGACCGACAGCGAAGTGGCAACCGAGGTGAGATTCAACGGCGCGCGCTATGGCCTGTCGGCAAACAAATTGTTCTTGCGCCGATGCGATGGTTCTTCGCGTCCTGCCGAATCGGTTGCGAGTCGTTTCCAACTGCCGTTGCGTCTGCCGCCTTACACACCCGAAGTTTGGATTCTGAGTTGGAGTCCGACCGGCACGGAACCGGCAGTAACAAAAAGAGTTGCAGACGCCATGGTGACTGTACGATCATTTGCGAGATGAAAACACAGCATGTTCTTTTGTTCGTGTCCTGTCTGGTCGTGGCGGCACGATTGTTCGGGCAGGCGGAAACAGTGCCGAATCCGCGGGCGCCCCTGAAAGACGCAAAAGGCAACATCGTCGCGGAAGGCCGTCATATTATTCTCGATTCCGATTCTTATCCGCGCCCGGCGGCCAAGTTGGTGAAAGGACCTTCCCTCCAACGCAAAGGAAACAGTCTCATCGTCACCTTCGCGTTGGATCGCTACGATGATGTGTCGGTGCGCATCGTGGACAAGGAAGGGCGCGCGGTGCGGCGGCTTGGTTGCGGCGTGTTGGGACCGAACGCGCCGGAGCCGTTCCGCAAGAACAGCCTCGCCCAACAAATTCTGTGGGACGGCAAGACGGAGAGCGGACAAACGGCGCCAGCCGGCTGCAAGGTCGAGGTGGCGGTCGGATTAACGCCCCGCTTCGAGCGATTCATTGGCTATGACCCGTCGCAATTGCTCGACAACATCATCTGGCTGGAAACCGACCCGCAAGGACGCGTCTATGCCCAGATCGGCACCGGACGAAAGACCGACCCGGTCGTCTTGCGGTTTGACCGCGACGGCAACTATCTGGACATGGTGTATCCTTCCAACCCGAAAACACTCGCCGCCACTGGACGCAAGTTGGAAGATGTCTGGTCGTACACGTCGCGGTATGACGGCGAAGTCATCCCGCACCGGCCGAGGAGTTGGCCGACGTTTGTGCCGTATCGCTCCGATTCGTTGTTGCCTTTTCCGATGCGCATCGCCGCCGATGGCACCGTCTGGATTGCCGAAACGACGACAGGTTATCCTGCATGGGCGGGGCGCGGTGAATTGTTCCGTCTGTTCACCACGCAGATGGACCGGTTCTGGTTTTTGGAAACGTTGCCCGCGATGTATTCCCTCGGACCATTTGCCATTGACGGCAAGGGATTCGGTTATCTCGCCACCTCGACCTCGCCGTTCTGCACCGGCACGTATCCGCCTGTGCTGAAGGCGCTCAATGACTCGCAAGCGCCCGGCACGATCCGAAAAGTTAACCTCGAAACCCGCGCGCTTGCCGCCGATTTCGAGTTCAACGGCTCGGAGCCGCGCGCCGAAAAGAGCGCCTATCTCGGCACCACCCAGGTCGCCGGCAAGGACGCACAGGATAACGACCACGCTTTCCTGACCATTGCCGACCTTGCCGTGGACAACGACGGCCGGTTGCTCGTAGCCGATGGCGGGGCGCGACGCCTGAAAGTGTATGCGCCCAACGGCCGGTTTCTCGGCGATGTGCGCGGCCTCGATCTGGCCGGCAAGATGCAATCGTTCGCCGAACTGCGCAGCGTGGCCGCAACCGATGACGGGTTTTTCCTGCTGGCGCTGCCCGAAGGACGCGACCGCGCCGTGCTCGCCAAGTGCGTCGGCGACCCGGTGCGTCCGCGCATCGCGTGGAGCGCCGAACTCGATGCTACCGCGCGCCATCTGGCCGTGGATCGCTCTTCTAAACCCGTTCGCGTATGGGTCGGCATGGGCGCCGGCCCGGCCACGTTGGTTCGGGTGACCGACGAAGGAAATCGCGCCGGCGACATCAAAACAACCGGCGGCATCAAACCGCGCGTGTTCCAGTATCCGTGGGAGATTGCCGCGGACGACAAAGGACGATTGTTCGTCCATGACCGCGAAGAACAAAAACTTATCCGAGTCAACGACGCGTGCACGGAATGGAAAGAGATCGCATTGAACGCCGCGCCGACCACCATGTTGGTGGATCGTTACCGGCACCGGTTGCTGCTGACGTTCAGCGTGGGCGAACATGGCGGCTACAGCAAGGAACGCGGTCATGAGCCGGGGTTGCTCTCCCTCGACGCGGCGACGTTAACGCGCCAACCATTCGAGTTGGAAACCATTTATGACGCTGCTGAGGTGCGAAAAAAGATTGGCCGCAAGTTCGACAGCGTTTATCCGTGGGCAAAGGACTACGCGGGACAGTTGGTGGGCGTGGACGCCGGCGGCAACCTCTACATCCGCGATGCCGTGCCAGGTTCTGCGTGGCACAAAGCGACTCCCACCGCGAGCCAACCCCACGCCGGCGTCATTCGCCAGTATGGTCCGGATGGTCGCATCCGCAACCCTGCCGTCTGCCGGTTGTTCCACAGCGGCGGCAGCGTCGCCATGGACTCGAAGGGCAGTTTCTACGCGGTGGACCTGCCCGGCGCGCGCTGGACAACCGTCGTCCACGATTTCCCCTATGCCATCGGCGACAAAAAGATTCGTGACGCTTACAGCCGCGACGGACAATTCGCCCGCCGGCAATCGGAGTTCACGCACTTGGTCAAATTCGGCCCGACCGGCGGCGTGCGAAACACGGACACCGAACTCTGGGCGCATCGCGGCGTTTCGCCGAGCAACGGCGGCGGCTGCTTCTGTGATTGGCCCGACAAACTCGTCGCCGTGGACGCGGCTGACCGGATTTACGCCGCCGACACGGATCATCATCTGATCAAAGTGCTCGACACCGCCGGCAACATGGTCGGGCGCATCGGTCGCTGGGGCAACGCCGAGACCGTGCCCGGTCCCGACGGCAACGCGCGCCAGCTCGGTTTTCGTCACCTCTACAGCATGACAGCCGCCGGCGACTCGCTTTACGTCAGTGACAAGGATTTGCGCCGCATCGCCAAAGTCCGCATGGACTATCGCGAAGTCCGTTCCATACCGATCCCGTGAAAGGACAACCTGACATGAACAACACCCCTCACACCACCTTCACACAGACACGGCGCGGCTTTCTGAAATCCTGTGCGCTGACGTTCGCCGCCGCCGGCATCGGGCGGCTTCCGGTCCTAGGCGCTTCACCGGCGACTGCGCCCCGGGTGCCGCTCAAGATCGGTATTCGCGCTGCCAGCATGAAAATGGTCGGCGACATCGAAGTCATCCGCACCGCCGCCGGCATTTCCGGCATCAGCGGCGTGGAACTTCAAGTGACTGCCGGGAAACAAAATCTCCGGGATTGGGATGTCGTGCGCCAGTACAAACGCGAAAGCGACCGCTGGGGCATCCGCATCCCGTCACTGGCCGGGGTCTGGGACAAAGGCGTCAAGGTCTCCAGCCCCAAGGCCGTCGAAAGTATGCGGCTCTCCATCCGCGCGGCGGAACTGCTCGGCAGTTCGGCGCTCCTCGTGGCGTTCTTCAAGGACGACGCGCCCGACATGAACCGCGCCGAATCCTACGGCCCGGTTGTCGCCAACCTTCAAGCGGCCGCCAAGCCCGCTGCGGACGCCGGCGTCGTTCTCGGCTTGGAGAACTCGCTCAGTCCCGCGGACAACCGGAAGCTGGTGGACATGGTCGGCCACCCGGCGGTGCGCGTTTATTACGACCTGCACAACATGGCGACGTACGGCCACGGCGCCGAGGCGGTGCCCGGCGTGAAACTGCTGGGCCGGGAGCGCATCGGCATCGTGCACGTCAAGAACGGCGATCAACTGATCGAGGAACCCGGCCCGATTGACTGGCCCGCGGCCTTCGCCGCGTTCAACGAAATCGGCTACGACGGCTGGTACGTGTACGAGTCGTCGCACAAGGATGTTGCCGCCTGCATCGCCGACACGACCCGCAACAACAAATTCCTCGCCAAACACATCCGGATGCCGGAAGCCGCTCGCTAGCCGTCAAACTTGAATGGGCGTGTGTGTTTGTAGTAACGCACGCAGTCCCGCGCCGTTTCGGGACGGAGTGCGGAGCGTTGAGACAGGACGACCTCCCGCAACGCCACTTCGCTTCGCTGCGTGGCTCACTACGAACTGCCCGTTGACGGAGCCACTACCGGTTCATCTCGGCGATTTGTTTGCGGATGGCGTCGGCGTTGAAATTGTCCGGGCGGGGCTGGCCGAGGTCGGCTTCGAGTTCCTCCAGCGTTGGCGTCTTTGAAGGCACGCCGCCGGCCGGCACCTCGGCGCCGGCGATCCAGACGAGCGCGTTGAGGACGCATTTGCGGAAACTGTCCTGCGCCCATGTCCAGTGGACATGCATCCCGGTAAATCCGAACCCGCGTCCGCCGGCGGGACGTTCGTAAACCCACGCGACGATTTCGGTCATGCCGGCGCGGGCGCGCACGTGCGGGTTGCCGCTGTGCGGGCCGTCCTTGCGTTGCCGGGTCTGTTCCGGCGGCACGGCGGACAGGATTGGCGTGACGCCGCGCATCCCCTCGGCGAATCGCATGTGATAGTACCATTCGTCCTGCGCCTTGAACGGTTTCAGGCCGCGCGCGACGGGATGGTCGGGGAACGCCTTGAACTCGGCTTCCCAATGCGGGTTGACCGACCAGTGCCGTTCGTACGATCCGCCGATCCACTCGATCAAGCGATTGACCGACGGCGGTTCCGCCGGGTCAACGGTGTAATGAATGCAGCCCAGCCCGACGCCTTTCTTCATCAACGGCTCCAGGCGGTCGCCGAGTTTCTTGACCAGCGCGCCGCCGTCGCTGCCGAGCATGATGGCGTCGGCCTTCTCCATCGGCGCGAGGTCCTGGTCGTCGGTGATGACCGTGGCGCGCACCGCCGGGACATTGTCGTTGAGCATTCGCGCCAGCATCCGAAACGCCGGGCCGTAGGCGTGACCGCCGTAACCGTGGCTGGCCTTGCCGTGGATGAAGACAATCTGTTTCTTGGCGTCCGCTGCGTCCGCGACGAGCGCCGCACCGGCCAAGGCCGCCGCTGCCACCAGAGAGGAACTGAAACTGTTCATGGGAATCTCCGCTGCGTGGATGTAGTCATTTGACGTTGAAGAATCGCTTGGCGTTTTCGAGCCAGGAACGGCGTTTCGGATACGCGCTGTCATCGGCGAGCGCGGCGAATTCCTCCAGTTTGTTGCGCTGGGCGTGGCCGAGCCGGCTCGGCACCTCCACAAACACGCGCACCAGCAGGTCGCCCCGCCCGTGTCCGTGAACATCGGGCATTCCCTGGCTGCGCATCCGGAACATCGTGCCGTGTTGCGTGCCCGGCGGGACTTTCAATCGCGCCGCGCCCTGCAACGTCGGCACTTCGATCTCGCCGCCGAGCGCGGCGACGGGGAACCCGATCGGCACTTCGCACAACAGGTCGTTTTCCTGGCGCGCAAAAATGTCGTGCGGACGGACGTGGATGACCACGTACAGGTCGCCGCGCGGGCCGCCGCGGATGCCGGCTTCGCCGTTGCCGCTGCTGCGCAGGCGCGAACCGTCGTCAATGCCGGCCGGGATGCGCACCTTGATTTTGCGGCGTTGCTGGATGCGTCCTTCGCCGGCGCATTGTTTGCACGGGTTGGTGATGGTCTGGCCGGCGCCGTGACAACGCGGACAGGTGGTGGCGACGGTGAAGAAACCGCGGGAGTGCGCGACCTGGCCGCGCCCGCCGCAGGTGGCGCAGGAGGTGACTTTCGCGCCGGCGGCAGCGCCGCGCCCGCCGCAGGCCGGGCAGGTGTCGAGGACGTTGAACGCGACTTCCTTTTCGAGGCCGCGGGCGGCTTCTTCGAGGTCAATTTCCAGGTCGTACCGGAGATCGTTGCCGTGTTGCGGGCCGCTGCGGGTTTCGCCGCCACCGAAGATGTCGCTGAAGTTGCCCATGCCGGCGTTGCGGAAGAATTGCTCGAAAATGTCGCGCGGATCATGGAACCCGCCCCATTGTTGGCCGGGGCCGGCCGCGCCGCCGGGCCAGCCGGCGGGACCGGCGCCCGCGCCGCCGCCGGGCGCGAAGGCGGCGTGTCCGAACTGGTCGTAGGCGGAGCGTTTCTTGGGGTCGCTGAGCGCTTCGTAGGCTTCGCCAAGCTCCTTGAATTTTTCCTCGGCGGACTTGTCGCCGGGATTCTTGTCGGGATGAAACTTGATGGCCAGCTTGCGGTACGCCTTTTTGATGTCGTCGTCGGAGGCGGTGCGGCTGACCCCAAGGATTTCGTAGTAGTCGCGCTTGGTCATTTCGAGAAGGGGGATTTGAACCAGGAATTTTTCTTTTCGGCGGCTGGCGCGGTTGGCGCCGACGAAGCGTCGGCGGAACCCGCTTTGCCTTTGCTGACGACGACGCGGGCCGCGCGCAGGAGGCGGTCGCCGAGTTTGTAGCCGTTCTGGAGTTGTTGGATGATGGCGCCGTCGGGCTGTTCATTGGATTCGATGTGGCTGACGGCTTCGTGGAAGTTGGGGTCGAAGGGTTCGCCCGGCTTGGCCGCGATTTCGGCGAGGCCGAATCCGGCGAGGTCGCGCTGCAGTTGTTTCTGGACTTGCAGAAGCCCGTCGTGCAACGGCGTTCCTTCGGGGCTGTGGTCGAGGGCGCGTTCGAGGTTGTCGAGCGTCGGCAACAACGTGTTGATGACGGCTTCGCGGGTCGCGCGGGTGAGTTCCTCTTTTTCGCGGGCCACGCGCTTGCGATAGTTGTCGAGGTCGGCGGCGGCGCGGAGGAATTTGTCCCAGTGCTCGGCGGCCTTGGCGGCCTCGGCCTTGAGCTTGGCAAGCTCGGCTTCGGGCATCGAGACGGTCTTGGCGGCCTCGGCCGGTGGCGGTGTCGTGGTTTGTGCCGGCTCTGTGCCGGGCGCGGAGACAACAGGGTCGTGTTTATCGTGATGGCTCATGAGAGGAAGGGAAGAATGGCCGAGGATCAGGTTTTTTTCAAGTGCTTGACCAGTCGGAGGGTGTTGCCCGTCATCTCATCGGACGTGTACTCCACTTCGTCCATGAACTGGCGCATGATGGCGATGCCGTAGCCGCCCGATCTCATGGCGCGGATGCGTTCGAGGATGTTGCCGGGGCGGTAGGCGGCGAAGTCGAAGCGTTTGCCGTTGTCGTTGATCTGGATGACGAGGCGATTGTTGTCGGTGTGGATGGTCAGGCGGATTTCCGGGTCGGGATGTTCCCATGACCAGTTGCGCGTGGCGCCGTAGGCGTGCTCGACGACGTTGGCACAGGCTTCGTCCACGGCCATCTCGATCTTGGCGACTTCGTCCTCGGGGAAACCGATTTGACGGACCAGGTCGGTGATGACCACGCGGATGGGGCGCAACGAACTGCCGTGGCCCGGCGCCCGCACAAACAGGCGGCTGGTGGACTTTTTAATATCAATGGCGGCGTTGGGATCCATCGGAATGTTTCGTCAAGGTTTTTGGAAACTGGCGAGAGCGGTCTCCTCGTTGTCGTACACTTGGAGGACCTTGGTGAAACCGAGCAACTCGATGACCTTGTAGATGCGGTCGGGGACGCGGAAGAGCTTGAGGTCGCCGTTGCGGTCGCGGGCCTGTTTGGCGAAGCCGATCAAGGCGCCGAGGCCGGCGCTGCCGATGTAATCAAGCTTGCTGCAATCCAGCATGATGGAGTTGTGCCCCTGCTGGAAGAGCGCCTGCAATTGCGATTCCAGGCGCGGAAAAGAATACATGTCCAGCGAGCCGTGGAGCCGGATGAGTTGGATGGCGCCGCGCGATTCTTGTTCGATCTGAAAATCCTTCATGGATGGCTCTCCTTGGACAACGTCATGAGTGTGGGTTTTGGCTGGGGGGTTGGTCGCCGACCTTGTCGCGCAAAAACTTCGTGAGATCCTGGAATTTCGGCGCATTGCGCGGGTCGGCCTTGATGAGGTTGCCGTGCGCTTCGAGCATGAAATTGGCCGTGTCAAACTTGTTGAGGCCCTTGGCGGTCTCCATCAGGTCGGAATCGGGCAACATCTGGAAACTGCTTTCCTCCGGAAATGCATGGCCGGTCTGGTCGCGCCCGATGAAGTTCACGTCAAACAGCCGGTCCAGGCCGAGCGTCTGCAACAGCTCGACGTTGCGGGCGCTGACGTTGATGACGTGGACCTTGCCGCCCTTCCCGCCCTGGGCGAGGCGCAGGCCGATCCCGGCCAACACGCCGAGGAACGTGCTGTCCATTCCCTGGCACTGGCCCAGGTCCACGAAGATCTGGGAGCAACCACGCTCCAACATCTCCATCGCGCAGCGTCGCAACGGCTGGCCGTTCTGGAACGTGCCGCGCCCCACGATGCGCACGTGGACATCCGTGCCGGTGGTGTTGACTGAAATCCCTTTTGTAATTCCGTCCATATCGCCTTTGTTTATGCCAGCCCAGATTACAAGCCCGCCCCCGGCGCGTCAAGGACACGTTCACAACGGCCACAACCCCAACAACCCCGGCAACGGCGCTTGTCGTCGCGCATCGTCTCTGGTACTCTCCGCCCCGTACTTGTCCGCCATAACTTGAGCGAAGGCGGAAGGAGAACAACTGAGAACTGATAACTGAGAACTAACAACTAAATTCGCGTAGCTTCGGCTGCTGTCCATCTCGAAACTGGTAATTTCAACACAGGACGGCGTTGAAGGCGCGCCCGCAAGGGCGTGCCTGAAAACGTTTCTGTGTGGGCATACCAGTGCCTGAGATGGGGCGTGAGTAAGACACGCCCCTTCGTTTTTTAGGCACAAGTACCCACACAGGAAGCCATCCCCGACGGTTGCAGGGGCTTCGCAAGCAAGGAAGCCTTATGCCCGAAAATCCTATGGTGCGGATGCAGGAGTTGTTGCGCGAACTGTTTCAGTTCGATTGTCAGGACCTCGATTTTGGCATTTACCGGGTGCTGAATTACCGGCGCAAACAGATCGAAGAGTTCATTGGCACGCGGCTACCGCAGGTCGTGGATGAGGCGTTCGCCCAATACGCGGCGGCGGACAAGGCGGCGGTCGAGCGGGAGTTGGAGGAGAAACGTCACGAGATTGTGGCGTCGCTGGGCGCGTCGGCGTTTGATGCGACCGGGCAGTTGGTGATGGCGTTTCGCGAGACGCCGCTCGGCAAGGTCTATATCGAGTTGGAGCAGAAGGCCAAAGTCGGTCAGGTCGCGGAGGAGTTGAAGGCGGGCGTCTATAACGACCTCTACACGTTCTTCTCCCGGTATTACGAGGATGGCGACGTGTTCTCCAAGCCGCGCCGG
Source organism: Verrucomicrobiota bacterium (assembly GCA_016871575.1). Taxonomy (GTDB): domain Bacteria; phylum Verrucomicrobiota; class Verrucomicrobiia; order Palsa-1439; family Palsa-1439; genus CAIKAP01. Next base: position 79,069 of record VHCW01000002.1, read on the forward strand.
GGCAAGGTGGAGATTCCGTTTACCGGCCACGAGGACGTGGTGCTGCACTGGGCGAACAAAGACCAGTACTACATCAAGACCGGCGAGCAGTTCAAAAGTTACCGGTTCACCGTGGACAAACAGGCGGTGCAGTTTGCCCTGCGCAACGCCGCCACCGAGCACAACAACAACCAGCGCGAGAAACGCTATTTCGTCCTCGCCGAGGAATCACCGGTCGCCCACGACGACAAGGCCAGGACTTTGACGGTGTTCTTCGAGTATCGCCCGTTGACCAACACCGAGAAAAAGATTTACGGCAAGACCGAGAACCAGAAACCGCAGGACAAACTCAACGCCGTTGCCGAGGAGGCCGTTCTCAAACGGGTCAAGGACGCCACGTTGAAAGGCCGGCTGGCGCAGTCGGTCGGCGAGGGCAAACCGGGGCTGTTGCGGTATCACCTGAACCGGTTCGCGAAGAAAAACTCGACCGACTTTTTCATTCACAAAAACCTGCGCGGATTTCTGGAGCGGGAGTTGGACGATTTTCTCAAGACCGAGGTGTTGCGCGTGGACGAGTTGCTGGCGACGGGCGGCACGGTGGCGGCGCAACAGATCGCGCGCGGGCGCGTCGTGCGCGAGATTGCCGGCAAGATCATCGAGTTCCTCGCGCAGGTGGAGGATTTCCAGAAGAAACTGTTCGAGAAACGGAAGTTCGTCGTCCGCACCGAATACTGCGTCACGCTCGACCGGCTGCCGGAAGCGATGTGGGACGAGGTGTTGAAGAACGAGGCGCAACTGGCCGAGTGGCGGGAATTGTATGCCATCACGAAGAAGAAATTGGACAAGGCGTTTTTGAAGGAGCACGACAAGCTGGTCGTGGACACGCGCCACTTCCCGGAAGACTTCAAATGGCGGCTGTTGGCGTCATTCGATGATCTCGATGCCGCGCTCGACGGGTTGCTCATCAAGAGCGAGAACTTCCAAGCCCTCGCGCTGCTGCTGGCGAAATACCGGGACTCAGTTGATACCACATACATCGATCCCCCATATAACACCGGAAGCGACGAGTTTGTTTACCGGGACAATTACCGGCACTCTTGTTGGGCGACAATGTTGGCGTCTCGGATTCCGCTGGCGTTTCCCCTGATGAAGGAGAGCGGACTTTTCTTCATGAGCATCGACGACAATGAGTTTTCAACGGCTCAAAGACTGCTCGACTCTGGATTTGTAGCTCAAAATTGGTTGGCGAATCTGATCTGGAATCGTGGACATAGCGCTCAAGCCGGCGTCTTTATGAAGTACCACGAATATGTGATGGCGTACGCCCGAGATGCAAGCCAAGTCAATCTTTCTAGAACCGGTGAAGGCGAGATCGACGCTGGCGCGATGAAGAAGCCGTCTAAGAGGCACGCCGTTCAAGAATTCACTTTCCCACCCGGCGTTCGCGTGGACGCTCCTGATGGCACTGAGTTCAAAAAACGTTGGGGTGGGACTGAATGGGTTGAACTCGTATCCGGACGCATGATTGTTAGGAAAGGCAAGCTGGCAAACGAAGTGACGCTCAGGGCTGCTTGGACTCAGAAGAATCAGATGGAACAGTATTTTCGTGGCAAACGCCCAGTCTTTGATTCAAAGAAACAGGAGGTGGTAGAGTTTTATTTTACCAGTTCGGGCAAACTGAAAGTCATCAAGCGACGCGAAGCGGTATCGCTGCCTTCCACCCTCCCAGACTATGGATCGGCGGGGGCAAACACGTCGGCTTTGGTAGATGTCGTCGGACATGAAGTTCCTTTCACACCGAAGCCGGTTAGGCTGATTATGGATCTGACGCGATGGTTCTCAAGCGATAAGGGAGTCCTGCTCGATTTTTTTGGCGGTTCTGGAACGTCGGCTCACTCCATCATCAATTTGAATCGCTCGACCGGCGCGCGTAGGAAGTATGTCTTGATAGAGATGGCAGCCCATTTCGACAACCTTTTGATTCCACGAATTAAGAAGGTGGTGTTCAGCGAAAGCTGGAAGGAGGGCAAGCCGGTGGGCGGCAAGGGTGTGAGTCATTTCCTGAAGTATCATCTGCTTGAGCAATACGAGGACACGCTGAACAATCTGGCGTTCCCGCGTGCGAAGGAAGGCGAGTTGGCGTTGAAGCAGTATGGCGACGAATATCTGTTGCGGTACATGCTCGATTTCGAGACGGCGGGGAGCGCGTCGTTGCTGGCGGTGGAGCAACTGCGGCATCCGTTCGATTACCGGCTCAAGGTGCAGGAGGGCGACGAGATCGTCGAGCGGCCGGTGGATTTGGTGGAGACGTTCAATTACCTGCTGGGATTGCAGGTGAGGAAGGTGCGCGAATTCCAGAACCCTCACCCTGACCCTCTCCCAAAGGGAGAGGGGAAACGCCGCTATCGGGTCACGATGGGCGAGGCGCGCAACGGCAAGAGCGTTGTGGTGGTGTGGCGCGACACGGACGGGTTGGAGTCGAGCAAAGAGGCATTGCAGCGTGACCGGCAGTTTGTGGAACGCGAAATCTTGCCGGCGTTGCTCGGCAAAGACGCTCAGCCCGACCGGCTGTTGGTGAACCAGCCGTATGCCGGTGAGGCGGAGGCGATTGAGCCGGAGTTCAAGCGGCTGATGTTCGCGCCGATTGGGTGAACGCCATGCCAAACGGATACGAACCACAGATTCCGTTGTTGCAGAACCGGCTGGCGTTGTTCCGGTTTTTCTGTCGGCAACTCGGGGCGGAGGCGGGGTTCAAGCCGCTGCGCGAGTTGTTGAAGAACGCCCGGCAAGGGTATGGCGATGACGGGCAGAGTCATTTCTATCAGGTCGTGGCCGGTCAGGCCGGGTTGCGGTTGCCGGTGGTGAAGCTGGCGGAATACGACCTACGGATCAAAGGCTACGTCGAACGGCTGAATCAGGGGCGGACGCCGAAGGTGCAGTTGCTCTATTTCCAATGGCTGGCGGCGTTGTTCAGCGAATACTTCCTCGACCGGTATTTCGGCGAGACGGAGGCGTTGCGGAAGGAGTTGAACCGCTTTGTCACCGAACTGCTGTTGCCGGTGGACATGGCGTTCGAGGATGACGACCTGTCGAAGCTGGCGTTCTGGATGGCGACCGGCAGCGGCAAGACGCTGATCATGCACATGAACATCTGGCAGGCGCAGCATTACGCCGGCAAGGCGGGGCGGAAGTTCGACAACGTGCTGTTGGTCACGCCGAATGAGGGATTGTCGCGGCAGCATCTCGGCGAGTTGGCCAAGAGCGGCATCGCGGCGCGGCATTACGGGGAATCGGCGAGCGGGTTGCTGACGACGAGCGAGTTGCCGGTCACGGTGATCGAGATCACCAAGTTGACGGAGAACAAGCGGGGCGGCGGGTTGAGCGTGGACGTGGAGGCGTTCGGGCCGAATAATCTGTTGTTCGTGGACGAAGGGCATCGCGGGGCGAGCGGCGAGGTGTGGCGGACGTTACGTGAGCGGGTGGCCGAGCAGGGGTTCACGTTTGAGTACAGCGCGACGTTCGGGCAGATCGTCAATGGCGCGAGCGACGACGACAAACACCGGGCGTTGCTGGATGAATACGCGCACGCCATCTTGTTCGACTATTCCTACCCGCACTTCTACGAGGACGGCTACGGGAAGGATTACTGGGTGGTGAACGTCCGCGATGACACCGACACGTTCAATGACTGGATGATGCTGGCGAACCTGCTGTCGTTCTTCGAGCAGGTGGTGGTTTTCGAGGAGCGCGGCGAGACGTTCCGCCCGTATGCGATTGAGCGTCCGCTTTGGGTGTTCGTTGGGCACAGCGTGACCGGGGGCAAGACACGCGAGGATCAGGCCAGCTTGACCGACGTGGAGGAGATTGTCGCGTTTTTCGACAAGTTCCTGAAACAAGGCGCGACATGGACGAAGCGGATCGAGAAGCTGTTTGCCGGTGCCAGCGGATTGAAGAACCCGCAGGGCGACGACCTTTTTGTGGGACGGTTTGAGTATCTGCGGCAGAAAGGCTGGGAGGCCGGGAAGGTGTACGAGCGGATTATCCGGCAGGTGTTGCGCGGGCGGCCGGGCGAGACGTTGCGGGCGGCGACACTCAAAATTGCCGAGGGCGAAATCGGGTTGCGGGTCGGCACGGATTACTTTGGCGTGATCAACATCGGCGACGTGCCGGGCTTGATGACGCTGTTGGAGGAAGGCAAGATCGCCCGCGAGGATGACGCAGTGCATCCGAGTTCGCTCTTTGACGAAATCAACGAGGCGCAGTCACCGGTCAATGTGCTCATCGGGGCGCGGAAATTCATGGAAGGCTGGGACAGCTTCCGCGTGGCGAGCATGGGGTTGATGAATATCGGGCGCGGGGAAGGCTCGCAGATCATCCAGTTGTTCGGGCGCGGCGTGCGATTGCACGGCAAGGCCAACACGCTCAAGCGCAGCGGCGCGTTGGAGCCGGGCGCAGCGCCGAAGCATATCCAGTTACTGGAGACGCTGAACATTTTCGGTGTGCGCGCCAACTACATGCAGCGGTTTCGGGAGGAGTTGCAGAAGGAAGGCGTCGAGACGGATTGGGAGTTGGTGGAAGTCCCTATCCAGACCGAGAAGAGTTTTCTCAAGCGGGGTTTGCAGGTCTTGCGATTACCGGAAGGCGCGGAGTTTGCCTCCGCTGAAAGCGTCGTCGCAGCAGTGGACGACTCCGTCCGGGTCTCGCTGGATTTGCGACCGCGCGTCGAGATGGCCGATTCGGGCCGGCAAGTGGAATGGGCCGACCGGGCCGGTGGGCAGGATCGGGCGGCGGAGTTGAAAGCGCTGGCCGGTTGGTTTGATTGGGATCGCCTCTATTTCGACGCCCTCGAATACAAGCACGCGGCCGGGATGGAAAATCTGGCGTTCACGCCCGCCACGGCGCGAGAAATCATCGAGCGGGGCAAGTTTGAGTTGTATTGCGCCGACGACCAACTCGTCCCCGGTGGTTTTGGCTCAATGCGGCGAACCGAAGACATTGCCGGTGCGGTGCTGAGAAAATATCTCGCCACACTCTACACACGCGCCAACCGGGGCTGGGAACAGTTGAACTTGCGCTTGACCGATCTGACTCCGCAAGACCCGAACTTGGCGTTTGACCGATACGAAGTCACAACCAAGAGCGACTTTGCGAAGACGATTCGCAAACTGGTCAACGAAGCGAACGACCTCTACAAGAAGGACCTCGTTCAATTCCCGACCATCCACTTCGACCACAACCTCTACCAACCGCTGTTGGCCTATGACGCCCAAAAGCGATTCGACAGCAACCCGCCGTCGCTGTATCCCAGCGAAACCCAATTTGTGAAAGACCTGCGCGATTGGCTACAGAAGAGCCCATCGGCGGTGGCGGGTAAAGAGGTCTATCTGCTCCGCAATCTCACGCGGGGCCGGGGCATCAGCTTCTTCAATCCCAAAGACGGCGAGGCGTTCTACCCCGACTTCATTTTGTGGGTCGTCGAAAACGACCAGCAAGCAATTGCCTTCATAGACCCACACGGTTTGCGTAACGCCCGCGGTATTGACGATCCCAAAATTCAACTCCATCGCAGATTGGCGGAGTTTCAGCCATCCCTCCAAAGGAGTTGTCCTCAGTGGAAGATTACCCTCACGGCCTTCATCGTGTCGCCGACACCGCACGATACGCTCAAGCAAACGTCATGGCTGTATAGCGAGACCCGAACAAAGGACCAGTTGGCAGCCGAACATCTTCTGTTTCAGGAGGGGATCGACTACATCGCCAACATCTGGCGGGGCACTACGGGTTGACGGCGGAGGAGTTGGATTTCATCCTGAACTACGACACCCGCCTTCGCTCAACGACAAGCTTCCGACTTCGCGCGTTGCGCTTCGACGGACAAGTCGGCGGGCTGGTCAAGTACCGCCTCGGCCGCGACGCCGGAGAAGAGGAGTAGCCGGCGCGCTCAGGAAGCGAGCGTGAGTTCGCCGGCCGGGCCGTTGTAGATCAGCACAAACCGTTGCAGAAAATCCCGGCCCAACAAGGCAATGAAACCTTGCGGTTGGAGCGGCACGCCGATGGCCCGAGAAGCGTTGACCGTGAGATTTGTTCCCATCAGCGTCAGGCGAACGGGAAAGACCGGCTTCGGCGATGCGGTATGGGAAGCGGAGGAAATGTTGACGACATCAATTGGTGCAACGCCAAGCGTCTGGGCAACGGACTCGTCCACGCAACACCCGCTGGCACCGGTATCCACAAGCGCCGCGCCGGTGATCGGTGCGGGCACGGGTTGTCCGGTAGCCACGAGTTTGTCTTCCCATTCCTTGGAGACGCCCACGGAAACCATCACGGCTGGACCTTTGACGCGCAGCACCCGCGCCGCAGGGATCGAAACAGTTTTGCCGTCGGGCGATTTCCCTTGGCCGCTATATTGCAGGTGCAGGGGCATGGATCAGGCCGAAGGTAAGCGCGGGAATCGTGACCTTCTCTTCGTTGGCGGTCACTTGGCGGACAAGGAAGGGCTGGTTGCCAAAACGATCAATGCCGACGCGCAACGCTTCCTCGAACGAATCGCACGCCGCCACAAATTCGTCGCCTTTCACCACGACAAACTTGTTCGGGTACACGCCCAGCCATTCGGCGCGCTTGCCCTCGAAAAACTTGATTTCACGTTCCAAAGCCATTGGCATTGTCTCCTGTCACGGCACACACTACCCGTCAGGCATCGTTGGCGCAAGCGGTAAAACGGGGCTCGCAATGGACGCCAACGTGCGGTAGATAAGCCGTGCGAGCAGCAGTGCTCGCCCCGCGGCGAGCCATTACGCCTGTGGGACTGGTCGTTCCACTTCCGGTTTTTGGTTTGCGCTCTCCGCCGGACAAAAAGACAGACTGTGCATTTCTACCTCAAACCAGCTAGAATTGTGCAGAACCTTAGAAAAGATGAATGCCGCATTGACACCCGTTGTTCTCACCGCTACTGACGCCCGCTACCCGTCGCGGTTGCGTGAACGCTTGGACACAGAAGCCCCGACACAGTTGACCGCACTCGGCAACCTCGATCTGCTCGACCTGCCCAAGATTGCGCTGTTCTGCTCCGCCCGTTGTCCCGGCAGCGCCATCCTCGCCACTTACGACCAATCCGCCCGTTGGCGCGACGAAGGCCGCTGCATCATCAGCGGCTTCCATTCGCCGGTGGAGAAGGAATGTCTCCGCATCCTCCTGCGCGGCACGTCGCCGGTCATCATCTGTCCTGCCCGGTCATTGCCCAAGCGTATTCCACCCGACTGGCAGAAACCGCTGACCGATGGCCGGCTGCTGATCCTCTCCTGCTTCACCGACAAAGACCGTCGCGTCGTTTCCGAACTCGCCATCCGCCGCAACCGTTTCGTCGCCGCGTTGGCCGACGCCCATTATTTCGCCCACATCGCCCCCGGCAGCCACACCGCCCAACTTTCACAAGCAATAGCCAGTTGGTGAGCAAAGTGGTTGCAGACCATCCCACAAGACAGGTAGGCAGGATGCCTGTTCAACTCACGGGGAACGGACACACCGGACGTAGTTGAAGATGCGGATGACGTCGCCTTGCGGGCCGCGTCCTTGCGGGTAATCGCGCGGATCACCCGTCTTCGGGTCGCTGCGCTGCGCGCCGGCGCCGTGAACGTCTGTCAGGCGCGGTTGACCGACGCCGGGAGGGAAACTCATCCAGCCGAGGGCGCGCCCGAAACAGACATAGACAGCGGCGATGCCTTGCCGGTCGCGCGGGCCGTCGAGATGCGTGGTGCTCGTCCAGTAAAACGGATGCTCGCCATCGGGCAAAGTGGAGCACTGGAAAACTGGAGAGATGGCAGGGATGCGTGTGTAGTCCACGATGCTCTGGAGTTCTTTCGCGTTCGGCAGTCGCCAGCCTCCTTTGAGGCTGGCTGCGTAGGCGAGGGCTTGTTCCCAATTCAGTCCCTTGCCGCTGTCGGCTTTCTGCCACATCAAACCGGTGGCGCGGTCGGTGATGGTGCCGTCGCCGTTGTCGCGAAAATCGTTTTTGCCGTAGAGCGGGTTGCCGCGAACATAGCGGACGAAGAGCCGGTGCGCGCCGCGCCGCGTGGTCTTGGGATAGCCTTTGATCCGGCCATCGGCGAAATTGACGCCGAACACAGTCGGGTTGTTGTCCATCGTCGTGCGGATGTATTCGGTGGCGGTCCAGTCCTGACAGTCAATGCCGCGCTCGCCTTTTGATTCATCGCCGTACTTGAACTCGAAATACTTCGTATCGAGATACGGCGTGGAGCGTTTTGCGCCGGCTCGCATGTCGAAACCGCCGTTGAAGTTGATGAGCGAATAGAGTTCCTTGATCGTCGGCATCCGCCAGTCGGTGAACCCGCCGGCCCGGCAGCTTTTCGCCCCGGCAACCGCGTCCTGCCAGGTGACTTTTTCGCCGCGCGCCTTGACCCACATCAGGCCGGTGTTGAGGTCGGCGATGGCGCCGTTGCCGTTGTCCTTGTAGCTCGGCGCGGGGCCGGGATGTTGGGCGTCCTGTCCGTAAAACGGCTGGCCGGGTTTGGGCGGCGTGATTTCGCGACGGTCGTCGTAGCACTTCGTCTGGCCAGTGCCGACGATGGTGTAGGTGGGTTGAACCGCGAAACCAATGGTGACGACGCAAAGAGAGAGAGTAAGTGTTTTCAGGGTTTTGCCGGAGAGTTGTGCAGCACAGCATCAAGATTGGGCGACCAATTACCGGCGCGGGCGCGGTCGGCGAGTTCGCAGACGGCGGCCTGCATGTAAACGCCTATCGGCAACGAAGCGGGTTCGAGTCCTTCGCGGATGTTGGCGCGCGTCCATGTTTTACCGGCGGGATTGTCGGCAAAACGCGCTGCTCCGGGCGCGAGGCGCTCGACGTAGGCGCGGTCGGGATTCAGACGGACAAAACGCGCACCGGCTTTTCGGAAGCCTTCGACTTGTTCGAGGATGTGGGTGTGAACCGGGTCGGCTTGGACGTGGTCGCGCTCGTTCGCATAGCCGATGACGGCGAGGTTTGGGCAATTGCGCACCGCGTCCGGGATGCTCGCCGTCGCGTCGCGCCATTGCCAGAACTCGCGCGACTCGGCCAGCGTCGGGATGTGCGCGGGGCGCGCGCCGGTGATGAGCTTGCGTCGCTCGGCTTCGGCAAGGATGCGGGGCGAGTACCATGCCTTCACTCCGTTGCCGTCGTCGCCGACGAAACAGTTCACCGGAACTTTGCCGTTAATCTCGAAGTAGAACGCGCCTTTAAGTTGGCGCGTGTCGGCGAGCATCGGTTTGCGAAATAATCCCGGCGACAACTCGCTCGACCAAGCCAGCCGCGAGAGATCGAGCTTGCCGGTTTGGGGATCGTAGGCCGGATTCACGCCGCTTTCATGTCCGCCAAGCTCGACGTTGGCTTCGCCCTCGCCGTAGGGCGATTCCATCGAGGCATACCACGCGAGATTTGGAAACTCGGTGCCGTGTTTCGCCATCGCGAGACCGCAGGCATTGCCGCCGTGACTTGAGCCAACGATGCCGACGTTGTTGGTCAACACGGTCATGCGGACGAGCGCGCCGAGTTTGGGACTCATGGCAAACTTGATCACGTCGGCCAGCGCGCGAACGCAGTTTGGTCCGCGGAAATCATAGACGCCGCCGCTGCGTTCCTCGTCGAACCCGCCGCCGGGAAACGCAAAGTGAATTTCGACGAAACCGTGCCGCACATACTCCGGCCGGCCGCGCGCGCTGCCGGACTGCACGCCGCCCGCGACATGGATCACGACTGGCGCGCCTTCAGGATAGCGCGCTTGGCGCGGGATCAACACGGTCGCGGCGATGCCCGTGTTGCCGGCGGCCGCTGACGGAATCTGTGTGGAGACGCTTTCAAACTCTTCACCCGGTCGGGTTCGTTTTTCCGGGCGCGGTTTTGCTGTTGGCGTTTTGGCCATCGTCACAATGTCTTCCGAGGTCACGACGCGCAAGTTGGCCGCTGCGTAGGCAACCAGTTCCTTGTATGCCCTCCAGATTCTGTTGCTTGCATCCGTAGCGCGCAGACGCGAACGGTCCGGGGCATTCAGGTTGAACGGCGGTTGCTTGGGACGGCTTCGAGGTCCTTCGTAATAGATGTTGCCCCAGCCGGTGCCGCCTTCCCGCGTGAAATCGTTCTCGTGAATCAATGCCGTGATGAACGGGGCGCGACCGCCGCGCCAGTCGGCCAGTTGTCGTTTCAACAGCGCCACCGGGTCGCTGTTGGGCGCGTTCCACCAAAAGATGTCGCGCTCCCAGCGTGTCACGCTGAAATCGCTCGGACGCGCCAATAGTCCGTGAATCCACTCGAACGGTTCCTCCCGTTTTGTGCCGCTTTCGTGATACGCGACGACCATCTTCGCGCCCATCTCGGCATAAACCTTGAGCGCGGCGGCGCGAATGCGCGAGTCACGCGCCTGCGGAGAAACAACGACCGGGTTGCGTCCGAAGACTTGTGCAACGTAGCGGTAGCCGCCGGGCTTGTCGCGTTGAAGTTTGCCCGTCGCCGGATCGAGCCGATAGGTTTCGTAATCGCGCAATGTTTGTTCGAGCGCGGCATCGTCGAGATGGCGAATCGGCGACTCAAAACCGGCGTACGTTGGGTGCGGTGGTCGGACATGATAGCTGATACACATGTTCGACTGTTTGAGTCGCTCAATCACGTCGGGACGTTTCTGCGCGTAATGCTCCACGATCTGCGGCGTGAAATAAAAATCGCCGCGCACTTTGTGTTTCTCAAAGATGCCGATGAGACGGAGGACAGTCGCCGCGCTCTCCTCCAAGTGCGGCCAGTCATGCGTGTTCACGGCGAACGTGATGCGGCCGCGACTGTCACTGCTGGTCTGTTTCTTCTGGCTAAGCGCGCCGATGGCCTTGTTGAGCAACCGCTCAGCCTCCGCCGTGTCGCCCCGCTTGGCGGCGGCGCGCGATTGACGGTCGAAGTCTTCTGCCGCTGAGGTGTCACGGTGCTCGGCTTTTGCCGTCTTGAGCAGTTCCTGAAACTTGCGAACCTTTGCGAACAATCCTTCTGGAGGTTTCGATAGAGCAGTCTCTTGTCGCACCCATTTGACTTCCACGATCTGGTCGGCGGGATAGATTTTGACGATGTCGCGCACGGTGCGGATGCGCGCCTTGTTCTCACGACTGAATTGGAACCATTTCTCGATGAACCGGCGGATCCCGTTCCACATCTGCGGATTAGCCGAGCGCGCCTCGCACTGGACGGCGAAAAATGTTCGGGGCGGTTCCGTCGCGCCAGCGGCAGTGCCGAGAAACAGCATCGTCATCACCACGATTGGGATTCGGATGTTCATGGCATGAGTGCCTTTGCTGACGGTCGCACGGCGGCGGCAACACGCGTGCCGGGGATTCGCGTTGTATAGACCATCAGATACGTGCCGTCCTTCAGCCGTCCGATGGCAGGGTCGAGGACGCCGAAGCCGGACATTTCCAACGCATCCAGACCATCGGCATCCAAACGAATGCCGGAGTCAGCCGTCCAGTTTGTGCCGTCACGTGTGAAGAAGGAGTAAATGCGGTGTGGTTGGCCGGGACGCGCGTTGTTGAAGGCGTAGAAACGCACGCCGCCGGGCACGACGATGCCATTGGCCATCATGCAAGGGACGCCGTTGGCCGTGAAACGTATTGGACGATTGGCGGTGAATGTGCGGCCATCGCGCGATGTGCCGTGCCAGTTTTCGTTGGGGCCGCGTCCGCCGCCGGCGAAGATGTGCCACGTGTCGCCGAGCTTGACGATGGACGGGTCGAGCGCCATGCCGTCGGGATCAAACGCTTTGCCGACGAGCTTGAAATTCACGCCGTCGCGGCTTTCCGTCAACCAACTCACGGGTTGCCTGCCGTGTTCGGGCCAGGTGAGGAACAGCCGAAACATGCCGTCGTCGCTCAACTGGATTTCCGGATCGCACGGGTCAGGTTTCTGCGACACGAAGCCGGTCAACGTCACGCGACGGAACGTCCAGCTTGCGCCGTTGTCTTTCGAGAGGGCGAGCGCGACGCGGTTGATGTCGTTGCCGACGGAAGCGGCTTGATAGTAGAGCCAGATCCAACCGTTTTTATCCACGACCAAATCCGGCACCGAGCCTTGGTCGGTGACGATGAGATTGCGCCGCTCGAATTTTAATCCATCCGGCGATGTGGCAATCATCAGGCGCATCGGCGCCGGTCCGCCGGGCACGGCGAGGCCGCCTCGATGCGGCGTGAACTCGGAGTCGGCGTTGACCTTTGCGTAGTATTGCGCAGCGGCCTCGCTGCCGGGCACTGCGCGATTGAAATCGCGGCGCGGTTGCTGTTGTGTTGGAGGGGCGGTTGCGTTTGGTGGCGTCACCTGTCGCACCGGCTGGCTGGTGATGACGACCAGCAGACCGCCGTCGCGTGTTGTGACCGCGCCGGGGTCGCCACCGCGGATGGGCGGGCTGGCGACAAGTTTCCAATTCTGGCCGTCGGCGCTCGTGGCCATCCACAAACCGCTGCTCGTGCCTTCGCCGGTGCCGTAGAAGGTAATGAGTTTACCGTCGGACTGCGCGTTGCCAAGCCACCGGCGACGGCCTTCGATTTGCACATCGTCTGTGCGAGTGAAGTTCAGGCCGTCCTTGCTTGTGGCGTGGTAGCCTCGATTCCCTGTTGTCGTTTCGTTGTCCGGGGCAATCAAATGGAACGCGCCGTTGTGCAATGCGACGGCGCAATCAATCACCATGCGACCTTCCACGCCGAATCGGACGCCGGGTTCGTAGGTGTAATTGACGCCGTCCTGTGAGATGGCCGAGTGAATGGACGGAGTGCTGCGGCCAAACGTGCGTCCCATGTTGCCGGTGAAATACAGCCGCACACGCCCATCGGGCAACGGCACCAGCGTCGGGTCGAACGGAAACCGCATTCCTTCCGGCAAGCCAGCGACTTGAATGACCTGCGGCGCGGTCCACGTCTTGCCGTCATCGCTGGAGAAACGCGCGGCCACCTTGTCGAAGTTTGCGCGGTCGTTTTCCGGGAAGTGTTGATGCGCGGCGATCAGGCGGCCATCGTTGAGCCGTGCGACAGTCGGCACGCCGGCCCGCTCGAAGGCGGCGAGTTTCTCAACGGCACCGGCGGGGCTGACGCGATAGACGATGACATCCCGGTTCCACGGGCCGTCATTGGCGCGCGGAGCGATTGCGCCTGCGAGAAACAACGCCAGAGCGAGGACATTCATCATTCATTTGGTTTGTCGCTCCGCCCGTCTTGTTATATGACCGCTCCACCAATAGAGCAACAAACCTGTCGGCAACAGCAGGCAGGAGATGGCGGCAATCGTCGGTTTGTAAATGATGGCGCTGTAGATGAGAAAGGCGCACGCGGCGCTGAAGATGAGCGGAGTGACCGGGTAACCGGTGACGCGATAGGGCCGTTCGACGTGCGGTTCTTTGCGGCGCAACACGATCACGGCGAGTGTCGTTGCCAGATAGAACGCATAGACCGCCGCCGCCGTGTAGAGGATCGCGTTGATGAACGAGCCGAGCGCGATCACCAGCGCGACCGCGATGGCGCCTTGCGCGACCAACGCCCGCGCGGGCGTTCCCGTGCGCGGTTCCCAGCGTCCGAGCCAGCCGAAGACCGGGTGCTCCGCGCCCATCGCGTAGGAGATGCGCGCGCCGGTGAAGATGAGGCCGTTGAGCGCGCCGAGCGCCGACACGCAGATCAACGCGGCGATGAGCCGCGCGCCGGTTTGCGGGAACACGGTGGCGACCACGTCGGTGGCGACCGCCTGGGATTGCGTCAGCCCGGCGTAACCGAGCCGGTGGAGGAACGCGCCATTGATGAGCAGATAGACGACCGTGACCGCTGCCGTGCCGGTGACGAGGGCGCGGACGATATTGCGGCGGGAGTCCTTGACCTCGGCGGCGACGTAGGCCATCTCGTTCCAGCCGCCGAAGGTGAAGAGCACCAGAATCATCGCGAGCGTCGCAGGCAACGGCCCGGCCGCCTCGCGCGCAACGGGCGCGGAAGTCCCGAACAGCGCGATGACGACGACGGCGAGCAGGCCGAGCAGTTTCACGATGGTCAACAGGTTTTGCGTCCATTTGCCCTCGCGCACGCCGAGCGCGTTGATGATGGTCAGCACGACGATTGCGCCGACCGTGTAAACCAGTTCGCAACCAGCAAACGGTTCGTACAAACTTTTCGCGTACGTCCCGAACACGAACGCCATCACCGCGATATCGCCGGGGCGCACGACGGCCAGTTGCGCCCAGCCGAACAGGAACCCGGCCCAGCGGCCGTAGGCGCGCCCGAGATAGACGTAATCGCCGCCCTCGCGCGGGTAGGCCGTGGCCAGTTCGGCGTAGCCGAGCGCGCCGCACAAAGAGAGCAGGCCGCCGCAAAGCCAGATGGCCATCACGCCCCACGGACCGCCGACGCCGCGCGCCACGTCGGGCGCGGTCTGGTAGATGCCCGCGCCGACGATGATGCCGACGATCAGGCAGGTCGAGTCGAAGAGCGTCAGCGCCTTTGCCGGGGCGCTACCGTTTTTTGAGGGTGAGTCCGACACCGGAAGCTTCCTTGTTGATGAACACGGTTTCGAGGTCCGGGTTGGTGGTGACCGCCTTGAGGTAATTCGGGTCAGCCATGCGCGGCGTCATGTTGTGCGCCACGATCAATCCGCCGGGACGCACCATCGGCAGCAGCGTGTTCAGGTAGTCCAAGTAGCCTTCCTTGTCGGCATCGAGGAACACGAGGTCAATCGTTCCCTTGAACTTCTTGAGCGTCTCGTGCGCGTCGCCTTCGACGATCGTGACCAGCTTCTCCACGCCGGCGCGCTGGAAATTGGCGCGCGCCTTGGCGGCGCGTTCCGGGTCAATCTCGTAGGTCGTCAGGTGCCCGCCCGTTTTGCGCAGGCCGAGGCACATCCATGTTCCCGAATAGCCGATGGACGTGCCTAACTCGACCACGGTCTTCGCCCCCATGCTCTCGACCAGTAACCGCAAAATCCGCCCGTCCTCCACCGGCACACTCAACGAACCCCGCCGCTGGGTTTTATCCATGTCGTCGAGCACGCCGAGGATTTTCTCTTCCGCCGCGTCCTTCGCCACCGGCGCGCTCGTGATAGTCACCGGCTCCCGGCGCGGTCCGCGCGGCGGCCCCTGAGCGATGGCCGCCGACACGCTCAACGTCAACATTGCGATCAACATTCGATTCATGCTTGTTTTCCTCTTGCTTCTTCGTTTTGCGGTCGCGGGATCCGAACGGGCGCCACCATACCGCCTGCGATGCTGTCCGGCAACATCAATGGGAGTCGAGCGCCGGCTTATCGGGACCTCATGCGCCGCGCCCGAAAACTCAGCGGGTATAAATCACGTTGCAGTTCGCCGCATATCGCACGGCGTCCGGCCAGTGGCGCGACACGAAACGATCCATCGCATTCGCGGCGCGGACCAACGGCACAGCCGACTCGCTGCGGAAGATTTTCAGCGGATAGCCGAACAGGTTGAACACCTGAACCTCGCAGCGGGAAAAATTCCGGGCAATTTCACGAAGCGTGCGGAAGAAAAGATTGCTTTCATCAACCATGTTGTGACGGGTGACATTGAAGGCCCGCACGGCCGCCACGAAAGGATTGTGGCCGAGCGGCTCGAAGATGAAGATCAGTCGTCCGCCGGGTTTCAAGGCGCGGCTGAACTCCGCCGCAACCTGCACGGGATCGTGCGCCAGGTGGTGCAGCGCCGCCTGGCCGACGATCAGGTCCAGCGAGGCGTCCGCGCACCAGCCCAGGCGCAAGGCGTCCGCGCACTCGTACCGGACATTGCGGGCCAACCCTTTGTCCTGTGCTTGTTGCACTGCCGCGGCGGTCGTGGCGTGCCGGTCCACGGCGACCACTTCGGCTTGCGGAAACAGCGTCCCAAGCTGCACCGCCAACTCGCCGCCACCACAGCAAACCTCAACAACCCGTTTCCCGCTCAGGTCAACCCGGCGCAACTCGCGGTAGGCGGCGGTGAACAGGGGGCGGTCGCTGACCGGGTAATGGGAGCAGGCACGCAGCAACCGGCGCTCAGCCTCGTCGGCTGGCTCCGTGAACGCGACAAACTCCGCCTGAAAAGGCGGCTCGCAAATGGCATCGGGGATCTGTTCCACTTGACGCGACGTATAGAGAAGGCGTCCCTCTTTTTCAACCTGAATCTTGTGCGCCCACTCCTGCCAGTAGCCAGGCGCAATTCGCTTGCGGCAGGATGCGCGGGTTGTGTACAAGTGTTCCCGGAGCAACCGGTGACCGCCATGAATGCACAACGAACAACCCGCAGACATTTCCTGAAAACTTCGCTGGCCGCAGCCGTGGCGTGCCGACTGCCCGCGTGGGCCGCCGGCGCCGGGGGCGGCTCCGAGGTCAGGCTCGCCGTGGTGGGACTGGGCGGCATTGATGTTCCGGGCAGCGTCGGCGGGCGGGGCCGCCAACTGATCAACGGGTTTCGCGAAGTTCCCAGCGCGAAAATCGTCGCGCTCTGCGACGTGGACCAGGCCGTTCTCGACCACGGGGTGAAACTGTTTCAGGACCGTGGCGAAACGGTGGCCGCCCACAAGGATTTTCGCCGGGTGCTCGACGACAAGAACATTGACGCCGTGGTGCTGGCGACGCCGAACCACTGGCACGCGTTGCAGACAATCTGGGCGTGCGAGGCGGGCAAGGATGTCTATGTGGAAAAACCGTTTTCCCACAACATCTGGGAAGGCCGCCAAATGGTCGCGGCCGCCCGCAAGCACAAGCGCGTCGTCCAGATGGGCACGCAACGCCGCGCCAGCGCGGTGCTGCCGCAAGCCTTCGAGTACCTGCGCAGCGGCCAACTCGGCGCCATCCGATGCGCCCACGCGCTCGTCTATCGCGCGCGCACGGGCATCGGGAAAGTGAGCGCGCCGACGCCGGTGCCGGCCACGGTTGACTACGATCTCTGGTGCGGCCCGGCCCCGAAGACGCCGTTGATGCGCGGGCAACTGCACTACGACTGGCACTGGGTCTGGCCGACCGGCAACGGCGACATGGGCAACAACGGCGTGCATGTCATTGACATCTGCCGGTGGGCGCTGGGACAGAACCAACCGCCGCCGCGCGCCATCAGCATCGGCGGCCGGTTTTTGTACCGCGACGACGCGGAAACACCGAACGCGCAGATTGCGTTTTTCGACTATCAACCGGTGCCGATCCTTTGTGAAATCCGCAACGTCCAGGCCGACGAGACGAAATCCCTTGGCGCGTTTCACAATACCAACCGCGGCATCGTGATCGTGTGCGAAGGCGGCCATTTCGATGGCGATTACACCGGCGGCGCCGTCTTTGACAAGCAAGGCCGCAAGCTCAAGGAATTCAAAGACGGTCTCAATGCCAGGCAAGTGCAACGGCTCCACCTGGCCAATTTCATCGAGGCCGTCCGCAGCCGGAAGACCGGCGCGCTGTACGCGGAAGCCGAGGTGGGCCACGTCTCCACCGTTTGCTCGCACATGGCCAACATCTCGCACCGGATCGGCGCGCCATCCTCCCCCGGCGCGATCAAGGAAAGGATACGGTCCGCGCCGCTGTTGTCGGACGCGTTTGACCGGTGCTGCGAGTATCTGCGGGAAAACGGCATTGACCTCGGCGCGACGCCGGCTGTGCTCGGCCCGTGGGTGACGTTGGATCCGAAACGAGAACAATTCGTCGGCGAGTTTGCCGACGACGCCAACCGGCACTGCCGTCGCAAGGATCGCGCGCCGTTTGTCGTGCCGAAGATCGTGTAACATTCACTTCCACCACAGGAGAACAAAACATGCATCGAAGAGAATTCATCAAACGGAGCGGAACGGCCCTGGGTGCGGGCCTGTTGGGAACGCTTGTCCACGGCTGCGCCGTCAAGGACCGGGGGGGCGCGTCGCGCTGGCGCGGGTTCAAATATGCGATGTGCAACGAAAGCATGCAGCCGCTTCCGTGGGAAAAACAATGCGAGATCGTGGCGGCGGCCGGTTACACGGGGATCGAGATCGCGCCGTTCTCGCTCGTGAAAGAAAGCGTCCACGAACTGTCGCCCGCGAAACGGAAAGAGATGTTGCGCGTCATGAAAAGCGCCGGGCTTTCGTGCGCCGGGTTGCACTGGCTGCTGGCGCCGCCGCCGGCCGGGTTGCACATCACCACGCCGGACGCGGCGGTCCGGAAGAAAACACTGGCCTACCTGGGCGCGCTGATTGATTTCTGCGCCGACCTGGAGGGCGATGTGATGATTTTCGGCTCGCCCAAACAGCGCGGCACACAGGGCATTTCGGTCGAGCAAGCCAGGAAAAACCTCGCCGACGGATTCCGCGCCGTGTCCCATCACGCGCAACGGCGCGGCGTGAAGATTCTGCTCGAACACCTCGGCAGCCGGCAAACGGATGTGGTGAACACGTTGGCGGAAGCCAAGGCCGTCATGGACGCAGTCAACCACCCGGCAATTCGGATGATGTTCGACTTCCACAACACCCCCGACGAAACCGATCCGTTTGACGTGCTGATTCGCCGCTTCCTCCCCTGCATTTACCATGTCCACGTGCAGGAGATGGACGGGAAATACCTTGGGACCGGCAATGCGGTGAACGATTTCGTGAAGGGATTCCAAGTGTTGAAGGATTTGCGCTTCGACCGATGGGTTTCCTTGGAAGTCTTCGACTTTTCGCCGGGCGGAAAAGTCATCGCCGAGGAATCCATGAAAGTCTTGAAACAGATCGAGGCGAAACTCAGTTGACGGAGGACATCATGAAACCGCAAACCGCCAGTCTCATTTCGCGCCGGCGGTTTTTGGGAACCACCACGGCGGCCGCCGTCGGACTGCTGGCCGAGAGCCGCGCCGGGCAGCCGGCGAAGGCGATGAAGTACCGGCGGCTTGGCCGCACGAACTTGCAGGTCTCCGAAATCGGGTTGGGCTGCGCCAGCGGGCTGCGTTCGCAGCAGCTTGGGCCGGAGCTGTTCAACCGGTATCGCGAAGAGCTTCCCGCCATCGTTCAGAAGCTGCTGGACCGCGGCGGCAACTTCGTCTCCACCTCCGCGAGTTATCACGACACCGAGGAAATCCTCGGGCGCGCGCTGAAAGGCCGCCGCAACGAAGCGCTGATCTTCACGGCGACAAGCCCCAAGCGCGACGTGAAAACGATCATGGCCGCGTGCGAACGGAGTCTGGAGCGGTTCCAGACCGATGTGATTGACGGCTACTTCGGACACGGCGGCTGGAGCGACGCCTTTGGCGAGGCCGCGCAGAAGCTCAAGCAGCAGGGCAAGATCCGGTTCGTCGGAATGAGTTGCCACGTGCCGGAAGAACATCGTGTGCGCGTTGAGGCCGGGGTGGTGGACTTCATTCTTCAGCCGTACAATTACATGAACCTGGCGAAGTGGACGGAACAGACCGACCGCGTCGGCACGGAGCAACTCTTCGAGTTATGCAAGAAGAAGGACGTCGGCGTGATGGTCATCAAACCGATGACCGGCCATTTCATTCCCAACTGGGCGAAACAGACCAACGACCCCAAGGTGGCGGGCTTGCTCAAGGAGTTGAAAGCGCAGGGCACGGAGAACCTCTACCAGGCCTTTCTGATGTGGGTCCTGAAAAATCGCAACGTCTCCTGCGCCATCGTCGGCATGAACACCGCGCAGGATGTGGTTGAAGATTGCGCGGCGGTGACGCAGAAGTTCCGGGCGTCGCACGAGCGGCTGCTGGAACAATACGCCGCGCTCGCCACCGGCGACTATTGCCGGATGTGCGAGACCTGCCTGACGGTCTGCCCGGCGCAAGTGCGCGTGCCTGATATTTTCCGGTTCCGGATGTACTATCAGAATTACGGCCATCGCCGGGACGCGCGCGAACTGTACGCGTCCTTGGCGCGCCATCAACAGGCGACGGCTTGCACCGAGTGCGGCCGTTGCGAGAACGTCTGCCCCGGCCATCTTTCCATCGTGCCGAAGCTCAAGGCCGCCCACGCGTTGCTCGCATAGCGTCCATGCATCAGAAAAAGCACGGTGACCGAAGCAAAGCAGGTGTGTTGACGGTCCTCCTCTTGGCTGTCATGGCCTGCCACGTTCATGCCGCGCGCTTTGCGCACGAATACCGGCTCGGACGGATTCGCATCTTTTATGACACCACCGGCACCAATGCGGTGGACGCCGCCGACGCAAACCGCAACGGCGTGCCGGACCAGGTCGAGGACATCGCCAAGCAGACATGGGCGGCCCACTCGTTGTTTGTCGAGACGCTCGGTTTTCCCGACCCGTTCCAGACGGAGCGGTTCCGCAGCGCGTCGTTTCTCGACATTCACCTCTTGCACAAAAGCATCCTGCGCTTCAACGGCGTGGCCTACGACGAACTGCAACGATACAAGCGTCCTGGCGATTCACCCGGCACACTGTCGCTCTGCTTCAATGTCGCCACTTCCGTCAAAGCCCCCGCCAACCTGACCCCGGCGCACGAGTTCTTTCACCTGATCCAGTACAGCATCAGCTACTTCAAGAACGCCTGGTACACCGAAGGCACGGCGCGTTGGTCTGAGAAGGCGCTCGGCACCGGCGGCCTGGGGAAAACAGGGCCGAAAGCCGAACCGCCGGCGCTGTTCAAGATGTCGTATGATGCATCGGAGAAATTCTGGAACCCGCTCGCGGCGGCAGACGACCCGGTCGGAACGATCCCGGAACATTTGGTGAGCGCCGGGCTGAAACAGTTGACCTATTCCACCGGCGCGAACGTGTTGCAGGACTTCAAACTCACCGGCTGGCAGTTGATGCGCGACGTGCTGTTGGAATTAAACAAGGCGGACAAAGTCGCTTTTCGTGAACTTGGCTATGATCGTTGGTCCGAGCAGAATCAAAACTCGGAGAAGAACAATCCGTACATCCTCCGCGCTGTCATGGACGTGTGCGCAGCTCGCCGAAAACAACCGCCTTCTGCGCGCGATTGATCCCGACGAAACCGCCGGTCTTCGGGTCAACGGCGATCCCTTGGCCGGGAAACGGCGACGGCAGGATGTCCACCAGTTCCAGCACATCGCCCTTCGCCGGCAAGCGCAGCCGGTACATGACCCGTTTGTCGTGCCCGGTCACGAGCAACCGGTTTTCTTTCCAGACACCGCCGGAAATACTCATCCTGCCCAAGTCTTGGATCACTGTTGGCGGATAAGTCCACGCGCCTTGTTCGCGCCACTGGTCGTCGAGCTTGACGAGCACGGTCTTTGCGTTGTCAGCGCCGTAGTGCGCGAAGTTGCACCACCAATGGCCACCTTCCCGCACGACCCACGTCAGGCTGCCGCGATACTCGCCGAAATCCTTGAACACGCTCAACGCCATCGTCTCCGTGTCGAGAACCATGATCTCGCTCTTGTCGGGCTTCCTCGGAAAGTTCGAGTGGGCGCAATACAGCCGGCCTTCCCAGAGGAAACCGCTGTTGAGATGGTGCGCCGTCCCGGTGCTGGGCGCAAGGCGTTGCCCCGTTGCGCGGTCGTACTTCGCGACAACAGTGCTTCCAATCGCATAAACAAACCGTTCATCCACGGCGGCGGCTTGGTTGGCTTCCCGCGCCGACAACGTTCCTGTCTGGACAATCGCCGGTTCTGCGCACAGCGCGTTGGCACCCACCAGAAATGCGAGCAATGGCAGCTTGGTCATCGTGTCTCCTGCCCGGGGATTATAGGCGAACGCAGCGCTGCTGCAACTGGGTTGTTGCACCGGTCCCGACGATGCGGTTACCGAAAGTACCCGTCAGAATTTGTTCTTGGCAACCGATTCCGTTTTCTGAATGATGGCGCGCATGAATCGTCGTCAGTTCATTGCTGTTGCCGCAACATCGGGAATCGCTTTTGCCATTCGCGCGGCGTCAAACGAACGCAAACTCCGCGTCGCCGTCATCGGCCACACGGGACGCGGCAATTATGGACACGGCCTCGACACCATGTGGCTGTGCCTGCCGGAGACGGAGATAGTCGCCGTTGCCGATGCCGACCCGAAAGGGCTTGCGGCAGCGCAGAAGAGGCTCAGCGTAAAAGGTTTCGCTGACTACCGCGCGATGCTCGCGGAGACAAAACCTGACATCGTCTCGATCGCGCTGCGACACATTGACCAGCATCGCGACATGGCGCTTGCCGCCATCGCGTCCGGCGCGCGCGGCATTTACATGGAAAAACCGTTCTGCCGGACGCCGGCGGAGGCCGACGAGATTGTCGCCGCCTGTGGACGTCGCAACGTGAAGCTCGCGCTGGCGCACCGCAACCGTTATCACCCGGCCTTGCCGGTGGCGGCGAAAGACGCGGCCATCGGTGAGTTGCGCGAACTGCGCGGACGCGGCAAGGAAGACGAGCGCGGCGGCGTGCTCGATCTCTGGGTGCTCGGCTCGCACGTGTTCAACCTTGCGCATTTCGTCGCCGGCAAGCCGCTCGCTTGCACGGCAAAATTGTTGCAGGACGGACGTCCCGTCACACGCGCGGACTTGCAGGAGGGCGCGGAAGGCGTCGGCCCGGTCGGCGGCAACGAATTGCACGCGCGCTTCGAGATGGAGCGCGGCGTGCCGTTGGTGTTCAAGTCGGTCCGACGCGCGGGCAGCAAAGCCGACGGGTTCGGCCTGCAACTGGTCGGCACGAAAGGAACCATTGACTTGCGTGTGGACGAGGACCCGTTTGCGCGGCGAATCCCCTCGCAAGAACCAGTCGGTCCGGCAGGCGCGGACGTTGTGAAACCGGTCGCCAGCCACGAACTGGCTGCGCGCGACCTGATCGCCGCGATGCGCGAGGATCGCGCTCCGTTGTGCGACGCGAAAGCCGGGCGCGTGACGGTTGAGATGATCTGTGCCGTGCTCGAATCGCACCGGCTGGGCGGCCGGCCTGTCACGTTTCCGCTGGCGACACGCCAGAACCCGCTCACACTGTTGTCATGAAATTAATCCTCGCCCTCGCATTACTGTTGTCCGCCAGCGCCAGCGCGGCCACGAAGCCGGCGCGCGGCTTCTATGATGAGCTGGCGGCGCAACTCGAACCGACCCGCGTCGTGGTTTACAAAAAGATCGGCGGACGCGAACTGCGCCTGAACATCTTCGAGCCGCCCGGCTTCAAGCCGAGCGACAAGCGTCCGTGTTTCCTCACGATCCACGGCGGCGGCTGGACCGGCATGACGCCGCGCCGGCAATATCCGGCCGCGGCACACTTTGCAAAGTGCGGCATGGTCGCCATCAGCGTCGAGTATCGTCTCTTCCAGAAAAAGTCCGGCGCCACCGTGTTCGATTGCGTCAAGGACGCGCGTTCGGCGATGCGTTACGTCCGCGCCCACGCAACGGAACTCGGCATTGACCCGCAGAAGATCGCCGCCAACGGCGGTTCCGCCGGCGGCCATCTCGCGGCGAGCCTGGCGTTGTTTGACGGCGTGGACGAAGCGGGCGAAGACACAAGCGTCTCCTGCATCCCGAACGCGCTGGTGTTGTTTTACCCGGTGATTGACACTTCGACGGAAGGCTACGGCAACGCGAAGATCGGCGAGCGTTGGCGCGAGATCTCGCCGGTGCATCACGTGAAACCCGGCGTGCCGCCCACGATCATCTTCCACGGCACCGGCGACACAACCACGCCGTTCAAAGGCGCGAAAGCGTTTCACGAGGCGATGCTGAAAGCCGGCAATCGCTGCGAACTGGTCGTCAACGAAGGCGGCAAGCACGGCCACATCATCTTCGACGCCGTGTTGTGGGAAGATGCCCTGCGCAAGACCGAGGCGTTTTTGAAGTCGGTCGGCCTGATGTAGCGGCGTCCGTCCCGGACGCTTAACGCGATGGCGCTTCCATGATCAACTCGACGCCGCAAAGCAACGGGCCGAACTTGGAAGCGGCTGATTGTTGCAGGCGCACTTCCAGTTGTGGATTCAAGACGATGTTCTTGAATTCGCGCGTGATACCGCGAAGAACGCCACCGGCGGTTTTGACGACGTCAAAATCCTTCAACACCGGTTGCCCTTGCAGCAGCACGTTGAACACCCGCTGGCCCGGCTCAATGGAGTCGGGTTCCATGAAATGAAGGCGGACCGTGTAGCGCGCCGTCGAAAGCGCGACGGAGGCAGCGGTCGCTTCATCTGTTTTCTCGGTCTCCGAACTGTCGTCGTCGTCATCGTCGTCCTTGGAAGCCGGCGCCTTGGGCAGGACGATCTTTTCCATTCGCGGGACAATGACGATGGACTTGATATCGCGCAGGCCCGACGCCGCGACCCACGCATGGCTGTCACCGGACACGGCGCTGGAATGGCGTCGGAAAACATTCGTTTGCGCCGCGTTGATGGTGACCGGAAGTTGCGGTGAGATGCCGGCTGTGGCGGGGTATTCGAGCCAGAGTGTGCCGTCGGGCGCCAGCCGGTCGCCGGGCGCGCCGAGGTTGATGCCGACGCGCGTGATTTGTTTGCCTTCGGGAGTGTCGAGGCCGGCGGAATTGTACGTCCACATTTCCAGTTCAGGCATGGAAACGAACGCCAGCGATGTCTGGTTCTGGTAGGCGCAACTGCACGTGCGGGTGTAGTCGGGCGCGTTCAGCACACCGTTGGCGATGATGAGATTGGCGCTGCAACCGGATTTGAAGCCGCCGAAGTTGCCCGTGCCGGCGTGGTTTTCGAGGTCGTAGAACCCGGCGGCGCCGGAGCGGAAGGTCATGACGCACTCGGAAGCCACGGGCGTGTTGCAACCATAGGTCCGATAAATGCGCCACGGCTGCTTTTCGCCGGTCAGCGGATTGGCGATCGCATGTGGCTTGCCGTCGAGCAGGCCGTAAGCGCCGGCGGATTGTTTGTAGGAGGTGGGCGTGGTGATGATGAGGTCGTTGTGCAGAATGCACGGGCCGGTGTATTTGAGTTTTGCGTTCCGCCACAGGTTGGTTCCGTCCTTCGCGCGCAACACGGCCATGCCTTCCTTTACTTCGTCCTTCCAACGGTCGGAAGCACTCGCCCCGGCTTGCAGCAACAAATCGTGCTCTTTCGAGTAGCTCAACCACGAGCCGAAAACCTCGCGGGTGTTCTCCCAAAGCTGCCGGCCTGTGCGCAAATCGAACGCGGCGATCCGATAGTCCGATGTCGCTTTCTTCCCGCTCCGGGCCGCCTTGACCTCGGCGCTTCTCGGCAGGCGGTCGAGGCAATACACGCGTCCGCCGCCCGCAACGATGCCATTGTGAAGGAAACTGTGACGCGCGTCGGTCCGCCAGAGCAGCGCGCCCGTGTGCCGATCGAACGCGGCAAGGCCGGCGCTTGCGGCAAAATCGCCGATGCCCGACGAAAAGTCAGGCGAGACAAATGAAAACCGCTTGTTGAAGTGGGCAAATCCCGTGCCGCCAAACAACACGTCTCCGCAAACGCCAATGTAGCCCCACTCCTTGCCGCCCGGCATCTCGATGCGGCGGATGATGTTGCCCGTGGCCGCGTCAAGCACGACACACTGGTTGCCGGCAGCCACATAGACGTTGTTCTCGGTCGCCACAAAATCTTCGCCGCGCGCGTTGGCGCCGGGAAGATGTCGCTGGCTGTAGAGCGTCGTCAACGAATCATGCAAATAGGTGTGGTCGTGGTAGATGCCGGCGGCGTTCAAACCGGGCACGCTGGTTTTCCAGAGACGACGCCCCGTGTACACGTCGCGCGCGCTGATGCCGTCCATGCCTTCGATGAAGAGCCGGCCGCCGATGACCTGCGGCGACGGCCCGTGGCCGTGGCGCGGCAACACATCCATGTGCGTGTTGCCGCCGAACCAGAGCAAGCCGAGCGGCAGTTTCACGATCCGGTCGTCGGACTTCACCGAGTTGCCCACGTCGCCGTATTGGTGCGTCCAATCGCCCGCGCCGGGCAACGCGCCTTCGCGAATGATGCGCACGGCATTGCCGACAACCTCGACCTTCGCCTTCGGCAATCCCGCAGCAGTCACCGCGCCCGGAACCCAAAGTGACCCGCCGTACGGACGCACTGACTCATAGACGCTGCGCAACGTCGCCGCGTCACCGAGTCGCGCAACCAATGACTTGCCCGCCACGACGAGACTCGCAATGTATGGCGGCGCGCCAAACGCCGACGGGTCGGCAGCCAGCAACGCCACGCGCGCGCCGTACACACCGGCGCCGTCAAGCTGACGACGCAACAGTTCCACTTTCTTCGCGTCCGCGTCCACGCCGATGATGTGCAACTGCGACGACGCAGCCAGTGCAACCAGCAGGTCGGCGTCGTCCAACCCAAGACAGAAAGCGTAGCCATCGCTCGCGCCGGTGCGCGTGAGAATGGCGCGCGCCTGTTCGAGGGCGGCCGGCGCAGGGGTGAGGGGGCGCGTTGGTTCCTTGATCGCCGCGGATTGACCGGCGCCGGAACCGAAAGCCATGATCCGGCCTTCGATCGTGACGGCAAACAACATGCCGTTGGCCGCGAGCAACCGGCGCACAGTGCCTTGCACCGGTTGCGACCAGACGATGGCGGGTTGGCCTCCCGACGGACGAAGCTCAATGGCCACAATGGTGTTTGATCCCGCGGCATAAAGCCTGTCGCCGGCGCGAATGATGTCGCCGGAGGCGTCGGCGTTGATTTCCCATTGCAGTGATTTGTCCGTCTTCCACGCCTGCACGACCTTGGACAACACCGGCGGCGTGCCTTCTTTCGCGCTGTCCAAAAGGTCTTTGGCCTGCTGCGCTTGGGCGACTGCTTTCTCCAGCGCGGCCTTGGCGCGCTGGATGGCTTTTTCGTCAACATTTTCGTGCGCATCATTCAACGCGCCCCGCGCCTTCAACACGGCGTAGCTCGCCGCCTCAAACTTCTGCTCCGCTTCAACCCGCGCGGCGAACTTGATGGAAGAATCCGCGCCGCAATAGTAATGCCCCTTGCTCAACACCGGTTCGTTGATCGCGAAACCGGAGCTTTTGCTCGACGACGAATCGCGGCTGCGGCTGCGCCCGCGCGTGTCGGCGCTCGGCGCGCTCGACTTCTTGCCCGTTGTCAGATCGTGGGCGCGCACGCCGCGCCCGCGCGTGTGGACGAAGAACTCCTTCTCGTCGGCGATCACGAGCGAACCGCCGGTGCCTTTGCCTCCCTCGGCGATGTTGAAATAGAGGAGCCGCCCCGTGGCACGGTCGAACGCGGCGGGAACCGAGCGCCCACCCGGCACGATTAACATTTTCTCCGTGGCCACCAAGGAACCTTGCGGCGCGACGCCGGCGAAGGATGGCGCGTTGTGCGGTTGTTTGATGAAGTGCGCGCTGGTTTCGTCGTTGACCCAGACGACTTTGCCAGTCGCCGCGTCGAGCGCATAAAGGAACGTGCCCATGAACGGCCAGATGCTCGCCGCAAAATAAACCACGCCATCCCGGATCACCGGTCCGCCGCGCGCCGGCCACGCGGAGATCAGCCGGCTGTTGCCGAGCGCCTTCCGCTCGCTGGGGGCACCGCGAAACTTCCACAGCAACGTCCCGTTCTCCGCATTGACACAATACAGGAAACCGTCGTCGCTGGAGAAATACACCTTGCCCTGCCATGCTGCCGGGGCGAGCCGCACCGGGCCGTCGGCGTAGAACCGCCAGAGTTCGCGCCCGCTGGCGATGTCCAACGCCAGCAGCTTGTCGGAGTCATTGAACCCGACGAACATCTTGTTGCCGAGCACCACCGGCTCAAACACCGTGTCGAACGGCATGAGGTCCTGATTGAGCGGGTCTTCCCACGCCGGCACACGCGGCGAAAAATCGCGCACCCAGCGCAGCGTCATCTGCGCCGGCAATTTCTCCGGCGATTCCGCCGTGCGGTTCGCATCGTGGCGCCACTGCGGCCAGTCGGCTGCCTTCAGGGGCGACAAGCCGAGCACTGTCGCTGCAATGATGTAAATAAACTTCATGGTTGCGGGAACGTACCGCATGGTTTCGCAGAGGCAAACACAAACTTGCACAACATCACGCGCCGGCGGTACAGTCGCGCTCACAATGAAACCTCACTTTTTTGTTGTCGTCGCTTGTATCCTGTCCATCGCCGCCGCCAAGGATTCGGGTAAATTGTTGTTGAACGAAGATTTCTCCGGCACATCGCTGCCGGCGAAATGGCAGCCGGGCGGGCGAGCGAAAAGCTTCAGCATCGTGGACGGTGCGTTGCAAGGCGTCTGCGCGCCCGACGACAGCCACGGCCCGGCGATCAGCGTGCCGGTTGACGGACGCAACCTGACGATCCAGTTCTCGGTAAAACTGGCGAAACCCGGCATGGTGTTGTTCCTCGTGGACGGCGACAGCCAGTTTGGCGGCACAGCGCATCTGCTGCGCGTTTCGCTCGGCGCGAAGTTCGCCGCCTTGCAACAGGATCGCGGCAGCCTTGAATCCAAGAAAGCGCAGGCCGCCGAAAAAGCCAAAGGCCACAAGCTCGCGCCGCCGACCAAGGAACAACTCGCCGACCCGAAGTTCTACCGCACCGAGATGCTGGACCGGAAGCCAGTGAGTCTTGCTGACGGCCAGTGGCATCGCGTGCTCGTTGAGATTCGCGGCAACAAGGCGGTGGCGAAAGTGGACGACGTTGTCCTGCAAGCAACCGGCACGGTGTTCGACGTAAAGAAATCGCGCATCGTCTTCCTCATCGGCCTCGCCGGCACGATGCAGATTGACGAGGTGAAAGTGTGGGAGAACGACAAGCGTCCGTGAAATCCCAGTGTCGCTGCCGCCCAGTGCTTGGTCAAACCACATTCAAAGGATGGTTTGTAGTAAGCCACGCAGCGAAGCGAAGTGGCGTTGCGGGAGATCGTTCCGGCCAAACGGTCCGCACTCCGTCCCGAAACGGCACGGGACTGCGTGCGTTACTACAAACGTACCCTTCCATTCAACTTTGACGGAGCACTCACATGACATCTAAACAACTCTTCTCCATCGCGTTTCTCTGCCTGGCCTTCATCGCTCCCAGCCTGTTCGCCGCTGGGTTCTCCACCAAAACTGCTTCCACGCTCACTCCCTCGAAAGTCGCCACGATGGAGTGCCGGTATTTCACCGAACTCCTGGGGACTACTTCAGCCAAATCCCTCGCCTCCCAGTTCGATCCCATCGAAAACACGCAGGTGGACACGATTGTCTGTTGCCCGATGGGTTGGAGGTTTTACAGCTATCCTTCCCGCGTGGATCTCACTTGGAAAGAGCCTGACAAGCACCCGCGTGACCTGCAGCTATTCCCCAATTGGAAGAAAATGGTGGACAACCTCGCCGCCGGCGGCGACCCGCTGCGGGACGCCCTGCAACTCGCCCGTAAACAACAGAAACGTTTCATCGTGAGCTTCCGGATGAACGACAGCCACTACGTCCGACAAGAACAGTTCCCCACCCACAACAATTTCTGGCGCGACCACCCCGAATACCGCCTCGGCAACGACCCCAAATTCACCGGCACCCTCGGCTCACTGCCTGTCTTCAACTACAGCGTTCACCAAGTCCGCGATTTCTATTTCGCCGTTCTTGAGGAAATCTGTGCGAACTACGACGTGGATGGCGTCGAACTCGACTTCCAGCGCGCCCCCCGTTTCTTCTACCACGATGACCTGAACGCCGGCAGGGCCGTCATGACCGCCCACGTCCAGCGCATCCGCGCGATGCTGGACAAGGTCGGCCAATCGCGCGGACGACGCCTTGAGCTTGGCGTCAGGGTCTTGCCCACGATCCAAGCCAACTATGACATCGGCCTCGACGTTCTGACTTGGGACGCTGCCGGTTATCTCGACGGCATCACCGTCTCCTCCTACTACGTGCAAACTGCCGATGTCGGCATTGAGGACTTTGTCACCAGCCGCAAGAAGGCGAAAATCTTCGGCGAGTTGAATTATCTTCACGTCCAACTCGCCGGCACCGGCCACGATCCCAACGACCGTCGCTACGTCGTCCCTGAAACCTACCGTGCCGCCACTTTGAGTTTCCTCGAACGCGGCGCCGACGGCGTGAGCTTCTTCAACACCTACTGCGTTCCTCGCGCAGAGCTGAAAAAACTGACCTCCGACCTCCTCACCAATTTCAAGGATCTCGACGTCCTGAATCGCTCCGACAAGCTCTACACCTGTTATGCGACCCCCAGCACGATGTTCGGCAGGATCTTCCCCGCGCGCAACGAAAAGTCCTTCGAAATGTTCATCGCCGACAAACTCCCCAGCCACTGCAAGAACGCCCTTCTCCGTTTCGAAACCAAGGCATGCTGCAAGGACATTCGCGTCGAGGCCTGGCTCAATGGAACCAAGCTCGACGCGCACACTCCCGACACCGTGGAACTCTTCCCTCCCATAACCGTCAACAAGGCATCCCCGCAGCCGGAGAACTTGAAATACTTCTCCGTTCCTCCCTCTGCCCTGAAGTTCGGCATCAACACCGTGAGAGTGAAAAACACGGACAGCACCCGCCGGCCCTGCGATTTCACCGCCGCCGAACTGGCGCTCTACATGAACAGCGCCAACTGATCCCTTGCAGGCCGAGACTGTGTCTCGGCGTTTCTGTCGTAAATCATCAATGTTTCTTCTTGCCTCGCCCGGCGGGCGCGGAGCCGAGCGCAGGACCGTTGTCGGGCGGCATCGAACGATGCCATGTGGTAGCAGCGGCAGTGAGACGTTTTACGATTTCGGGATGTTTCGCAGCCAGATTGACGGACTCGGCGCGGTCGGCTTCGAGGTCGTAAAGTTCCGGTTTCGAGCCGTTGTAGTTGCAAAGCAGTTTCCATTTGCCGTCGCGCACGGCGAGGTCCGGCTGGATTTCCGTGATCAACGGCGGCGCGGATTTGCGATCCGGCGGACGCCGCCAGAAAATCGGCGCACGCCGCGAGCTGTCGGCCTTGCCGGTGAGCATGGCGGAAACATCTTCGCCGTCAAACGCAACATTCGCCGGCGGCTTCACGCCGGCGAGCGCGAGCAGCGACGGCACGAGATCGAAGGCCGCGAATACGGAGGTGTTGTTGTGCGCGCCTGCTTTGTCTTTCTGGAGAATGCCCGGTCCCCAAACGATGAGCGGCGAGCGGATGCCGCCTTCGTAGAGTTGCGTTTTCGCGCCGCGCAACGGCCCGGCGCTGCCGGCGCCGGGTTCGTGGCCGTTGTCGGAACAGATGAGGACGAGCGTGTTGTGGCGCAACGACGGGCTGTTGCGGATGTGGTCGAAGAGTTGGCCGAGTTGGCGATCCATTTCTTCCAGCACGGCGAGATAACGGGCGCGTTTGCTTTCGGCCCATTTCTCCACCGGCGGCCACCACGGGCCGTGAACGTCGTCCGGCCAGAGGTTGATGTAAAACGGTTTTCGTTCGCGGCCGGCCTTTTCGATGAATGGAATCGAAGCGTTAATGAATCCGGTGGTGATTTTCGAGCGCAACATCCACGTGACCGGCTGGCCGAGTCGTTCGGCGTCGGCCCAGATTTTGGCGGGCTGCTGGTCGCCGGGCTTGAGCGTGAGTGGGAGCAGTTTCGGCCCCATGCCTTCGAAGTTTGTCAGCGATTCATCAAAACCGTAGGCGGTGATGGGCGGCGCGTCATCCACGTCGCGCTGGCCGCCGAGGTGCCATTTGCCGAAGTGGCCGGCGGCGTAACCGGCGTCCTTGAGGCAGCGGGCAAGCGTGGGCGCTTGCGGGTCGAGCCACTGGGCCATGCCCCGGCGCTCGTTGTCGGCGCGGTTGTTGAGATAGGAAGTGATCCGCCAGCGTTGTGGATATTGGCCGGTGGTGAGCGCGCACCGCGACGGAGAGCAGATCGGCGAGTTCACGTAAAACTGTGAGAATCGAATCCCCTCGGCGGCCAACCGGTCAATGTTTGGCGTCTTCGCATCCTGATTCCCGAAACAGGAAAAATCGCCCCAGCCCAAGTCATCAATGAAAACCATGACGAAATTGGGCCGCTGTTCCGCAACGGAAGAACTCGCAACGGCGAGCGCGCCGAAAAGGGCAAGGAACAACATTCTCATCGTTTCGCTTTCTTCTTTCCCTTCTTTGCCGGGGTTTCCGGTGCCGCTTTTTCGCCGTAGGGCGGATTCCAAATCCACGGGAGCACTTCCGCGCGTTTCGCCCACGCTTCCCATTGCGCCACCATCGCGCGCGCGCGTTCGGGTTGCTGGGCGGCGAGATTGTTCATCTCCGTGCGGTCGGCGGCCATGTCGTACAACTCCCACGGCCCGGCAGGGCCTTTGGCGACCAGTTTCCACTGGCCGTCGCGCACGGCGCGGTTGCCTTCATGCTCGAAGAAGATCGGCTGCGAACGGTTCAGCGGTTTGCCGGCGAAGGCGGGCGTCAAGCTGACGCCTTCCATCGGTTGAGTGGGAACGCCGTTGAACTGTTTCGGATACGTTGCGCCGGCGATGTCCACACAGGTCGCCATCAGGTCAATGAGATGCGCGGGCTGCGGTTCGAGTTTGTTGCGGCGTGCGCGAGGGATGCCGCGCGGCCAATGCGCGATGAGCGGCGTGCTGATGCCACCCTCATGCACCCAGTGTTTGTATTCGCGGAACGGCGTGTTGCTGACGTTGGCCCACGCTTCGCCGTAGCCGTGGTAGGTGTCCGCCGCCCCAGGCAACACACCGTAGCCCTGCCGCATCGGGTAACCGTCGCGCGTCTGTTTGGGGATCATGTCGGGCTGGAGATAATCGGCGGCCAGCGGCGGCAGCGACGGCTGGGCGGCGCGGTGGCGTGGCGCGGGATTTTTCGCGTTGCGGCCCATGCCCTCGGCGCAACCGCCGTTGTCCTGCAGGAAAAGAATGAGCGTGTTGTCGAACTGGCCGGTGCGTTTCAACTCTGCCACGAGCCGGCCGATGCCTTGGTCCATGCAGTCCACCATCGCGGCATAAACTTCCATACAGCGGATTTCAAACTCGCGGTCGGCGACCTCGCTCCACGCGCCGCCCTTCTGCGGCGCGGTCTGCCAGCGCGCATCAATCAGGCCGAGCTGTTTCATCTTCGCCACGCGCGCCGCGCGGATGGCATCGTACCCGGCGTCGTACCGGCCTTTGTACTTGGCGATGTCCGCCGCCTTCGCGTGCATCGGCCAATGCGCCGCCGTGTAGGCGACGTACATGAAGAAAGGCTTGTCCCGATGGTTGCGCGCGTGATCGCTGACGAAACGCGCGGCCTGATCGTTGATCGCGTCGGTGTAGTAGAATTCCTTCGGGCGATACTGCGGGTCGGCGTACGGCGAGATGAAATCGTTGTCGCGCGTGAGCGTGTTGGGGTCGAAGAAACTGCCGCCGCCGTGGATGGTGCCGTAGAACCGGTCGAACCCGCGCTGCAACGGCCAGTTGTGCTTCTCCGCTTCGCCATCGGGCGCGATCTTCTTGGTCACGTGCCATTTGCCAACCATGTAATTGCGGTAGCCGGCGGGCTTGAGCGCCTCCGCGATGGTGACGCATTTCCGGTTGAGATCGCCGCGATAACCGTCAAGGTCGCGGTCGTTCATCATGTGCCCGATGCCGGCCTGATGGGGATACAGCCCGGTCAGCAGCGCGGCGCGCGTGGGACAACATCGCGCAGTGTTGTAAAACTGGGTGAACCGGACGCCGTTTTTCGCGAGCGCGTCGAGATGGGGCGTCTCGATCTCGCCGCCATAACAACCGAGATCGGACCAGCCCATGTCATCGGACATCATGACAATGATGTTCGGGCGGGACGCCGCGTGTGCCGGCCATGACAGGCACAACAGACAGGGAAGAAAGAGGCGGGTGATTGTGTCATTCATAAACGTGCTCATGTTATTGGTGCGGCGGAGCCATCCGCGCCGCGGCCATGTTTCATTACACCA
Source organism: Verrucomicrobiota bacterium (assembly GCA_016871575.1). Taxonomy (GTDB): domain Bacteria; phylum Verrucomicrobiota; class Verrucomicrobiia; order Palsa-1439; family Palsa-1439; genus CAIKAP01. The sequence continues at coordinate 112,749 of VHCW01000002.1, forward strand.
CGGAGTCTCCCCAAGGCAAGCGCGGCTCACGGTCCCGGTCGGGAATTTTTCTATTGCATTGGCACAGGGCATGGCGTACCAGTTCACCGCGTTATTTCGAGTTGAAATCCATCTCTGCGCGCCCATAGCTCAATTGGATAGAGCGTTGGTCTACGGAACCAAAGGTTGCAGGTTCAACTCCTGCTGGGCGCGCCATTTCTCATTCTGTCCCTCTGTGCCAACTTCTGCCAGAGCGTGACTATCCCCCACGTTTACCGAGCTTTGCTTCACTTCATGCTCTGAACCCATTGTGACAGGCGCTGCCACTGGATGACCCCCTACGACTAATTTTTGGTACAGTATTTGTGACACTGTTCCGCCAATGCTGGGAAGCTTCTCAATCGCCGACCATGTGTGCAGCGAGGCCGTGTCCGTGTAAACCTTCGCCGTTAGCTTCAGATCACTGTGCCGCATGATTTCTTGCGCCACCCGTTGAGGGACGCCCGCTTTCTGGAGGTTCGTGCAGAACGTCACCCGCAGCGAGTGGAAATCCGCAAACCGCCCTTGCGCATCTTTGTAAGGAATCCCCGCCCGTTCCAGATCATTGCGGAACGTCTCTATTGTCGGCACAACGAAAACATACTCACCTTTGCCGCCGCCCTTCGCCTTGTGCACGTCGAACCCCTTTGCCCGCTCGACGACGAAGGCTCATGACGCCCCGCGTCTTCCACACAGGCCGACCAACTGCGCTTCACGCCGCGACCAGAGGACAACTCAGGAGTTGGAAGACGATCTCTGCGAGAAATGCAAAGCGAAGAAGACCGACAAGCAAACTCTTGAGCAACTGGAGCAGAAGTTGTCGGCCATCATCCGCGAAGCCCGTGACGCCGACGCCAAAGCCGAAGACATCGAAGACGCGGTTTATGACTTAAAAGCTGTCAACCCGAACCGTCCGCCGGACATTGACACGCGTACCCCCACCGAGCTTCTTGCCGTCATTGCCCCAAAAGGCCGCGAAGCCGATGTTGCACTTGACCACCTTCAACAACTCGTCAGTAAATGAAATGAACTGCTTCAACACCAAATCACCGGGTGACGTCCTGCGGCAGAAACTGCCGAGTCTGACAAAATAGTGCTTGACCCACCCGCGGTAAACAAGGAAATTCCTCTGCGATGAATATCAAGGGTCAATCTGCAACTCGGAAATCTGTTCGGACTCCTAGCCCATTTGTTTCACCGTACGAAAGGTTGTGATGGTTTTTCGATTTGATTGAGGCTCTGAACCCTCTGCCCAAGAGTCATCAGCAGTTTCAAAGGACGACGGCCTCTGCGGAGGCCGCGTCGG
>VHCW01000003.1 GCA_016871575.1 Verrucomicrobiota bacterium
GAATGCTCCGGTTTTGTTCCGGGTGGAAATGTCGGGTACTGTTGTGGCAGCAAAGCCATCTGGACTTCGCGGGCCAGCAGGAGGTCGGCTTGGATTTGTTCGTTGTGGGCACGCAGTTCGCGGGCGTAACGGGCGAGTTCGGCCTCGGTGCGTTTGCGTTCGATGGCGTAGCGGACGGTGCGGATGATGAGTTCGCTGTCGGCCCAGCCCTTGATGAGATAGTCCTGCGCGCCGGCGCGGAGGGCGGCAATGGCTTTCTCGTCGCTGGAGGAAGCGGTCAGCACGATGATGGGAATGTCGGGAGCTTGTCGGCGGGTTTGGACAACGGTGTCGAGGCCGGTGGCGTCGGGAAGAGCGAGGTCCACGAGGGCGACATCCACGCCGCCGGCGCCAAGGCGTTCGAGGCCCTTGGCGAGACGGTCGCACCAGATCAACTCGAACGGCGCGGTGTGGACGTCGGAGAGCATTTCGGAGAGCAACCGCGCGTCGCTGGGATTGTCTTCGATGAGGAGGAGGCGGATGGGTTGGCCGTTCATAGCGGATTGTTTCCTTGCGCGGGCAGCTTGAAATGGAACGTGGAACCCGTGCCGGGCGTGGACTCGACCCAGATGCGGCCGCCGTGGCGCTCGACGATTTTCCTGCAGAGCGCCAGGCCGATGCCGGTTCCGGAGTATTCTTCGAGCGTGTGCAGGCGTTGGAAGATGACAAAGACGCGCTGAAAATTTTTCGGGTCAATCCCGATGCCGTTGTCGCGGACGCGGAACGTCCACTCATTGCCGCACCGTTGGGCGGTGAGGCAGACTTCCGGCGGCTGCGGCCCGTGGAACTTGATGGCGTTGGCGATGAGGTTTTGGAAAAGCTGGGTCAGTTCCGTGGCATCGCCGTGGATGACGGGCAACGGATCGCAGGTGACGCGGCCCCGTTTCTCGGCGATGGCCGGCTGGAGGTTGCTGATGACGGTCTGGACAATGGCATTGCAATCGGCGGCCGCAAAGGGCTGTCCGCGGCGTCCGACGCGGGAATACTCGAGCAGGTCGCGGATGAGGTTGCGCATCCGGCCGGCGCCATCCACGGCAAATCGGATGTACTCGTCGGCGTCGGGATCGAGACGGCCGGCGTAGCGATGCTGGAGCAACTGGAGGAAACCGGAGATGACGCGGAGCGGTTCCTGCAAGTCGTGGCTGGCGACGTACGCGAATTGTTCCAGCTCGACGTTGGAAAGCCGGAGATTTTCCTCGACGTGTTTGCGTTCGGTGATGTCCAGCGCCACGCAGGTCAGGCCGATGACCGCGCCGCGCGGGTCGCGCAGCGGTTCAACGGTCACGTCATAAAAACAGGCGACTCCGCCATGCGTCAACGGCAGTGTCACGCGCCCGCCGATGCCGGTTTCGAGGACGCGGCGCTTGAACTCCGTGAGGCTGGCGCCTTCTTCCGGTGAAAGCAACTCGGCATCGGTCTTGCCGATGAAGTCGCCTGTGGGAAATGGCGCCTGGGGATAATGGATCCACGTGTAGCGCAGTTGCACGTCGTGCTGGAAGAAGGCGATGGGGGCATTGGTGACGGCGAGGCGGAACCGTTCCTCGCTTACGCGGAGGGCTTTTTCGACGCGGGCGTATTCGTCGAGCTGCACTTGGAGCGCGGCATTGGCGCGCGCCAGTTCCGTGGTGCGTTGCGCGACAAGGTGCTCGAGGCGCTCGTTTTCTGCGGCGAGTTTGCGCTCGGCGTGTTTGAGCGGGGTGATGTCGCGCACAATCGCCTGGACAACGCGTTCGCCGGTGGACGGGTCGGTGATGAGAAAGGAATCGTGGAGGACCCAGCGATCATCGCCCTTGAGCGTCTTGAAATGATATTCGTAGTCGTGGATTTCGCCGGTCTGCTCCAATACACGACGGATGACGCCCGGTGGCTGGACATACGCGAGAACCTCGTCGAGGCGTTTGCCGATGAGTGATTCGGGCGGGCCATCCCAGTCAAGCAAACGCACCAGACCGGGATTGGCCATGAGGATGCGCCCCTCGTCAAAGGTGTAGCAATGCACACCTTCCTGGGTGAACTCCAACAGTTTGCGGTAGAGTTCTTGCATGGCCGTAACCTACTCAAGAACCGGGGTCACGCCAGTGATTTTCCCGGCGGGGATGCTGAAGAAAAAGGCGGCGCCCTTGTCCGGCTCGGACTCGACCCAGATGCGGCCGCGGTGGCGCTCGACGATTTTTTTGCACACGGCCAGCCCGATGCCGGTGCCGGGGTATTTGTCGCGGGTGTGGAGTTGTTGGAAGAGCACGAAGATCCGGCTGAAATGTTTCGGGTCAATGCCGATGCCGTTGTCGCGGACGCTGAAGACCCAGTCTGGCCCGTCGCGCCGCGCGGCGATCTCGATGTGCGGCGGCTCTTCCGGCCGACGGAACTTGATGCCGTTGGCAATCAGGTTTTGGAAAAGCTGGCTCAACTGCACGTCGTCACCCTTCACGCTGGGCAGCGTCCCCGCGATGGAAACGGCGGCCTGGCTCTCGCGGATGGCGATGTCGAGGTTCTGGAGCACCATCTGGACAACGCGGTTGCAGTCCACGGAGACAAACTCCTTGCCGCGGGTGCCGACGCGGGCGTATTGGAGGAGGTCGGTGATGAGTTGTTCCATGCGACGTGCGCCGTCCACGGTAAAGCCGATGTAGCGGAGGCCGTCGGCGTCGAATTTGTCCTGATACTGGCGTTCGAGCAATTGGATGAAGCTCGTGATCATCCGCAACGGCTCGCGCAAATCGTGGCTGGCGACGTAGGCGAATTGTTCCAGCTCGGCATTGGAACGGGCGAGGGCCGCGGCGGTCTCTTTCAGCCGGTTTTCGGCGCGGCGTTTCTCGGTGATATCCTCGCCGGAACTGAGCACGCCCTGGATTTCCCCGCGTTCGTTGTACAGGAGAATGTTGTGCCAGGCGATGAGCCGTTCCTGGCCGGTTTTGGTCAAAATGGTGTTCTCATGGAACTCCACTGCCTCCATCGCGCCGGTCATCAGCTTGCAAAACGTGGCCAAGACCTCATCGCGGTTGGACGGCGGGAGAAACCGTTCAAACCAGTTCTGGCCGAGAATCTCCGCTTCGCTGTAGCCGAGAATCTGGCAGCCCATCTTGTTGATCAGACGCACGGTCTGGTCGGCATTGATCACCACGAGCATGACGCCGGCCACGTCGAGATAGGTCTGCGCGCGGTCGCGTTCCTGGCGGGCCGATTCCTCGGCGTGCTTCAACTCGGCGGTGCGATCCGCAACCAGTTCTTCCAGGTGATCGCGGTGCCGGCGCAGGTCGTCCTCGGCTTCGCGTCGCTGCACCAGACGCCACATGCCCTGCATCATGAGCGTCAGTTGGCGCACGTCGGCCTCGTTGTACGGCTCGTCCTTGTTGCCGACGCCGGCGACGATGACGATGCGCTCGCCATCGAAGATGGGAGCGTTCACGTGACGGAGGACGGGGACATGGCCTTCAGGATAGCCCTTTTTCAACGGATTGGGCGCGGCGTAGTCATTGGTGATGACCGGCTTGCGTTGGCGGACAGCCTCACCCCAGAGACCGGTGGTTTCGATCGGATAGACGCGCGGTTTGTCCGTGATGGCGCACTCGGCCATGGCTTGCGAGGACCAGGAGTACATGGTCAGGACCGTCTCGTCCTCGTTCATGAACGCGAGGTAGCCGATCTTGCTGCCGGTGAGCGTGACGACTGTTTCCAGCGCGAAGTCGGCCAGTTGTTTTACGGTAACGTCCTCGCCCATTTGGTTGAGTGTGACCAGCGCCTCCAACCGCTCCTCGTCCAGCCGCAACGCGGCCAGCGCCTGGTCGCGCTCGGCAATGCGCTGTTGCAGCGACTCGGCCATCGAGTCAAACGCCCGCGCCAGCGTGCCGATTTCGTCGTTGGTGGTGTTGTCAATCTTGTGCTCGAGCCGGCCGGCGGCCAACTCTTCAGCGCCCCGTTGCAGGCTGCGGATCGGACGGGCGACGTGGTAGCTCAGCAACAACAACGCCACGCCCATGCCGGCTGCTGTGGCTGCGATGAACAGAATCGTCAGCACATAGGACCGGCGCCGGGTTTGAATGCGCATGGTTTCAGCGGCGTGCGACAGGCTGGTGGCCAGCGACATCAGCGATTGCGATTCGGTCAACAACCGGCCCACCAGATGAGTTTCCAAGTCCTTCGGCACGGCAGGATCGCTCCGGGTGAGTTCAGCAAACAACTTGTCCAGTTCCGCCACTGTCCAGCGCGCCCGTTCCAGCATCCTGCTGTCGGAATCGCCGGGGAACCTCACGCCGGACAGCAAGTTGTTCAACGTGGCATGCTTCCGGCGCCACTGCTCCTGGGTGCGCGCGTTGCGCCGGTGCAGGTGCTCGTAGGTCAGTACGTTCAACTCGTACGTGCCGTGCGCCACATCTGTCGCAACCGACTCGCGCTGGGCATGGCTGTGAACGACCCGGTTGAAATGCAGCAGCATGCCGCCAACCGTCAGCATCATCAGCAACGGCAGCAGCACAACCAGGCGGAGTTTGGTGGCAATGTTCATGGCTCAACGCACAATCGTGACCGCTTCGGGTTTTACTGCATCCAGCACCGTCGTGTCGAGCAGGCGCAGATAGTTCGGAAGCGGCCTCGCCGTCACGAGTTTCTGGTCGAGCATCCATTTCGCCTCTTCCTCGAACTGCGGCAACAACGATTGCTCCAGCCCCACCCGAAAATAAACCTGCCCCCACTCCGCCGACAACCGGGCCAGCGGCATCCCCACGCGCCTGGCCACGATCTGCCTCGCATCCGCGGGCGCGCGCCGCACAAACTCCTCCGCCCGCAACAGCCCGCGCACCAACCGCCGCGCCGCTCCAGGATGCTGCTGCAACCACGCCGCCGAGGCCGCAAGGTGCTGCGACCGCACGTACACGCCGGGCGCTCCCAGCACCACCACTTTCTCACCAAGCCGGTCGGCGGCCTCGGTCACATACGGTTCGCGCGTCGAAATGGCGTCCACCTCGCCATTGACCAGCGCCGGCACCAGATCCTCGATCTTCTGAAACGACAACGCCACGGCGCCGTCCACCATGCCGTTGTGCAACAAAAACAGGTGCAGGAAAAAGTGGACAGACGAAGCCCGTTGCGTCGCCACTCGTTTCCCGCGCAAGTCCGACCCCTTCTCGATGCCGGCGTCCTTGCGCGCCACGACCCAATGGAGGTTGCCCACCGACGCGACGCTGGCGAACACGCGAAAATCCTGCCGCTGAAAACTCTCCGCCACCACCGGCACCTCCGCCGTCGTCGCCACGTCCACCGCCCCCGTCAGCATTGCCGAGAACGCGCGCGCCCCGCTGGCGTAGGGGACGACACTCATCTCCAGTCCCTCGGCGGCAAAATAGTCCTTCTGGAGCGCAATGATGGAAAGCGCGGCGGGCGCTTCCAGCGCCAAGCCGAATCGGACCGGCTCCCGCTCAAGTTGTGTCTGCGGGGGACCACAACCAACGGCCACAAGCAGCACGGCCCATAACACTTTCTGTGTAGTGTCTTTCACCCGTCAGTATGTTATACCCGAGGCGGCCTGCTGCCAATCACTTCTTGCGGTAGGGGGAATGAAGGTTGAAGTAAACGCCGCACAACGGCTTCGCCCCGTCGGTCTCGCTCAGGATGATCGTGACGTGCCCGTCCAGCGCAATGCCGTGACGCAAACCCGCCGCCCGCGTCTCGAACGCCTTGATCGCCTTCTCCAGCAACGATTGCAGGCTCTTCAAGAATTGGTCCGGCGTCTTCTCGATGCAGACGACATATTTTTCATAATGACGGAGGGCGTCCGCCAGTTCCTTTTGAAAATCTTCCACCTTCAAACTCATGATGCCGTTCTTCTAAACCACCGCTGCCCGTCATGCAAGCTTGCACAAGCCGCCGGGACCGGCTACAGTCGCGCCGACGTTGCGGAGGGGTGGCAGAGTGGTCTAATGCGCACGCCTGGAGAGCGTGTGGGGTCTAACGGCCCTCGCGAGTTCGAATCTCGCCCCCTCCGCCACTTTTTGTGCCGTCGAATGTCAGACTGAGGAACACGCAATGAGATTGCCAACAAGATGCGCCCTCGCAATCGCGGTGATATCCATCGGCGCCGGCTGCGAAACAACTCCGCCGCCACGGGTCGTCAAACTTCCGCCCGGCTATTCCGTGCCGGCGCCAAGCCCCGACGACATCAAGACGCTGGCCAAAGCGGGCATGTCAGACGAAGTCATCCTGAGCCAGATCCGCAACACACGCGTGGTGTATCGCCTGACAACCACAGAGATTCTCGATTTGAAGGAAGCTGGCGTGAGCCAGAGAGTGATTGATTTCATGATCAACACACCGAGTTTGTATCCCCCATCACGCCCCTGAAAACCCTCCGAGACGTTAGTAGAGCTTGTCGCATCCCGGCTATCGCAACCGAATGACGAATCACGCTCAGGCGAGCGCTTCCCTGCAATACTGGACGCACTTGCCCACTTCGGCCACGGCGTTGGAATCGGGCGGGATTTTGTATTCCAACTCGATGTCGGCCGGGAATGTCCATTTCTCCTTCCTCATGAGTTGGAGAACCTCCTTGATCGGCGTTTTCCCTTGTCCCCACGGCAGGTTGCCGCCGTCGGCAGTACGGTCTTTCAGGTGAAGGCTGACGATGCGATCGTGATATTTTTCAATCACCGGTATCGGCGACAGCCCCTTGGTGCCGGCGAAGTAGTGGCCGATATCGAAATTGAAGCCGACGTATTGGCCGTATCCGAGAATCGGATCGGTCTGGTTCATCACGGGGCAGTTGGCCGTGTGGTTGTGGAACGCAATCCAGATTTTGTGTTTGTCGGCGAACGGCGCCAGTTTTTGGGCGACATCATCCCTGCGCTCAGTGGTGATACCAACGCAACCCAGCGCCTTGGCGATTTGGAAATTGAAATCAATCTCCTCATCGGACTGGCCGAACGGCGTCTTGTGGATGTGAATGGTCACGCCGGCGTTGTTGTAGATCTTGCGCAGTTGCCGGCATTTTGCGAGTTGGGCTTCGCGTTCGGCATCGGTCGGTTTCGCCGCCGGTTTGGGCGGGGGAGCTTTGCGGCCGCGGCCGCCGGCGGCGCTGATGCCGGCAAATTCCTGGATGGGACCGCCCATCAATTCCACCTCGCTGAGGCCATTTTGAAGGAGCGCCTTCAACGTGTCGTCCGCCGAACTGATCATGCTGCGGTAGCTGTAAGTGATGCAACCGATGCGCACGCCGTGGAAAACGGAATTGGGTCTGGCGGAAGTCGCGGTCGCTCCCCTGATTTGTCTCGGCACGAGGGCGCAAGCCGCCAACGCGGCTGCGCGACCGAGAAATTCGCGTCTGCTGGTTCGTTCGCTGGTGATTGTTCTGGTTTTCATGGCACGGTGAAGCTGCCAAATGCGAACTGCGATGTCAACCGGCATTACCATCGCGATAACATGAGCCGTTCAAACCGCGAGGGATCCCTTCGTGCGCGGTTATGGCAGGTGATAGACCTCTTCGGCGTCGGACCAGGTTTGGCCTTTGAGGGCGGCATCGGGGAGCGGTTGCTGGCACGGATCGGTTTCCTTCCACCAACGTTGCGTTTCGGGATCGGCAGCCATCCGCTTCATGTCGGCGTCGAAATCCTTGCCGGTGTATTCGAGGTAGCTGAACAGGTAGAGTTTGCCTTCGATCTCCTTGACGTAAATCGAGTAGTTCTGGATGTGGCATTCCTTGAGGAGCTTGTTGATGCTCGGCCATGGGTTGGCGTGGAGTTGTTTGTAGTAAGAGGCTTTCTCCGTTTTCAAGCCGGTGACCCACGCGTAACGTTTCGGCTGGGGCGCGGCGCAACCTGCCAGCACGACAACGAGCAACAAGACGACAGATTTCATGGTTCTCCTTCTGTTAGCGGAACACGATGTACAGTCCGACCATCACGACAAACAACACGCCGGCCAGCACTTTGTAGTTGCCGATGCCGGGCCAGCCGCGAAAACTCAGCGACTCCAGCGGATGCGCCCAGACGAGGCGCCCGCTTTCCTCGGTGTGCTCGTGCGGCTTCCGCCACGAGATCACCGCGAGGATCACCGAGCAGAACGCAAACAGATAAAACGTCGCCATCATCGAGGGCACGTTCCAGCCGGTCTGTTCCTTGAACCAGTCGAGCAGGAACACGACAAACCCGAGGCCGGTTCCGATATACAACGTCAGTTGCGCCGCCCGGCCCGACGCGCGCCGCCAGAACACGCCCCACAGGAACACCGCCGTGATCGGCGGCGCGATGTAACAAATCACCGCCGTGACCCCCTGAAAAATACTCTTGAAATGACTGATGAACGGCGACCAGATGATCGCTGCCACCATCGCGACAAACGTCACCCAGCGTCCGATCACCACCAGCCTGTGATCGGGCACGTCGGGCTTGAATCGTTTATAGAGGTCGTAGCAGAACAACGTCGCGATGGAGTTGAGCGCGCCCGACACCGTGCTCATCAACGCCGCCAGCAACGATGCCGCCACCAAGCCTTTCAAGCCAACCGGCAGCAGATGCCCGATCATGAATGCGTACGTGTCGGCCGAGTCCGCCAATTCGTTCGGCAGTTTGCCCTGCTGGATCAGCGCGTAGCAGAGCAACCCCGGCAACACGAAGATGAACACCGGCAATATCTTGATGAACCCGGCGAACAGCGGCCCGACGCGCGCGTGGTTTTCGTCCTTTGCGCCGAGCACACGCTGCACGATCGTCTGGTCGGCGCACCAATACCACAGCCCGATCACCGGGTAGCCGAGGAACACCGCATACCACGGCAACGTCGGCGATTCCTCCGCGCTGCGCAGCACGGTCAGCTTGACCGGCTCCACCACGTCACTGAGCGCCATCCAGCCGCCCACTTGCCAGTACGCAATGACTGTGATGCAAATCGCGCCGGCCAACAGGATGACCGTCTGGATGGATTCGGTCAGCACCACCGCCAGCAGGCCGCCGACGATGGTGTACAGCCCCGTCAACACCGAGGTCACGATGATGCTCGTGTAGATGTTGATTCCGAACAGTCCGCGCAACACCACCGCGCCGGTGTAGAGCGAGAACCCGATGTGAATGAAGATCGCCGAAATGATCGAGAGCACCGCCAGCCAGTCCCGGCACGGGCGATTGTAGCGTTTCTCCAAGAAATCCGGCAACGTGGTGACGCGCGAGCGAATGTAGAACGGCGCGAAGAACAACGAGAGCGCGATCAGTGTGAACGCCGCCATCCACTCGAAGTTCCCGTACGCCAGCCCGTTGACGTAGCCTTCCTGCGCGAGGCTCACGAGATGGATGGTCGAGATGTTCGTCGAGAACAACGCCGCGCCGATCACCACCCACGTCAACGTCCCGCCGGCGAGGAAGTAATCCTTGCTCTCGCCCGACGGCAATCGCCGCTGCCGCCATCCGGCCCAACAGCCCAGTCCCACAATGCCCACCAGATAGCCCACGATCACCGCCAAATCCCAAGCGCCAATGTTGATCTTCAAGGCTTGCCCTCTCCTTTCACAAGCCACACTTCATCTCCGGTTCGCGGATCGCCTTCGAGGATGTCGGCCACCACGAAGCGACCACGCGCCGATTCCGTCAAGCCCAACATCGCCACCGGTTGACCGCGCCGATGGACCGTCAAACGACTGCCCGGCGCCGGCGGCGTCATTCGTCCAAAATCCACCACCACGAACCGGTGCGCGGCGTTGACCTGAGCGATCTTCCCCGGTTCCGCCGTCACCGGCGTGATGACCGGTTCGATGACCGGCGCTTTGGCCGGAGGCGGCGCGGCGGCGGGTTTGACGCGAAGTTTCGCGCAACCTGCGCCGAGCCACAACACCACGAGGATCAGTGGCGCGTATCTCATCAGGTTCTACTTGGCGGATTCGATCCGGTAAAGGTGAGTCTTGGAAAGAGAAGGATGTGTTTTGGTACGAATGAACAGCGCGTTGTCGGACACGGCGGGCGACGCCATGCAACCGATGTCGAGAGTGTTCGTCGCGAGCAACTTGAAGGTGCGGCCCGGTTTCACGACAAAACCCTTGCCTTGTTGGTTGAAGAAATAGAGCCGGCCGTCAGCATACACCGGCGAGGACGCAAACGTGCCGCCCAACCGCTCCGACCAGACCTCCTTGCCCGTGGTGACTTCCAGACAGGTGGCGATGCCATCGTCGCGCACCATGTAGAACAAATCGCCCACAACGATGAGCGACGCCGTCTTGGCAACGCCTTTGTCGAGTCGCCACACCTGATGGGTGTCAGTCACGTCGCCGTTGCCGTCGGGACGGATCGCGCAGAGTTCCGTCTTCCCAAAGCCGCTGATGAGCAACACAAGCCCGTGGCTGAAAAGCGGGATCGGCGCCGCCGACCATGCGTCGGGAAACTGGAACCGCCAAATTTCTTTGCCGGTGCGCGGATCGTAGGCGTAGGACGCCTTGGCGCCGGCGCTGAGCATCTGGAGCTTGCCGTTGACGGTGACGATCATCGGCGTGCTGTGCGCCTTGCGCCGGTCGCCGTCTTTCGCGAGCTTGGTGTCAATGTGTTCGTCGTTCCACGCCACCGAGCGGTTGGTTTTCCAGACGGTCTTGCCGGTCTTCTTGTCGAGCGCGACGTGGTACTGCACATCCACGCCGTCCATGCTCAGGATCAGGAGGTTCTCGAAAAGAACCGGCGACGAGGACGGGCCGCGATAATGCCGGCAAGGGAGGTCATCCCGTTTCCAGAGCGTCTTGAACGTCTTGGTGTCCAGGCAGGCCGTGCCGTACACGCCGAAGTGAACATAAACGCGCCCCGGCTCGATGACACAGGACGGCGTGCCGTAACAATTGACGTTGACGGCATTGTAGAGTGACTCGGGGTTGTCGCAGTGGAAGATTTTTTCGTTGAAGAGGATTTTGCCGGTGTTCGCGTCGAGGCAGAGGACGAAGAAATCATTGCCTTCGAGTGTGGCCGTGGTGATCCAGACCTGACCGCCCATGATCGCCGGCGTGGACCAGCCGCGATGGGGAATCTCGGTCTTCCACTTGATGTTCTCCGTCTCGGACCAGGTGAGCGGCAGTCCCGTGGCTTTGGCGTGTCCATTGCCGGTGGGACCGCGGAACTGCGGCCAGTCGGCCTGCGCGGCCACCACCAAGAGAAGAAGTGTGCAAATCGTTTTCATGCTGTGAAACATAGTCGCTCCCGTCGCCACTGCAAAGCGAAAATGGTCACTGCACGATCAAGCGAGTTTGTGAAGGAAACACGATGGGCGCGCGGTGTTCGCGTTGTGTCGGGCGACGGTCTGCGACACGTTGCGACGGAAAACGACAGCGGAGTTACTACGATTCTGACGACAAGGTTTCGGTGCGGTATTGAGTTTGCGATGGCGGGGGTATGAGGGCGAAGTGGGGGCGGGGGGGCTGTATTGAGTGATGGGAACCTCCGGTAACTCCACTATGGCGACAATTTGCTGTAGGCCGACTCTGCGAGTCGGCGAAATCCCCAGCAAAAACGCCGCTTCGCAGAAGCGGCCTACAATAGCCATCTCATCAAACCGAGTTACCGGAGGTAACCTGATGGCTTGCGAGAGGCTCTTTCGGAAAAAATTTCGGTCGGTCGGTGCGGTCGTGGTGATCGCGGATGGTCCCGCCGAGAAAGCGTAAAGCGGGTTGTTTCCATCCGTCGAAAACAGCGGCGCGGATTGGCTTGAATCGAACGGGGCGCGGCGGTAGGCTGGCGGCAGTGTAGTTGCAATGAAAGTCATCATTGAGAGAGACCAGCAAAAGTAATTGATGCGAACTGCTATGAGCTTGGTACGACTACTGATTATAGTGCTTTTTGTGGCAGAAGCATACGGGCAAGCGGTGCATTTGAAAGTCGCATCGGAACGGAGACGTGCTGTAGGTTTTCATGTGGCGGACGACGTTCAAGATACTCCAAGTTCAGCCTCTCCTTACCCTGTTCCTGATACATTTTTCCCCGGTAGTGTCCTCACATCGCGTCACAAACGTCGAGAGACAGTCAACATTACACTGATGAACATGCATACCAGTGCATTTGAGTATCATGTGGAGTGGGCATTTATGGTCTCCCCTGTGACCGTCGGGGATGATGAGCAGTGCTATCTTCAAAGTACGAATGTGTTTCTGAAAAGATATGAGTCCATAGGTTTTTCGGTGAGGTCGCCTGATGTTTCGTCCTACGAACACACCCTCTTGCAACAGAAATACTCAAGCGAAGACGGTTCAACGAGGACAAGTAAAAGCGCTCTTGGATTTACCGGATTATCTCTTAGCGGTTATGTTGTACGAGTAATAGCTGGGGAGAAGGTCATAGCTATCGAAGCGTCAGACACTCCGCTCAAGCAGAAATACCGAGATTCAAAAGCGGTTTGGCCTAAGCCAATGGCAGGCGGCGCAAGTCCAGAGGATAAACGGCTGGAAGCCACTGTTGCGCCGTTGCTGTTGAATAAACAGCCGACAGCACCGGCGACCAAACCCACAGTCGCACCAACGGCGAGTCCAAGCGTGCCGTCAACTCCGTTGAAGGAAATGACGGTTGAACTTGGCGACGGCGTGAAGATGGAATTCGTCCTCATCCCCGCCGGCATGTTCATGATGGGCGAGAAGCAGTCAACCCGCAAGGTGACGATCAGCAAGCCGTTTTACATGGGCAAGTATGAGGTCACACAAAAGCAATGGGAGAAAGTCATGGGCAATAATCCGAGCCGGTTTAAGGGCGCGAAGAATCCAGTGGAGTCCGTGAGTTGGGAAGATTGTCAGAAGTTCTTGGAGGCGTTGAAAGGAGAAGTTCCAAGCCAGACGTTCCGGCTGCCGACGGAAGCCGAGTGGGAGTATGCGTGTCGAGCTGGCTCTACGACGGACTACTGCTATGGAGATGACACTGACAAGTTGGGTGACTACGCTTGGTTCAAAGGCAACACCGGCGGCAGATCATATCCCGTTGGTCAGAGGCGACCGAATACCTGGGGCTTATACGACATGCACGGCAATGTGTACGAATGGTGTCAGGATTGGCATGGGGAGTACAGTGCCAAATCTGCCACTGATCCGACCGGTGCCGCATCCGGGGCGAACCGTGTGTTGCGTGGCGGTTCGTGGCTCTTCGGTGCCACGTCTTGCCGCTGTGCCGACCGTGGCGCCCGCGTCCCGTCGCTTCGCGGCTACCACTTCGGTTTGCGTGTGGTGATGGATGTAGGGAAGGAGTAACGCAAAGTTGCACTGGCGCGTTTCTGGTGACAGGGCGCGACCAACGCGAGCTTGCGCGGAGCGGATGGCGGAAGGGTGGTTGGTTAGCCGAAGATGTTGTGGGGGAGATCGAAGCGGCGGATGATTTGACGGAGGATGCCGGGCTTGACGTCGTGGCCTTTGTGGTAGGGGATGGGACAGGCGCGACGCTGGCCGTGGATGTCGGGGTGCTCGATCATGCGGTGGGAGCCTTTCCCACGGTTCTCGTAGAATTGAAACCGGGCATCGTGTGCGCGCAGGATGCGGAAAACGTCGTCGGGTTTCTTGGGTTTAGGCAAGGGCAGGCTGGACGGGTTGGAATTTCTGGTGGCGGGCAGCTTTCAAGTCCTGCTTGCTGAAAGTGACGATAGTGGCCTTGGCGCCGAGTTTGATGGACTTGTCGGGCTGAAGTTCGTGTTTCAGGGCGGCGATGTTGGCGGCTTCCCAGCGTTTGACATATTCAGGCGGCGCTTGGAATGGGATCAGGCTATCGTCGCCTTGTTGGGCGGCGAAGGAAAGTTGCGATTCGATCATCTGACCAAGTTCGTCGAGGGCGGCTTTTTCAGTTGCGCCGTAGCCGACAAGGTCTAATTCCAAGGCATGAGCGACAAACTCGCCGTCTTCACGGGTGATGAGGACGCGGATTTGAAAGTCGTAGTGGTGTGTGTTGATGCTCATAGACAGGTGTAAGATTGCACAAGATGGCATAGGCAGGCAAGCACGAATGCACCGCGACAGCACGAATGCACCTTGTGAAAATAGCGGCTGGCAGTTGGTGGGCGGTGTGGCATGATGGTGGTTGAAACTTGGCGTGTTCCTGGTGACAGGGGCGCGAGCAACGCGAGCTTGCGTCGGGGTGCGGCGGGACAACTTCGTTGTGGCGACGTGGCCGAATGGCGACAAGCTGAAAGCAAGAGTTACGACAGGCGACTTTCAGGCGAAGATGCCACTCGCTGCAAGTGCTTGAAAATGAATGGCGCGCCCGGCGTGATTCGAACACGCGACCGCCGGATTAGAAATCCGATGCTCTATCCAGCTGAGCTACGGGCGCAACCGTTCGTTTAGTATGTCATTTTGGAGGGAACGGCAAGCAGTATCACCGCGACAGCAGTATCACCGCAGACCACATTGCCCGCGAGGATTGCCAAACGAAATGTTTGCTGCTACAACAACCGCCGCCATGTTCCGCAAAATCACCATCATCGGCCCCGGATTGCTCGGCGGCTCCATCGGCCTCGCTGCGCGCCACCGCAAGCTGGCGCAACGCGTCGCGCTCTGGGCGCGCCGGCCCGAAGCGGCGGATGAAGCGTGGAAACTCGGCGCGGCGGATGAAGCGGGCACCGATTTGCACAAGGCCGTGGCCGATGCCGAGTTGGTCGTGCTGGCAACGCCCATCGGCGTGATGGAAACGCTGGCGCAACAGTTCAAGCCGGCCTTGGCGGAGAACTGCATCGTCACTGATGTCGGCAGCGTGAAATACCCGGTCGTGGCGGCGCTGGGCGGGTTGCTGCCGCGATTTGTCGGCTCACATCCGATGGCCGGATCCGAACAGTCCGGCATCGAGGCGGCGCGCCGTGATTTGTTTGAGAAAGCGGCCTGCATCGTGACGCCGACGGAAACAACCGACAAGGCGGCGTTGCAGACGGTGTATGATTTCTGGAAGGCCATCGGCTGCAATGTGCGAACGCTTTCGCCGGTGGAGCACGACGAGATCGTGGCGCGGATCAGCCACCTGCCGCACCTGGTAGCCGCGGCGGTGGTCAACATCGTCTGCAACAACGGCTCGCACCCGCTGGAGTTTGTCGGGCCGGGCTTCAAGGATTTCACGCGAATTGCCGGCGGTCCGCCGGAGATGTGGACGGAAATCTGCCAGCAGAACCGGCAGGAAATCGGGCGGGCGCTGGAATCGTTGATCGAGGAACTCGGCAAGATGCGGGCGGCGTTGGAGAACAACGACGGCGTCGAACTGAAGGCGATGTTGAAACGGGCGAAACATTTCCGGGACGAACTGAGGTTCCGCGTATGACGGTCGTGGCGGTGGACGGGCCGTCGGCGAGCGGCAAAAGCACGATCTCGCGGATGCTCGCGCAACGGCTCGGGTTCATCTACGTGGACTCTGGCGCGATGTACCGGACCGTGACGTGGAAAGCCTTGGAGGAAGGCTTGGATGTAAACGACACGGCGCAGGTGATCGCGATGCTGGATCGGATCAGGATTCACTTCGACATTTGCGACCAACAGGTCCGAATGTTCATTGATGGCATTTTCCCCGGTGAGACCGTGCGCGAGCCGCGCGTGGCGGAGAAAGTCAGCATCGTGGCGGCGATACCGGAGGTCCGCCGCGTGTTGGTGGCGCACCAGCGGTCGTTGACCCAGTTCGGCAGCCTCGTGATGGAAGGGCGCGACATCGGCTCGGTCGTGTTCCCGAACACGCCCCATAAGTTTTACATTGACGCGAATCCCGAAGAGCGGGCGAAACGACGAAGGAAAGATTTCGAGGCGATGCAGATTGCGACAAGCACCGATGGCGTGGCGCAGGCGTTGGCGCAGCGCGACAAGCTCGACTCGACGCGGGCGACCTCGCCCTTGCAGGTCGCTCCCGGCGCAACCGTGGTGGACAATTCCATCAATCCGCCGGAGCGAACCGTCGAGATCATCCTCGAACAAATCACACGCCAGCAGCGCGCGCAATGAATCAAGGCACTCTTTGGTATCAATTCTGCCGGGGCATTTACCGCCTCTATTTCCGCCTTTATCATCGCGGCGCGATTCGCCACCGTGAACGCCTGCCGATGGAGGGGGGCGTGATTCTCGCCGGCAATCACGTTAGCTTTCTGGATCCGCCATTGTTCGGCGGGGCATGCCGGCGCGAGGCGTTTTACATGGCGCGCGACACGTTGTTCCGTCATCCGCTTGCCAACTGGATTCTGCGAAGCTGGAACTGCGTGCCGATCAAACGCGAAGGCGGCGACATCGGGGCGATGCGCGCGGCGTTGCGAATGCTCGGCGAAGGCAAAGCGGTGCTGATGTTCCCCGAAGGCACACGCAGCAAGGACGGCCAACTCCAGGAGGCGCGCGCCGGCATTGGGATGATCGTGGCGCGTTCACGGGCCACCATCGTGCCGATGCGGATTTTCGGGGCTGACAAGGCGATGCCGCGCGGCACCTCGTTCCCGCGCCCGGCAAAACTGACGATCACGTTCGGCGAGCCATTTCAATATCCGTTTCCTGCCAACTTCGATGAACTGCGGGGCGAAGCGTTGAAGGCGGTCTATCTCGACGTGGGCCGCGAGATTATGCGACGAATCGCGGCGTTGACGGCGGACTGAAACAGTTGTCGCTGCGGGTTGAAATGTGGCGCGCAACGGAACGTTGAACGAAGGCGAACCATGGTTCATCCAAAGGGCAGTTCGTAGTGAGCCAGGCAGCGAAGCGGAATGGCGTTGCGAGGGATCGCTTGATCCAGACGAACCGCACTCCGTCCCGAAACGGCGCGGGACTGCGTGCGTTACTACAAACGTCTCCGTTCGGCGCAGGTCTCTGACCGCGCCGTGGGGATTGAGGAGGAGACCTTCGGTCAGGGGAAGTGCGCGGTCTGGAGACCGGCGCACAACAAGGAGGCGCACAACAAGAAAATCACGGGGTGTAGGTCAGGAGTTCCAACCACTGGCGTCCCTGTTCGGTCAAGGACCAGCCGCGCTTGTCGCGTTGCACGAGGTCGCGGCAACCGTTGCGCGCCAGTTCGGATTCGTCCACGCGGGCAACCGACGGCAGTCGCCGTCCCCCGGTGTCGCTGCGCGGCCAGACGGCGATGGGCGTGCCCCACGCTGTCGCGCCGATTTCGTAGGCGGCCACCACGCCTTTGGGGGCGGGCTGGATTTGTTCGGGATGAAGCGTGAGCCACGGAAACGGTTTTGCCGGTACGAAAACGGTGAACGCGATTTTTTGGCGCGCGGCGTACTCGGCAAAATTCAATTTCGGATTCGCCCCGGCGGCCAGCAACAACGCGGCAGGATCGAGTCCGTAGAGGTTGAGGCCGTTGAAATTGCCGAATGGCGGGGCTTTCGGGTCGCGGCGCGGATACCAGATGTGAAAATGGGTGTTGAGAAGGAAGTTGACCTCGAAATGCAGGTGGGCGCGTTCGCGCGGGATGCCTTCCTTGTAGTTGGTGGAGCGGCCGAGCGTGCCGAGCCGCTGGTTTTTGGTGACGGCCATCCCGGCGTTCAATCCCGGCGCGACATCCGCGAGGTGTGCGTACAAGGTGTACACCTCGACGCCGTCCCAGCGGTGCGCGAGCACAACGTAGCGTCCATAATTGGAGAGACCGGATTTGGCGTTGATGAAGGCAACGACGCCGTCGGCGACAGCCCGGACTTCGTCGAGGGCCTCGCCGCGTTTGTCCCGTCGCAACGGGCGGATATCAATGCCCTCGTGAAACCGTCGGCCGCCCCGGCGGGCGCAGCCGAAAGTGGCGCTCGGGATACTGCCCTCGGCGGTCGGCTGGTAAAACGCGGCGAGGTCGCCGCGGCGCAAGGCATCGTTGTCAGTCGGCCAAGCGAGGTCCAACGCGGTCGCGGTCAACGGCACGAGGCAAAGCAACCACCAGCGCGTCATTACCATAGCGCGTTGCGTTTTTTACTGGCGCGGTTGATGGATTCGACGACTTTCTTGGCTTCCTCCTCGCTGAAGTCGCCTTCGAGAAGGAAAATGCCGTTGTTGATTCGTTTGTCCATGAACCACGCCGCCACGGCCCGGCCATCGAGGAAAATCACCAGGTAACGCCCCCGGCTGCGCGTCGTCAATTCATCCAGCCTCATGCCGCCGTTGGGTTCCATGCGCAACATGATCGCGGGTCCCCCGGCTGTCGGGTAGATTTCCGCCGCCGCGATGTCGCGCTCGGTAAAGACCGGAAACCGCTCGACTTGCAAGGTCAATCCCGTTTTGGGCACAGCGACCTCGCGGTAAAGTTTGTTGGGCAGCGACGTGCTGGTTTGTTCGTGGAACCGCAGCGTCGTCTGCTCCTTCTCGTCGAACGTCGCGCAGCCCGACGCCAACAGGCAACCGATCAAGAACAATTTATACGTTTGCATGGCGCGCGGACTTTATGCTACGTTCAGCGCCGTTACAATCAAATCATGAGCCTCGATCCACGATTCCTCCAAGGCGAAGGCGTTGAAGTGTTCACCGGCAACGAGCTGCTGTTCAAGGGCGCGTTGGAGGCGGAAGGCGGCACGCATTTGTTCACGGGCTACCCCGGCTCGCCCATCTCCGGTGTGTTTGACGCGATGGAAGCGTGCGGGCCGTTGCTGCGCGAAAAAGGCATCCGCGCCTGTATCGCCAACAACGAAGCCCTCGCTGCCGCCATGCTCAACGGTTCCCAGATGGGGCCGTTGCGCGCCCTTTGTCTCATGAAATCCGTCGGCTTTCACGTCGCCGCCGACGCGCTGGCCCTCGGCAACCTCGCCGGCGCGCACCCCGAAGGCGGCGCGCTCGTCGTCATCGGCGACGACCCGTGGAGCGACTCGACGCAGGTGCCGGCCGACTCGCGTTATCTCTGCAAACATCTTTTCATGCCCGTCCTCGAACCGGCGACCAACCAGGAAATCAAAGACTGGGTTGACCTCGGTTACAAACTTTCCCGCGAAGCGGGTCTTTACCTCGGCTGCATCATCACCACCAACCAGGCCGACGGCGGCGGCAGCGTCACCGTCCTCCCCAATCAGTACCCCGACATCAACACCGCCCGCCGTTACGCGCTCGACACGGCGGCGATTGACCTGAACCGCACCGTCCTGTTGCCGCCGCGCACGTGGATCCGGGAAACAGATTTCCCGCGCCGCTTCGACCTGCTTTACAACGCCGCCCGCCGGCTCGGCGTCAACCGCATCGTCAACCCCCGCGCCAACCAGCGTTGGCGGGCCGAGATCGGATTCGTCGCCACCGGTCTGGGCTACAGCTATCTCGTCCACGCCCTGCGCGAACTCGGCGTCGCCGGGCAAGTCCCGATCCTCAAGCTCGGCGTCAGCTACCCGATTGACCCGCAACTAGTCGAGGAATTCACCCGGCACGTCCGCAACATCTTCGTCGTCGAGGAACGCCGCGGTTTCATGGAAGAGCAGATCAGCGCCATCATTCACCGGCTCAACCAGGCCGACACCGGCGCCGCCAGCCGCACCAACGTCTGGGGCAAACGGTTCCCCGCCGACCTGCCCGGCATTCCGTCCGCCCGCGGCCTCAATCCCAGCATCATCATCGAACGCCTCGCGCCGCTCGCCGACGTCTTCAACGATCCCGACCTCACGATTGACCGCCGGCAAGTCGAGCGCGCCGCCTCCTTCGCCCGCGCCGCGACCGACAAGCCAACCCATCTCGTCCCGCGCACGCCGACCTTCTGCCCCGGTTGTCCGCACCGCGACTCCGCCAGCCTGCTCGTCCAGATCAAAAAAGATTTCATGGACGCCGACTACATGCGGCGCACGCACCGGCGCGGCCCGGTGGACGTTCTTTTCCACGGCGACACCGGCTGCTACACGATGTTGATGTTCGAGCCAACCAGCGACCTCATGCACAACTACAGCGGCATGGGACTCGGCAGCGGCACCGGCGCCGGCATTGACCCGTTCATCACGAACAAACAGGTCGTCTTCCTCGGCGACTCGACCTTTTTCCACAGCGGGATGCTCGGCATTTCCAACGCGCTCGAACAAGGCCAGGACATCACCTTCGTCATCCTCGACAACCAGACCACCGCGATGACCGGCCACCAGCCCACCCCGCAAAGCGGCGTGGACATCACCGGCGCGCCCGCCTACCGGCAAAATATTGACCGCATCGTCAATGCGTTGCTCGATCAACACATTCCCGTCACGCGCGCCGACCCCGGCGACCGCGACGCGTGGCGCATCACGCTCGAAGACACGATTCTCCGCGACGGCGTCAAGGTGGTCGTCGCTGACAAGGAATGCGGCATCACGCGCCAGCGGCGCGAGACCCGCGCGGAACGCCGCGAAATCAAGGAACACGGTTTCCTGCGCAAGAAACGCTTCGTCAACGTCAACCACGACGTTTGCGAGTTCTGCCTCGAATGCACCAAGGTCACCGGCTGCCCCGGCCTCACCATCACCGGCACGCCGTTCGGCCCGAAGATGCAGACCGACCTGAGCTGGTGCGTCGCCGACACCGCCTGCGCGAAGATTTACGCCTGCCCGGCCTTCGAGGAAATCACCATCGTCCGCAACCAGAAACCGCCCGCGCCGATTGACCAGATTGACCTCACCGGCATCCCGTTGCCCGCCACGCGCGCGTTCGATGATGTCTGGCATTGTTACCTCGCCGGCGTCGGCGGCATGGGCATCGGCGTCTGCACGGCCACGCTCGTGCGCGCCGGGTTCAAGCAGGGTTATCACGTCCAGTTCTGCGACAAGAAGGGCCTCGCCGTCCGCAACGGCGGCGTCTATTCGCACGTCAGTTTCACGAAAGGCGACGACGGCATCTGCAACGTCATTCCCTACGGCCAGGCCGACCTGCTCATTGGCGTGGATCCGCTCGAAGCCGCCCGCAGCCTCGACCCCGCCGGCAACCAGCGTTGCGGCAGCCCGGAACATACCGCCGCGGTCGTCAACACCTACAAGACGCCGACCATCCTGACCTTGCTCGGCAAACACGACTTCAACGTCGCCGAGTGCGAGGATTTCATCCGCCGCGCCACGCGCGCCGACGATTACTTCGGGCTGAACATCAGCGGCATCAGCGAACACTTCTTTGGCACGAAGCTCTACGCCAACGTCGTCATGCTCGGCATCGCGTTCCAGCGCAGCCTGCTGCCCGTGTCGCTCGACAACATCGAGTGGGCGCTCCGCGAAACGATGGGCGGCGCCGCCGACAACAACATCAAGGCGTTCCACCTCGGCCGCAAACTCGTCCTCGACCCGCCGCTCGCTCACCGGCACGAGTTCCACGAAACCTACGAGCAGTTCATCGTCGAACGCATCGAGGTCATGAAACGCAATCACCGGGCCCGCGACCGTTGGGTCAAGGAATTCGAGGACCTCATCCATCGCAGCGAACAGAGCATCCATCTCGGCGAACAAATCGAGCGCGACCTCGTCTGGCGGCTCTACAACCTCCTCGAATACGGCGGCACCAACGCCTACGCCCGCCAGTACCTTGACCTCGTCGAGCGCGTTTATCGCCTCGACAACCGCGACCGCGAACACGCCGCCACCAAGGCCGTCATCTGGAACCTCTTCAAGGCGATGGCCATCAAGGACGAGATTTTTGTCGCCCACCTGATGACCAGCGAGGAAAAAATACGGCGCGACAACCACCGCTACCACGTTGACGAAAAACGCGGCGACAAAATCATCTATCACCACCTCAATCGCCCGGAGTTCGTCCTCTTCGGCAAGACCATCCGCTTCAAGATCAGCCCGAAACGCTGGCAACTGAACACTCTCAAACACATGCGCTGGCTCCGCGCCGTCCTCCCCAACTGGCACCGGCCCGAACGCAAATTCCGCGACTGGTACATCCGGCTCGTCGAGGATTTCTGCCACGTGTTGCCGACGCTCGGCGCCGACCGCGCCGCCTATGACCGCTGGATCGAGGCGCTCCGTTGCGTCGAGCAACTCCGCGGCTACCGCGAAATCCGCTACCCGAAGATGGACGAAGCCCGCCGCCGCGCCGAGGAACTCGTCCGCCACGGCGTCCGCCCCGCCGGCCGCGCCCCGCAACACGAACGGAAACCAAAGCGCGCTGAGCCGTGAAGCCGCTCGTTGTCCTCCTGCTGGTTGAGCTTGTGATAAGTGTCGTTCTTGGACAATGCGGGACCGTTCACCGTCGAGAGTTCGACAACGCATTTCACGCGTGGCAGAAAGACCCAACACCAAGACACCAAATGGAATTACGACGGCAGAGACGTATCAATGAGTTTTATCGCTTGGGTTTCTCTGCGGTCGTATTTGGCGGCTTGGGATCCTTGACGTTGCTTGCGTGGAAAGTGCGTAAGCGGTGCCGACACCATGCTTGCATGTAAGATGCCCCTGCGGCATATTCGAGCCGTGAACAGACCAACAACAGTGGAAGCACTCTCCGGCTACAGGATTCGTGTCTCGTATCCCGACGGTGTCGTGGGCGTCATTGACCTGTCTGCCGACGTCGGCAAGGGTGTCTTCGCGCCGCTGGCCGACGAAGCGTTCTTCCGCACGGTTCACATCGGGCGTTACGGACAAATTACATGGTCGGAAGACATTGAAATCTGTTCGGACGCGGCGTACTTGGAAATCACGCGCAACGCACCTGCTGAGGCGCTCCATGCCTGAAGTGTGTCGCTTCTACGGCATCCTCATCCGATTCTACTACCGCGATCATCCTCCCCCACATTTTCACACCATCTACGGTGAACACGAAGCGCTGATTGAAATCGAAACCGGCGTGATTTACCGGGGCACGCTGCCCAAGACGGCTTTCGAGCTTGTCAACAAGTGGCGTCTCTTGCATCTCCAAGAATTGCGGGCCGAGTGGGAGCGTTCGCGTCAACGGCTGCCATTGCTGCCGATCACTCCGTTGGACTGACAAGAGCGCCATGAGAATTTCCGTCGTGTGCATCCTGTGGCTCGCATTCGGCACCATGGGCTTCACCGAGGCGGCGCTCGATGCCACCGACTTGGCCTATGTCCGGCAGGCGCTCACCAAACTTCACATGTTACCACACGATCTCGGCTTCAAGAAAGACGTTGCCGATTCCACCTTCGTGATGCCCGAAGCCTACCGTTTCCTCCGCGATCCGCTGGCACTCCCCACCTACGCTCACGGTATCCTGACCAATCTTCAGGCTGTCGCTTCGCTGCATGGTAGGGGCGAGCCGCCGGCTCGCCCGCTGACTCAACCTGTTCGCCCGGCGGACGCGCCGGCGGCGCGTCCCTACCTTCCTCCCGCCGTCCAACTCATCTACGACACCGCCCTCGCCATTGAACCATCGCTCCCGAAACCGGACCGCGCCGCGTTCGACGCGTGGGCGCTGTCGTTTCTCAGCGACAAAACCGACCAACGACGGCTCGCTCCCGAACTGTTTCGACGGGACGAAGCGCTCGAATTGCAGGACGACGAGCTTGCCAACGCCATCCTCGATGTTCCGCTCGACCGTGCGGCGTTGTTGTCGGCGTTTGACAAACTCTTGAAGGCCGTGGAAACGGCCATCCCGTTGCTCGCCACCAACGATTTCACCCGCGACACGCCGCTCGGCAAGATCATCTGCACCAGCAAATCGCGCCAGACCTTCACCAACGAAGCGTTCCTCATCATTGCCACCGGCAACGACAACATCTTCCTCAACTCCGCCGGCGGCGCGAACGGTCTGGAGGGGCGACCAATCTCCATCGTCATCGCCACCGGGCACGGCAACCGATACGTCTCCACCAACATCGTTGCACAGGGCGCCGGTCTTTTTGGCATCGGCATCCTCGCCGACTGCGGCTCCAACGCGACGTTTACCGCGCGCCACATCGCGCAGGGCGCGGGCTTGTTCGGTTGCGGCGCGCTCATCGCCGGCAAAGGCCGACAGCAGTTCGAGGCCGACACGTTCTGTCAGGGCGCCGGTTTTTTCGGCGCGGGCATTCTCCGTCAACGCGGCGGCGACACGTCGTACCGGGCCGCCAACAAGGCGCAGGGTTTCGGCGGCGTCGCCGGCTACGGCGCGCTGCTCGACGAGTCCGGCGACGATTCGTATTTCGCCGGCGGGAAATATCCGTGCGCATGGACGCCGGGGCAGCATTTCTCGCTCTCGCAAGGATTCGGGTTCGGAATGCGACCATTTGCCGGCGGCGGCATCGGCGTTCTCTGCGACCTCGACGGCAACGACAGCTACGAAGCCGGGGTCTATGGCCAAGGCGCAAGCTACTGGTACTCGGTCGGCCTTTTGCTCGACCGCAACGGCAACGACACGTACAAGGCATTTCAATATTGTCAGGGCGCCGGCATTCACCTCAGCAGCGGCGCATTGATTGATTGGCGCGGCAACGACACCTACGCCGCGCGCGCCATCTGTCAGGGCGGCGCGCACGATTACAGCGTCGGCCTCTTGATTGACCGCACCGGCAACGACACCTACACCGGCGACAGCACGGCCCAAGGCGCGGCGATTCACAATTCGTTTGCGATGTTGCTCGACCGTTGCGGCGACGACCGCTACGTCGGCACCGACCCGAAACAATCGCAAGCCTCCGGCCACGATGGCGGCCGTCGCCAGTACGGCTCGATCGCGCTGCTGCTCGACCTGGCCGGCAACGATTTCTACTCGCAAGGCTGGACGAACAACGCAGCGTGGACGAAACCGTTTTACGGGGCTGGCTTGGATTGCGAGGCGCGCCCGGTGTTTTGGACTGATGCTCCTGTTGTGCGAGGGTCTCCTGACCCCGCACAAGGCATGACCGAAGGTCTCCAACGGAGTGACGCGGCGCGGTCAGGAGACCTGCGCCGAACGAGGTGCGCGCCGGTGGACGTGCATCATCCGGTGGAGCGCCTGATCCGCCGGGCGATCAGCGACGAAGGCGCGGAGGCGGCCAACAAGGAATTGAAGGCGCGGGCGGCGGAGGTGTTGCCATACCTGTTGACGCGCGTGGACACGCCAAACGTATCGCTTCGCTCGAAGGTGGAGGAATTGGTGGACATCGTCGGCACCAATGCCGCGCCGATGCTGGCGGAGGCCATCCGTTCGGCAAAGAGCGACGAGGCGGCGCGCGTCTGCTGTTATTTCCTCGCACGGTTTGAAACAGCGACCAATGCAATCCCTGTGGTGCTGCCGTTGTTGTCGCGCGAGAAGACACGGGCAACTGCATTCTATACGCTTGGTCATTTGCGGGCGCGGGAAGCGTTCGAGGCCGGATTGGCGGCCTTGGGCGACAAGGACGAGTTGGTACGGTTGCGCGCCGCGCAGGCGTTGGGCCGGATCGGCGACCGACGGGCGGAGCCGAAGTTGAAGGCAGCCTTGCGCGACGAGTGGTGGACGGTGCGGTTCGCTGCCGAGGAAGCATTGGCGAAGATTGGCAAACAATGACGCAGGGTTTACACTGGGGGCCAACCATGAAATGCTTGAATAGCCCGCTGCCAGCCGAAGAACAGGATCCCATCGAGGAAACGTGCCTGCGGGTGTTTCCGTCGGCGCGCTCGCTGGCGGCGAGCCTTGTGGTGGTCTTGGCGGTCGCGCTCGTGTGGCGGTTGCTGACGTTTGCCGGGCCGGAGCGGACCGGTTACGACGAGGCGGTGTACCGGGCGTATGCCCAATTGATTGGCGAACGCGGCTTGGAAGGCATCCGCGCAGCCGTTGCCGCGTGGCCGCAAAATGAGTTCCTCAACAAAGGCTCTCTCCCATACCGGCTGTTTTATTTGTTGCCGTGCGTGGGCATCTGCAAGTTGCTCGGCGGCTACACAACGTCGCACATCGCCGTGTTGTCGCTGCTCTTCGGTCTGGCCACGGTGGTCGTGACACTCTTGCTTGCGCGACGGTGGGTGGGGCCCGTGTATGGGTTGTTGGCAACGTTGCTGGTGGTGGTCTCGCCGCTGGGCACGTTGTTGTCGCGGCGCGCGTTGCAGGACACTTGTTTTGCGTTTCTCGTGGCGCTTGCGTTGTTGTTGTTCGACCGGTATTGCCGGGGCGAACGACGGCGGTCGGATTTGTGGTGGCTGGGCGCGGCGCTGGTGGCCGGGTTTCTGACGAAGGAAACGATGCTCTTCCTGTACCCGGCGTTTCTGCTGGCAGGATTGTGGGTTGCGCGCGACGGTTGGCGCGACAAACTGCCGGTAGTTGTCCCGTTTGTTGTCGCGCCGGTGATTCATCTGGCTGTGGTGGTATGGTTGAGCGGCGGATTCCAAATCTGCCTCGACACCTATCGCAGCTACGCGGCGATGCAGGAAAAAATCCCCTACGCGCTCGCCTACCAGAACGGCCCCTGGTTCCGGTATCTGGTGGACCTGATGCTGGTGTCGCCGCTGACGATGCTTCTCGCCGTGATCGGCGCGGCGTTGCCATCGCGTTCTCCGCGCGCCGTGCTCGTGTTCACCTTGGCGGCGCTCGCCGTGATGAGCGCCATCAGCATCCTCAACGTCCGGTTCATTTTGTTCCTTGACCCGTGCCTGCGGATGTACGCCGTGCTGGGGGCTGTCGCGCTGGCCCGGCAGGCATCGGCGACGCCACGCCTGCAATGCGCGGCGATGCTGTTGTTGTTTGTCGTGGTGATTGGCGGCGATTTGTTCCAGTTTTACCGGTTGTTCGACGCGGCGGGTGTCTATGACCCGGTCACGGCGGAACTGATCCGCGCCAACGGTTTTGTGCAATAAAATGAACTCTCTCCTCCTCGCAGCGGTTTTGTTGGTCGAACAGGGACGACCGGTGGCGACCATCGTCGCGCCGGCCGACGGCCCGGCGGCGTTTGCGGCCGGTGAAGTCCAACGTTGGGTGTGCGATATCTCCGGCGCATTGTTGCCCATCGCCCAAGAAGCGAAGCCACCCCGGATCATCTTCCGCGTGTCGCCCGGCGCGGTGCGCGATGACGGGTTCCGTTTGTCGGCGCGCGATGGCGATGTGGTTATCGAGGCGAGTCAGTCGCGCGCCTGTGTCTATGGCGCCTACAGCCTGCTGGAACAACTCGGTTGCCGGTTTTACGGGCCGGGGCCGGTCAGCGTGGTGATGCCCAAGCAGGCAGACCTTTCGTTGCCGGCGTCGCTAAACTTGAAACGGGAGCCAACGTTCAGAAGCCGTTTGGTGTCGGGCAGCAGCTTGATTCCGGAAGCGTTTCCGACCGGCGGCACGCCGGTGGAACACGTTCAGTGGGGGTTGAGTCATACCCGCGCCACGGCCGATGAGGCGGAACTCGACCGCCTCAACCGGCTCGGCTTGCTTCAATACCGCTTCGTCCATCTCTGGCCGGAACTGTTGATCAAACAGTTCTTCGCCGATGGCCGTCCGCCGGAACCCGCCAACTTTACCGGCCGAGAAGATTGGTTGCCCGACGACGGGACAGGCAAACGTCGCGCCAACAAGAAATGCCTGTGCTTCTCCAACCCTGACGCGCTGGCGTGGTTTACGGACAATGCCGCCAACTGCATCCTCACCGACTATCGCGCCGCCGAGTTGATCAGCCTGTGGCCGCCCGATGGCGCGTCCATTCTGCTTTGCCGGTGCGCGAAATGCGCGGCGCGCGCGATGAATCCAACAGACTGGTATTTGCTGACGCAGAACCTCATTCGACAGCGATTGACTGAAAAAGGCTGGCGAGGCCGTTTCGGTTGGATCGCCTACCACGGCACCGAAGAGACGCCGGGCAAGATCGAGTTGTTCGACCGCGGCGCAGGGATGGATTTCCTCTATGGACCCCGGCCGCGTGGCGGCACGCTCCACGGGCCGTTCACAGCCGACCATCCTCTCAACATCAAGTACCGCGACAACCTCAAGTCCTGGCAGGATTATCTGGCCGCGCAGCGTTACGCCGGCACGCGGACTGTTTTCGAATATTACTACGACTTGCGGCTGATGCTGATGTCGGCGACGGGACGGGCGTTTCTTGTCCCGAAACACGACGTGCTGCAAGAGGACATGCGGTTCTATCGCGCGCAAGGGTTCGACGGTTTCTTTGACTGCTGCCCGCCGTTTGCGGCGTTCTGGCCCGACCCGCTCAACCGCTGGCTGTATCACCGTTTGCTGTGGGACCTGAACCTCGACGTGGCCGCGGCGCGCCGGGATTTTTTCGCGCACTACTACGGCGCGGCGGCAGAACCGGCGCGCGCAGTCCGCGAGGAAATGGAAAAGCTGATGTTCGAGCCGCCAACCGAGGCGGTCGTCGCAGCAATCCGCAAGGCCGCCCTGCGCGTTGATCCACAAGCGACGAACGACCCGATGTCGCGAATCCGGCTGCAAGCCCTGCGGCTTTGGGTGGATTACTGCTCGTTGTGCAAAGAAAGCGAGTGTCACGAACAGCCGGCCGGCGATGCGCAACGCGGACTGGCTGCGGAGAACGCGATTCAAGAGTTGTTGCAAAAGCATCAAACGTTTCTGGTTGAGAACCGTTTCATGACCGCGCGCGACGTGGATTGTCTCGCCAAGGAGATTCCCGACCGCCATCGCGCGCGCTGGCGCAGCCCGAAAACCAAGACCGATAACAAACGCGCGACGTTCACCATCGCCGAGAACGGCCAAGCACGCTGTGTGATTTATCATCCTGCGGATGCGCCGCTGACCGTCAAGGAAGCGGCCATCGAACTCCGACGGGTGCTGAAGAAAGCGACGGGCGCAGACTTGCCAATCGTGAAGGAGCCGCGTTCGCCTATGATTGGCATGGGCACCACGGACGCAGGCATTCCGGAAGAAGGTTTCCGCATCGAAACGCGCAATGGCAATCTTTTCATCGTTGGCCATGATTCGACGGATGGCGCCAGCAATGGGACGTGGTTCGGAGCGATGGAGTTTTTGGAACGATTCGTCGGCGTGCGCTGGTTGTTGCCCGGCGACGCGGGCGAGGATGTGCCGGAGCATCGCACGCTTCGTATTCCGGCGACGACACTTCGCGGCGCGCCGGATTTCGCCTATCGTTCGCTGCCGTATCTGAACCACTCACAACAGGTCGTGCCCGAATGGGCCAAGCGGATGCGCGTGACCACGCAAGGCATGAGCCGCCCGAATTGCGCGTTGACGTTGAATCACTCGCATTTCTGGGAGAGCGCGTTCGATGCCGCCACGCTCGCGGCGCATCCGGAATTTCTGGCGCTCATCAAGGGCGTCCGCCGCCAGCCATCGAAGAGCGACGCGCGAACGTTCAAGCTTTGCACGACGAATCCCGAATTGGTCCGCGCGTTCGCCGGGCGCGTCTGCGCGGTGATTGAAAAGAACCCGCAGAAGCGGCATTTCTCGCTCTCGCCCTCGGACGGCGACGGCTGGTGCGAGTGCGCCAAGTGCCGGGCGCTGGACGAGCCATGCGATTGGACGGGCAGCAAGCAGTACGGCGGCGTCTCGCTGACGCGTCGCATCCTGACGTTCTACAATGCCGTGGCGCGCTTGGTTCGTGAAAAGCACCCGGACAAACAACTCTGCGGCTACATCTATGCCCGCTACACGTATCCGCCGAACGAACCGATTGCCGTCGAGCCGAACGTGACGCTCGTGCTCGCGCCGCGCGCCTATTACGGCTGCACGCTCTATCGCGGGGAATTGCAGCAGGAGTTTCACAAGTTGATTGCCGCGTGGAGCGCTTGCGCGCCCGGTCGGCTGGCTTATTACGATCTACCCACCAAACTCATCGGACACGCCGGCTACTCTTGCGCGCCGTTGCCCGTCGGCGTGCCGATCCTGAAAACCATTTTCCCGACGTTGAAGAAGCACAATGTCCTCGGCGCCTACTATTATGGCATCGAATCGTGGGGCACCGCCGGCGCGCACAATTACATCGTCGCCAAACTGCTCTGGAATGCCGGCGCGAATGTGGACGCGTTGTTCGACGAGTGGTTCGACCGCGCCTACGGCCCCGCCGCCGCGACGCCCATGAAGCAACTCTACCGGCAGCTTGATGACAAACTCGCCGCCTACAAGCGCGCCACCGGCGATTTCCAGTGGCGGTTCACGCCGGAGATGGTGCTGGGAGTGCAGGCGCCGCTGTTCGACGAGATGGAATCGCTCTACGCCGAGGCGTTGTCAAAGACCGCCACGCCGGCGCAGCGCAAACGGTTGGAGATGTTCGGCGACAACATGATCGTGTTCCACTATCACCTGCGCAAAGTCGGCAAGCTCGCCACACCGGAGCGTTCCCGTTTCTATCGCAACGACGATGACTTCCGTACATTTGCCGAGGTCAACCGCGGGTCGCTGGCGTTACTTCAGAGCCAGAAAGCCGGCACGCCGAGCATCGAGGAGTTTCTCCGTCCAAAACTCATTCCGAAATCATCGGGCAAGCGGCCCACCGAAACGGATGGCCGGTGATGATTGTCCTTCATGTCCAGAGCGACGCGTACCGCCGGGCATAGGCGGCGAGCGAGTATTCCCTCATCACCACTTGATGATTGTGCGCGATCAGCTTCCTGGGCGGGCGCGCCAGGAATGTTGCGAGCCTTTCCGGATCCGGCTCGCGATACAAATGCCGCAGATCCATCCCGGCCGCGGTGAAATCGCGGGTGACATCGGGGATGTCGCGTCCGACCACGAGTTTGCCGCAGAGCCAGCCTTCGAGGAAAGCATAGCCGAACCCTTCCTGCTTCGAGGTCGTCAGAATCGCTTCCGCGGCATGAAACAACGGCAGCGGATTATCAAACATCTTCCCCACGCCAATCACCACCGGCAGTTTCTCTCGTCGAACCCGGCGCTTGAGTTGCGCGCTGTATTCGCTGTCGGTGTCCAGACTGATGACCAGTTGCCAGCCGCGCATCTGCGCAATGAGCGACACGGCTTCGGCGTTGTTCTTCCGCGTCATCACCTTCATGGGCGACAAGAGGAATGGTTTGCGCGGGTCGAACTGGCAGCCCTGCACGCGCGCATAGGCGGCGATAATCGGGCGCGCGTCCAACCGGCAGGGTTGCGCGAAGAACTGGTCGTCAACGGGATTCGGCAGCACAACAATTTTTCCTCTCGCGATGCCGCGCGCCGCCAGTTTTTCGGCATCGGCGGTGGTGAGCGTGGCCCAGCGGACGTTCGGCAGGTCGTAGTAACACATGGCCTGCCAGCCGGCGTGTTGACGGAGAGAACGCAACTGCGCCGGGCGGTTTTCTTCCGGGAAATCGTGGACCTGGTTGAGGATCGTCACGCGACCGGTCTCCGCGAGCCGTTTGACGGCGCACGTGAGCGCGGGATTCTTGCCGAGGCCGGCGTTGTGGGTGTGCAGGATGCCGGCGCGCGGAAGGCGGGAAAGATACTCGCGCGCCCGGCGCGGGAACGTCCGCGGATCATCGTCGTAGCCGAAATCAGCGAGCACCCGCACCTCGTGCGCGCCGGCAAGCGCGCGTTGCGCGTTGCGAATGACGGTGGTCACGCCGCCGGGTTTGAGATGGTAATGGAGCATGGTGATTTTCATAGAAGCTCCAGTACTTGCGGCAGTTGCTGGATGTCGCCGCCGGGGCCGAACAGGAGCGCGTGGAAACCGGTTTGCCGGGCGGGCGCGATGTCGTTGACGGGCGAATCGCCCACGAACAGGCATTCCGCCGGCGCGATGCCGTCGCGGGCGAGGATTTGCGCGGCGCGTTGAAACGCGGCGAGGTCCGGCTTGGCAACGCCGAGGTCGCACGACAGGAACGTCAACGCCGGATCGAAGATGTTGTCGCCGATCAATTCTGAAAGTTCGATGCGGGTGTAGAACTGTGCGTTGGAGATGATCCCTTGGCGCAGGCCGCGCTCCCGCAACGCGAGCGTTGTTGTCCGCGCGCCCGGCATGGGCTGTTTCGGGTTGGCCTGCCGCTCGAAGTAAAGGGCGATCTCACGCGGCGGCGCGTGGGGAGCAATCTCCTGCCAGACTTCCTCGATGCGGATTTCCGGATGGGCGACGCCGTCGGGACGATGCGCCGCGATGGCCGTGAGAAAATTCCGGTGCAACTGTTCGGCGGGGGGATCGAGATGAAACTCGCGGGCGGTTTGCTCGAAGGCCGCCCGCAATTCGTTCTCGCGGCGCACCAACGAATCGAGGTCGCCGCGCGGCGCGGCGAGCAACGTTCCATAGACGTCCCACAAGATGGCTCGGAATTTTTCCACCGAAAAAGGTTGCCGGTTTTTCGTTGCCGGTGCAAACTCTTTCTGACATGAGCGATTTCCACCAAAGCGGCGTGATTACAACGTTTCATCGTCTGGGCGCGACCTACAATCTGGAAGCCGCCGAGCAGAAGCTCATGGAGTACACGAGCCAGCGTCCGCTCGCGTTGATCCTGCCGTGCCTGGCCAGCGAGATGGAGCGGCCCGCGCTGAAGAACATCGTCGCGCACCTGAAAAAAGTTCCGTACGTGGCGCAAATCGTCATCGGCCTGGACCACGCCGACCGCAGCCAGTTTCACCAGGCGCAACGCTATTTCGGGCGGTTGCCGCAGGAGGTTCGCATTTTGTGGCGCGACGGCCCGCGCCTGCACCGGCTCGCGGAATTGATGCGCGCGAACGACATCTCGGTGGGCGGCCCCGGCAAGGGCAGCAACATGTGGCTCGCCACCGGGGCGGTGTTGGCGGACGACAAATGCAAGATCATTGCGCTGCACGACTGCGACATCGCCACGTACAACCGCGAACTGCTGGCCCGGCTGGTGTTCCCGCTGGCCAACCCCAGCATGGATTACGTCTTCTGCAAAGGCTTCTATGCCCGCGTCGCGGACCGTCTCTACGGGCGCGTCACGCGGCTCCTGGTGACGCCGCTGATTCGCGCCTTCCAGAAAATCCTGGGACGGGACATTGATTTGCTGAACTTTCTCGACAGCTTCCGTTACCCGCTGTCCGGCGAGTTCTCGATGACCACCGACCTCGCCCGCATCAACCGCATCCCGGCGGACTGGGGATTGGAGATGGGCGTGCTCTGTGAAGTGTTCCGCAACATCACCATCCGCCGCATCTGCCAGGTGGACCTCGCCGACACCTACGAGCACAAACATCAATCCATCTCCGCCGACGACACCGCCCGCGGCCTGACGAAGATGAGCCTCGAGATCGCCAAGTCGCTCTTCCGCAATCTTGCCACCGAGGGCGTCGTTCTCTCCGATGCCCATTTCAAGACGCTCACCGTCCGTTATCTGCGCGCCGCGCAGGATGCCGTCAAACAGTACGAGGATGACGCCGCGCACAACGCGCTGCCGTTCGACCGCCACGATGAATTGCGCGCCGTGGCCGCTTTCACCAAGGCCATCCGGCTGGCCGCCGAGGAATACCTGCGCGACCCGCTGGGCATCCCGCTGATCTCCAACTGGAACCGCGTGACATCCGCCATCCCGGATTTCTATGCGCAACTGAAGGAGGCGGTGAATCTCGACAACAAAGGAGGCTGACGATTGCCCACCACAAACCGCCACCCCAACCTGTTGATCATCGGCGCCTCCGGCAGCGTCGCCCGCGCCTTCCTCCGCCGGCTGGGCGGACAGCGATGTCATTTCGGACGTCTGGTGTTGCTCGATAAAAACCGCCGGGTGCTCGACGCCCCGCACATTGACCACCAGCGCCTCGACTATCGGTTTGTCCGCCGGCATCTCTCTTTGCCAGAAGATGAACGATGGTTCGCGCGTCTGCTCGACAAGCACCGCATCCAGATTGTGCTCGACGTGTCCACGCATCCCACCTTGCCCATGCTGTCCGCCGTGGACGCGGCCGGCGTTTCCTACGTCAACACATCGCTCAATGATGACGATCTGGAAGTCGGCGACCTAGTGCGCCGCATTCATCCGCGGCGCGACAAACCGCGACGCGCCCCGCACATCCTTTGCAGCGGCATGAATCCCGGCGTCGTCAACATGCTCGTCCGGCACGGCGTCGAGCACTTTGGCAAACCACGCCAGATCGTGCATTTCGAGTATGACACCTCCACGCCCGTCGAGGGCTGGCGCCCGATTATCACCTGGTCCAAACACGAGTTCCTGACGGAAACCACCTGGAACCGCACGGGACTTTACAACGGCAAATCGCTCCAACGCAGCCCCGCCAACGCCATCGAACACCGCGAACCACTGCACAATTGGTTGCGCCCCGTCTCCGAAATGGATCATTGCCCCGAAGCGTTTCTCGTGTTGCACGAGGAAAACCTGACCGTCGGGCGCACACTCGGTGTTCCCTCCCGTTTCCTCTACGCCATTCATCCGCGCACCATGCGCCACCTCATCGCGCGGCACCGCGAAAAAGGCACGCTTCACGCGCGCGACATCGAGCAAGTGGACAACGTCACGGAACGCCTCGAAGGCACCGACTTCATCGCTGTCTGCCTCGAATACCCGCGCCAGCGCGTCTATTACGTCAACCAGTTCCCCAACAGCGCCGTCCTCGGCGCCAATGCCACCTGCGCCCAAGTCGCCGTCGGCGTGTTCGCCGGAGTGTTTACGCTGCTCTACGACAACCTCAAGCCGCGCATCCATTTCGTCGAGGACATCTACGACACGCTCTACAAGCGTTTCGTCTTCGCCAACCTCCGCATCGAACAATTCATTTGCGGACGGCGCAAAGGCCGCTGGGTCGTGCGCGAGCACATTCCCGAACTCCGCGTGCGCGCCCCCCACGACAAGGCGCCCGCCGTGCTCTGATGAATGCGCCCGCCGTGTTGCTGCGCTGGTGTTTGTCGGTCTGTTGCCGTTTCCGCGCCCACAACGAAGCGGCGCTGGCCGCGCCCGGCCCGGTGCTGCTGATCCCGAACCACGCCTCCTGGCTCGACTGGCTCTTCGTGGGCGTCTGCCTGGAAGACGACTGGAAATTCGTCGTCTCGCGCGAGATCGCCGAGTCCACGTGGTTGCGCCGGCGCATCATGCTCAACCGGCGCACGTTCCTCATTGACCCCGCCTCGCCCTACGCGCTGAAACATCTCGCCGAACACCTCCGCGCCGGCGGACGGATCGTGCTCTTCGCCGAGGGACGCCTCTCGCGCACCGGCGCGCTGATGAAATTGTACGACGGCACCGGGTTCCTGCTGCACAAAACCCGCGCCACTGTCATCACTTGTTACCTGCGCGGCGTCGAACGGATGCAGCGCTCGCCAAGTCCCGGCCCGAAATGTTGGTTCCCGACTGTCACCGCGCATTTCAGCGAACGATTGACGCCGCCCGTACTGGCGCAGACCACCATCGCCAAGGCGCGCGCGGCGCTGACCGACTGGGTCCGCGACAAAATGGTGGCGCAACGGTTCGCCGTCGAGTCCGCTTTCGGTCCGCCGACCATTCCCGCTGCGATCTGGGAGGCCGCCCGCCGGCAACCGGAAAAAATCATCCTCGAAGACACCTCGCGCAAGACGTTGAGCTACCGGCGCTTGTTGATCGGCGCGGAACTGCTGGCGCGGCAGTGGCGCAGACGCATCTCGCCGGACCGCGAGCGCATCGGCGTGTTGCTGCCGAACGTCAATGCCGCGCCCGTCGTGTTGCTCAGCCTGTGGGCGCTCGACAAAACGCCCGCGCTGCTCGGTTATTCCGCCGGCACGGGCACGATGCTGGCCTGCGCGCGCCTGGCGGGATTGAAACAGGTCATCACCTCGCGCGTATTTCTGGAGCGGATCCGGCTCGATGCCGGGCCGTTGCAAGGCGCCGGGCTGGAACTGATTTATCTTGAGGACGTGCGGCCCGCCATCGGGCGGATCGAAAAACTGCGCGCGTGGTTTCGCGTCGTGTTCCGCCCCGATGCCGGCGATTGTTCAGCGGACCATACGGCGGTCGTGTTGTTCACGAGCGGCTCGGAGGCCGAACCGAAGGGCGTGGAACTGTCGCACGCCAATCTGCTCGCCAACATCCGCCAAGTGCTGGCCGCGACCGACATTCAGGACAGCGACCGTTTGTTCAATTGCCTGCCGATGTTCCACAGTTTCGGCCTGGTCATCGGCACGCTGGCGCCGCTGGTGCGCGGGCTGTATCTGTTTCTCTATCCGTCGCCGCTGCATTACCGGCTCGTGCCGACAACGATCTACGACACCGACTGCACCGTGTTCTTCAGCACCAACACGTTCCTGCGCGGCTACGCGCGCAAGGCGCATCCGTACGATTTCCGCAGTGTCCGTTGCCTGTTCGCGGCAGCGGAGAAACTTCAGGAAACAACCGCCGTGTCATGGGCGCAGCGATTTGGCCAGCGCATCCTCGAAGGCTACGGCGCGACCGAGTGCGCGCCGTGCATCAGCGTCAACACGCCGCTGACCGCCAAACCGGGTTCCGTCGGGCGGTTGTTGCCGGGCATCGAATACCGGCTGGAACCGGTGGAAGGCTTGGAGGAAGGCGGGCGATTGTTCGTGCGCGGCCCCAACGTCATGCGCGGCTACCTCAATGCCGACGCGAATGCCCGTTTCCAATCGTTGGGCGGCTGGTACGACACCGGCGATGTCGTCCGTGTGGACGCCGACGGCTACCTGTACATTCTCGACCGGGTCAAACGTTTCGCCAAGGTCAGCGGCGAGATGGTCAGTCTCACGGCAGTCGAGGAGGCGTTGGCGGGCGCGTTTCCGCAATACGGGCTGCGCTGTCAGGTGGCGATTGTGAGCCGGCCCGATGAGGCGAAAGGCGAAGCGTTGATCGCCGTGACCAACGAACCACACCTGACGCTTGACGAAATCCGCCACGTCCTGCGAGCCAAGGGCATGAGCAACCTGTGTGTCCCGCGCGAACTCCGTCGCGTCACCGCCATACCCAAGCTCGGCAGCGGCAAGACAGACCTTCGCGCGCTCGCCGTGATGATTTGACGGAGCCGCGATTCAATCCTCGCCGAAACACTCGGTGAGCAGCGCCTGCAACCGGCGTTCGAGGACGCTGTAAGAATAGTGTCGCCGGCCCAGCTCGAAATTGCGCTCGGTCATCTCGGCGGCATACGCCTTGTCTTCGAGAACCCGGCGCGTTTCCTCCACCGTCTGGTCCGTGATGAACCCCTCGAACTCGATGACGCGAAATCCCCTCGGTTTGATGTCAATCGCGAAGATGGAATAGTTGTTCACGAACAACGGGCGCCGGTAATAAATCGCTTCGAGGAACGCGTTGCCGAAACCTTCCCATGTGGACGGATAGGTGACGAGGTCGGAATGATGATAGACATCGGCCAGCGAATACACCTTGCGCCCGTCCGCCGCCGTGCCGCGTTCGTTGCGGATGATGTTGGCGACAAACCGCACCGACACGCCGAGCCGCCGGGCGAACGAGAGCACGCGCTGCTCGTAGGCGTTGCCCTCGTCGCCGGTGGCGTGGGAAATGACCAGGCGCGCTTTCGGCCCGAGCCGGTCGGTCAGTTCGATGGCATGCTCGATTCCCTTGCGCTGGACGACGCGGGTCGGTTGCAACAGCAAAAACCCATGAGGAACCACTCCCAAAGCGCTCCGCACATCGGCGGCGTATTCATCGGGCGGCGCCGGCGGCGTGTCGAAGTCCATGACGTTTGGGATCAGGTGGCTCATTTGCCCCGAGCGCAAGGCAAGCTGCGTGCCGGCGGAGGAGTTGATCACCACGTGCCGGATGTGGTGGATGTTGGGCGGAAATGCGGCTTGCAGATAGTCCAGACCGCAGTTGACGAGAAACCGGTCGCGTTCCCAGTAAAAATCGTGATGATGCGCGATGGTCGGGATGCCGCTCTCGGCGATGAATTCGGTCAGGGCCAGGCCGAGCGGGATGTTGAGCGGAATCGCCAGCGCGTTTTCCACGATCATCACCTCGATGCCGAAATCATGGACAAACGCGCGGACGTCCTCCTTGAGCTTCGCCTTCAAGAGGTCCACTTTGCGCGTGATCTCGGGCGAACGATGCGGGTTGGTGAACACATCGTTGTGGATCAATCCTATTTCCGGATGCAGAAAGAACGCTTCCGGCACCACCCGGCAGCGGTCCGCCGGCCGTTCGCAGACACCGGCAAAGTAAAAACAGGTGTGACCCATCCGTTCCAGCACCGTCGCCCATTTCTCGGATTCGAGCGACACGCCGTCGGTCCCCTCAAACCGCGTCGAGACAAATCCGATGCGCCGTGTCCGTTTCATTTTCAGTTCGTCAGCCATAATGCCTCGTAAGCTTGCAGCAAAACTTCGCGCCTGTCCACTTGAACCCGCTGGCGCTCGCCGGACACGTTGTGCAGGCAGACCACGCTCTGCCGGCCATCCAGTGATGTGCGACGCAGCGCAAACACGGCGTCGCCGCAATCCAACACCTCTTGCGGCGCGCACGGATGGAACGCGGGCGAAGCGGCGCGACGGCGCAGCAACGCCCGGTACCCCTCGAATATCCGGCTGCGCTCCGCGCCGGGATCGGCCAACTCGCGCTCCAGTTCGGCGCGCGTGAACTTTTGACGGTTGATGGTCCGGTAGCGTCCCGTCTGCTTCACGCCCTCCGGCCAACCGCGCGAACCGAAGAGGCTGTGAAAATAGATCCCCGGCAAACCGCGCAGCGCCAGCATGATCGCCTGCGCGCAGAGAAACGCGTCAGCGGTGCCCCCGATCGCGTCGAGGTAGTTCGCGTTCAGTTCGTAGGGGCCAGCGGAGCCGTGGGAGACGAGTTGGCCGCGCCACAACGCTTCGATCTCGGAGTCCGTCAGGATGCCGCGCGCGGGGGTCAGGCCGATGCCGTCGTGCGAGGCGAGGAAATTGAAGAACGTCACGTCAGGCAGCCCGGCGGCCCAGCGCGATAACGCCGCTGCGTTGCCGGTCCGAAGCGCGTGGAGCGTGAGCGGCGGCAACGGGAAATTATAGACGAGATGCGCCTCGTTCGTGCCGTCGCCGAAGTAGGAAATGTTGTCGCGGTGCGGGACGTTTGTCTCGGTGATGAGCATCACGCCCGGCGCAACGAGAGCGAGCACGGCGCGGATGAGTTGAACGATCCGGTGCGTCTGCGGCAGGTGAATGCACGAGGTGCCGATTTCCTTCCAGAGATAGGCGATGGCGTCGAGCCGGAGGAACTGCGCGCCGTTGGCGACGTAGAACAACAGGATATCGAGCATTTCCAGCAATACGTCCGGGTTGCGGTAGTTCAGGTCAATCTGGTCGGCGCTGAAGGTCGTCCAGACGTGACGGTTCCCGACGGGCGTCAGCACCGGCGAAGTGCGGGGTCGCACCACCTGCGAGAGATCTGCGCGCGGATCGGCTTCGATAAAGTAGCCGGTGTAGGGCGGTTCGCCGCGCCGGTAGGCTTGGAACCATGCGCTCTGCGCCGAGATGTGGTTGATGACGGCGTCGAGCATCAGCCGGCGGTTTGCGCCGAGCCGTTGCACGTCGCTCCACGTGCCGAGCGCCGGGTTGACCTGCCGGTAATCAATCACCGAAAAACCGTCATCGGACGAATACGGAAAATGCGGAAGCAGATGGACGCCGGTGATGATGTCAGCAGTGTGCTGGTCGAGGAATTCCGACAATGTCTGCAACGGCAGTTGTCCCGGCCCGGTCACGTGATCGCCGTAGGTGATGAGCAGGTTGTCGCGCTCCGTCAACGGCGTGACAGCGGCACGCAACGGTTTGTCGAGCTTCGGCGCCAGCCGTTCCCAGGTTGCCCGGCCCGGCTGTTCTCCATATAAGAACTGCAGGCACGCGAGAATGTCTTTGTCCGGTTGCATCTTGCCCGTGTATCCTGCGTGCTGCATCACGGCAAATCAAGCGGCTTGATTTGATTCGCGCGGCACCCGGGAGTGCAACTGGAACGAGACGTAGTGGGTGATCTTGCCGTTGTCGTCGCAGATCGGGCTGATGTTCCACGAGGCGAGATACGGTGTGCCGTCCTTGCGGTAGTTGATCGTCTGGCCGGTGAACGGTTCGCCGTTCTTGAGACACTCGGCGAGTTGACGGAGCAGCCCCTTGTCCGTCCGCGGCCCCTGCAAAATGCGCGGCGTCTGGCCAATCAATTCCTTCTCCGCATAGCCCGTGCTGGCGCAGAAGGCGCGGTTGGCAAATACAATCCGCGGTCCCGGCCGCTTCAGCCCGGCTTCGGTGATGATGATCGGGATGTTCGCCCCCTGCAACGCGCGTTCCATGGCGGCCAGTAAATTCATGTAGCTCGCAACTGGGTCAGTTGTTTTCATGCCGCCCACTATAGCATGTGCTAGAATCCTCCCGCAATGGCCACTCCACTTATTTTACTCACCGGCGCCACCGGCTACGTCGGCGGACGGCTGCTCACCGAATTGGTGACCGCCGGCTACCGGGTCCGCTGTCTGGCGCGACGACCGGAGAATCTGCGCCCGCGCGTGCCGGCTGGCGTGGAGGTGGTCGCGGGCGATTTGCTCGATGCAGCGTCGTTGCCGGCAGCCTTCGCCGGCGTGCAGGTGGCGTATTATCTGGTCCACTCGATGGGGTCGACCGGCAACTTCGAGGAGCAAGACCGTCAGGCGGCGCACAACTTCGGCGCAGCCGCCAAGATGGCCAGTGTGCAACGCATCATCTACCTCGGCGGCCTCGGCGACGATTCGAGCCACCTTTCCGCGCATCTGCATAGCCGGCATGAAGTCGGCGCGGTGTTGCGCGCCTCCGGGGTGCCGGTCACCGAGTTTCGCGCGTCCATCATCATCGGGTCCGGCAGTTTGTCGTTCGAAATGATCCGCGCCTTGGTCGAGCGGTTGCCGGTGATGATCACGCCCCGCTGGGTGCGCGTGTTGGCGCAGCCGATCTTCGTCGGTGACGTGCTCGCGTATCTGGTGGCGGCGGCAACGAGCGGCGAAGATCGTATTTACGAAATCGGCGGCCCGGATGTTGTTTCGTATCAGGAATTGATGCGCGAGTACGCCCGGCAACGCGGCCTGCGCCGGTGGATGATTCCGGTGCCGGTGCTGACGCCGCGGCTGTCGAGTCTGTGGCTGGGACTGGTGACGCCGTTGTACGCCCGCATCGGCCGCAAGCTGATCGCCAGCATCCAACATCCGACGGTCGTGCGCGACGACGCAGCCCGACGCGCGTTTCCCATTGAGCCGGTCGGAATC
This sequence comes from Verrucomicrobiota bacterium, assembly GCA_016871575.1. Classification (GTDB taxonomy): domain Bacteria; phylum Verrucomicrobiota; class Verrucomicrobiia; order Palsa-1439; family Palsa-1439; genus CAIKAP01. The sequence continues at coordinate 40,773 of VHCW01000003.1, forward strand.
CGTGAAGCGATCACGCGCGCACTGCGCAACGAGGACCGTGAATGCGCGCAGACGCGTTGGTCCGACGCCGTCAGCGCCGCCGGCACGGAACGACAATGGGGCGGCGTTCGCTTTGGTAACCGGCTCGTGGACACGCGCAGCGTGACCGTGCCGGCAACCGTGGCCGAGGCGTTCGCGCCCATCGAACGCATTGGCGGCGTGACTGGCTGGTATTATGCCGATTGGCTCTGGACGTTGCGTGGCGGGCTGGATTTGCTGGTCGGCGGCGTCGGAATGCGACGTGACCGACGGAATCCCGAATCGCTCGCAGTCGGCGACACGGTGGATTGCTGGCGTGTCGAGGCAATCGAGCCGGGGCGACGGCTACGCTTGGCTGCGGAGATGAAGTTGCCGGGCCGCGCGTGGCTGGAGTTTGTCGTCGAACCGGCCGGGACCGGCGCAGTGATTCGACAAACGGCCATCTTTGACCCGGTGGGTTTGTGGGGGTTGCTGTACTGGTATGCGGTCTGGCCGCTGCATCAACTGGTCTTTGCCGGCATGTTGCGGGCCATCAGCCGCGCGAGCCGGCAACGATTGTAACGTTGCGCGAGGATGCACGGCAGATTCGCCGCGACCGCATAGGCGACGATGATCACATCGCCCCACCACGGATTCCATAGGAAAAACACCGGCGCGCAGCCGATGGCGCACCAGTGACACAACTCCCCGCGCCACGTCTCGCGAGCGAAACGCTGCCAGTAGTCCGCGCCCTTGCCGGTCACTTCTCCTTTTGCAAACCCGCCGGAAAACCACCGCGCCGCGTCGGGCAGGTAATCCTTCCAGCGTTTGATCGCGAAGACCTGCTCGTAAAACCGGCCACCGCGCTCCCACGAGCGGGCCGGGCCGGGATTGAACCACGCGACCGGCATCTTCGTGAACGCCCACGCCAGACCAAGCTGGATGAACAGCCAGCCGCCGACGTTGAGCGCGATGATGATCTCAATCCGCACGGATTTCCCGTCCTTTCCAAGTCACCTGTTTGCCCGACCGCAACGCCGACCGGGCGAACACCGCAAAGAAGAAGCAGAGCGGCACCGGGTACAACACTGCCGTGTACCACCGAAATGCGCCGACCCGCCGGCTGACCCAGCCGACATGCGCCGCGCACAGCGCGTACGCCACCGTCGCCCAGACCGTGAACGGCAACAACACCACCGGCAACATCAACCCAATCATCCACGCCACGATCAACAGCAACCGCAATTTCGGCGTCTGCCCAGCCCCCGACGCGAATCCTTTCGTCCATCCCTCGATTAACTCGCGCAGGCCGTTCGGGTACATGCGGAACGAAAACATCCCGCGCCCGCTCACGCTGCGCACGGGAATCCCAGCCGCGCGAAACAGTGACGCCAGAAAAAAGTTTTCCAAAATGCGTCCCTTCACCGCTTCGTGTCCGCCGACGCGCCGGTAATTTTCCCGGTCCACCAGCAACATCTGCCCGAACAACCCGCCCGGCACCGTGCCCGCCGTCATCACCAGATTGAAGAACGCCGAAAGCTGTTCGTGAGGCTGCCGGACAGCGTGATACGGCCCGACCGACAACGCGCCGCCGGTATAGGTCGCGAGAATCTTCTCTAATCCATCCGCTTCGAACCACGTATCCGCGTCGAGGAACAACAACCGGTCACCGGTCGCTGCCTGCGCCCCCTGGTGACACGCCCAAGTTTTCCCGCGCCACCCGTCCGGCAACGGCTGCGATTGAATTACCCGTGCGCCGAGTTCCCGCGCCACCGCCGCCGTCCGGTCCGTCGAGCCGTCATCCACCACGATGACCTCTGCCGGCTTGTCGGACTGCGCGTTGATGGAGCGCAACAATACCGGGAGGTTCTGCTCCTCATTGCGCGCCGGGATGATGATCGTGGTTTCCATTGCCGTTCTCTTTCTACACCCTTGCTGCCCGCCGGGCAACCACTTGAAGACAATGCACGCTTCGGGTAAAATCAAACCATGCCATCCGACCAATCCGACGGATCTGCCCGATCTTCTGCTGCAAAGCGCCTGCGCCCCAGTGGCGGCTACCGCACACTGCACTCCTTCCAAGTGACCACGGTGATCTACGACGGCACAGTTTCATTCTGCGAACGCTTCGTGGACAAGCGTTCCCGGCTCGTGGATCAGATGACGCAGGCCGCGCGGTCCGGGCGGCAGAACATCGCCGAGGGCAGCCGGGCGTCCGCGACTTCCAGCCAGACCGAACTGCGCCTGATCAACGTCGCCCGCGCCAGCCTCGACGAACTGCTGCTCGACTTCGAGGACTACCTCCGCCAACACGGCCTCCCGCAATGGGCCAAGGACAGCCCCGAAGCTCTCGCCGTCCGGCGCGTGGGCCAGCAATTGGCAAAATCTGATCAGTCGGATCAGTCTAATCCGCCCGATCAATCCGCTCTCTACCGGCCGTGGCTGGCGCACAAAGACCCCGCCGTGGTCGCCAACACCCTCATCTGTCTCATTCACCAAGCCAACTACCTGCTCGACCAACAAGTGCGCGCCCTGGAAAAGGAATTTGTCACCAAAGGCGGCTACAGCGAACAACTCGCCGCCGCCCGCCTCGCTCACCGGTCTGCCAAAGATCGGCCTGCTCCGTCCTCTTCCCCTCCGTCCCCGCCACCCTGCCCGGTCTGTGGCAGCCTCATGGCCGTGCGCACCGCCAAGAAAGGCCCGCGTGCCGGCAACCAATTCTGGGGCTGCACCAAATATCCCGCCTGCAAAGGCACGAAGCCGGTCTGAAACCGGTTGGAGCGGTCGCAAAGAGCCAAAACTGATTTGTCTACTCCGTCCGCTCCGTCCGATTCCCCGCCTTCGCGCTTGTCGCAAAACGGTGCGGGGGTTACTTACCGGCCTTGTCCCACGCCACCACCTTCTTGGCGACGTTCTGGCCGCAGAGGACGACCATCGGCATCCCGCCGCCGGGGTTGACGCTGCCGCCGACGAAAAACAGGTTCTCGTATTTCGTGCTCTGCTTCGGGGCTTTGAACGCGAGGTTCTTCCAGCGGTCGCTGACGACGCCGTAGATCGAGCCTTTGTTGGAAAAGTAGTTGGCGCGGATATCGAGCGGCGTCCAGATGTGCTCGTACACGGTGTGTTTGCGGAGGTCTTTGAGGCCCATCCGTTCGAGCTTGTCCACGACGCGCTCTTTCAACGCGATGTAATCCTCGCGCTTCAACGGCTGCGCGTCGTTGATGTATGGGATGTGCGGCAGAATCTTGAGGCAATCGCAGCCCGGCGGGGCAACGGTCGGGTCGGTCTTCGACGCGGCGACGAGGTAGATGGTCGGGTCGGGCGGGAGTTGGTGTTTTTGAAACACCGTGCGGAAATGTTCGCGCTGGTGCTGTGAAAAAAAGAAATTGTGATGCACCAACTGCGGATACTTGCAGTCAAGCCCAAGGTCGAGCACCAGCCCGGAGCAGGCCGGTTCGAATTTCTTTTCGAGCTTGGCGACGAAAGCGGCGTCTTCCTTCAGCAGTTCCCGGTAAGCGGGAATGACTTCCATGTTGGAAACGACGATGTCAGCGGCATGGAACACGCCATCCTTGGTCACGATGCCGGTGACTCGCTCGCCGCGTGAGGTCACGCGGCCTACAGTGCCCGATGCAACATGGCCAGATGTTGTAGGCCCGCTGACCCCAGCGGGCGTTGCCGTTGTGCGGATGCCGGCAATCTCACTGTTGAGTTGAACCTTAACACCGAGTTCCTCCATCAACCGCCGCAAACCGAGCGCGATCCCGTACAGCCCGCCATCCACGTACCAGAGGTCATACCGGAACTGAATCGTCGGCATGCAGTTCATGAACGCGGGCGCCCGGTACGCCGATGAGCCGACGTACTTGATGAAATAATCGAAGATGTCCTGCATCTTCTGGGTCTTGAGAAACCGTTTCACTCCGCCGTGCATCGAGCGCAGCAGGTCGAACTGCGGAAATTTGCTCAAGCCGTAGAACTCGCGGAACTCAGCAGAGGTATCGAGTCCTTGCTGGAAGTAACCGGCGTCGCAGAGGTCGTAGAGCTTGGCGGAGTAATCGAGAAACCGCTGAACGTTGGCCGGGTCTTCGCCGACCTTGCGCGCCTCGGCGGCCATCACGGCGGGATCGGGATCGAGGTCCACCACCGTGCCGTCCTCGAAAAAGTTCCGCCAATGCGGACGCAGCGTGCGAATCGGGATGTAGTCCTTCATCTTCTTGCCCGACCGCTCGAACAACCGCTCGAAGATGTGCGGCAGCGTCAGGATGGACGGGCCGAGGTCAAACGTGTAGCCGCGTTCCTTGAGCACGTTGAGCTTGCCACCGATTTTGGAGTTCTTCTCATGAATCGTGACTTCGTAACCTTCCTGCCACAGCGAAATGGCCGCTGACAATCCGCCCAGCCCGGCCCCGATGACGATGATTTTCTTTTTCATTGTAAGCTCTCTGCACCTGATCACGGAAAGGGATTGATGACTTTCACGCAGGCCTTCTTGAAATCGGCCTGATTGCGGGTCACGACACTCAGGCCATGGACCAGTGCGGTCGCCGCAATCAGGCTGTCTTTGATCGGCATCGCCTGACCTTGCCGGCGCAAATCGGCCAGCAGTTGCGCCCAACGCAACCCGCACGCGGCATCCCACGGCACACAAACAATTCGGGCGACGCCCTCCCGGAACCAGCGATCCAATTGCTGACGGCGTTTCCCTGCGGGGAGCAGATGAATGCCAAACCGAATCTCGCCGAGGATGATCGGGTCAACCGCAATCTCGCGTTCATTCGTGCGCAACCATTCAATCACGGCGGGTTCCGGCGCGGGTTTGGTCGGCTCGCTCAGCACATTGGCGTCAACGAGGTAATTCACAGGCTATCCGTGGATTCGGATTCAATCGGGACGAAGAACCCCTTTTGCGGACAGGCCAACAACCAATCCACCAGCCCTTCATTGGGACGCGGCTGCCGGCGGACGAGCCGGTACTCGCCCCGGTCGATGCGCTCAACCTCGAACTCCTGACCCGCCTCGATCCCGTCCTGCTGTCGAATCTTGGCGGGCAAGATGATCTGTCCTTTCGTGGAAACCATGGTTGTCATGCGGAGTAAGATACCGTCTTACGTTGGCGGCGTCAACCTTGCCACTGCCCCAAGTCTTGCCCTATTGCTTTCGTTTCTCCAATTCCGCTTTCGCGAGCTTGTCCTGCGGATTCAACTTCAACGCCTTCTGGAAATACTCTTCCGCCTCGGCGGGTTTGCCGAGCGCGTCGTACGTCTTGCCGATGTACACGAGGCACGTGCTCCATCCCCAACGCGGCTCAACCGGCCCCGCAGGTTTGCCGGCCTCGGCCTCGAACAGCTTCTCCGCTGCCAGCAGGAGCTTCAATCCTTCACTCTTCCCGCCCAGCAACCCCGGCCCATAATACCGGTTCATGCCGGCCAAGTATAACACGCGCGGATTATCGGGATTCAACTTGCGCGCCTGTTTCTCCTGATCCATCAACCGCTTCCCCAGCCAAAATCCCCGCGCCGAGTTCGCCCCGATGCTCAAGCCGTACGTCACACTCAGCAACGCCCGATTCTCCCCGTTTTGCGGATCAAGCTGCACCGCTCGTTGCAGCGCCGCAATCGTCACCTCCAACGCCTTCGCCGTTTCCGTCCGGCTCGTTTCCCCCACCAACCAAAGCAACTGGTGAAACTCCGCTACGCCGCGCCAATAGTGGTTCGTGGACGATGCGAACGTCTTCGCCGCTTTCGCGAATCCCGCGCCATCCCACGCCTGATATGCCGCCGCGAACTCCGCGACGCCGGTTTCGATTGGCCCGGCGGCCATCGCCGGCATGGCCAACAACAATACAATGAATCGCCAAATCATCACTTGACGAACATACACGATGCCGCCGACAATTCACCCATCAATTATGGACTGCGCGCCACTCATCGCCCGGCAACGCCAGTATTTCCAAACCGGTGCCACGCGCCCGTTGGCCTACCGGCAGGATCAGCTTCGCCGGCTCCAAGCGGCTATCGAAGCCTGCGAGGTCGCGCTCCTCGACGCGCTCCATGCCGACCTCCGCAAATCTCCGCACGAAGCCTACACCTCCGAAATCGGTTTCGTCCTCAACGACATCCGCCACGCACTCAAATACCTGCCGGCCTGGATGAACCCAAAGCGCCGCGGTCTCCCGCTCATGGCGTGGCCGGGCCGCGCCGCGGTCCATTCCGAACCCTACGGCGTCGCCCTCATCATCGGCCCGTGGAACTATCCGTTCCAACTTCTCCTCTCGCCGCTCGTCGGCGCAATCGCCGCCGGCAACTGTGTCGTCGTCAAACCATCCGAGTTCGCGCCGCACACTTCCGCAGTCGTGGCAAAACTGATCGCCGATACTTTTTCACCCGAATACATCGCCGTCGTCGAGGGCGAACGCGATGCCGCCGAGGCGTTGCTCCGCGAAAAATTCGACGTCATCTTTTTTACCGGTAGCACCGCCGTTGGCCGCGCTGTGATGACCGCCGCCGCGAAGCATCTCACGCCGGTCACGCTCGAACTCGGCGGCAAGTGCCCGGCCATCGTTTGCGCCGACGCCCCGCTCGACGTCGCCGCCCGGCGCATCGCATGGGGCAAATTCATGAACGCCGGCCAGACCTGCGTCGCGCCGGACTTCGTTCTGGTGGATCGCCGCGTCCGGCAGTTGTTGGTGGACGCGCTCCGGCAAGCCGTTCGCGAGTTCTACGGCGACGACCCGCAACAAAGTCCTGACTATGGCCGCATCATCAACCGCCGGCACTTTGACCGGCTCAGCGCCTTCGCGACCGGCAACGCCGATGATCTCTACATCCCGCCCACGATCCTCACCGACACTTCGTGGGACGCGCCGGTGATGCAGGAGGAAATCTTCGGCCCGATCCTGCCGGTGCTGGAGTTCGACGCGCTGGATGACGCGCTCGCGAAGTTGCGCGACCGGCCGACGCCACTGGCGCTGTACCTGTTCACCAACGACCGCGCCACGCAGGAGCGCGTGATTGCCGGAACGCGCAGCGGCGGGGCATGCCTCAACGACACCATCGTCCAGATTATTGGTCACGATCTCCCGTTCGGCGGCGTCGGCGAAAGCGGCATGGGCCGGTATCACGGCAAGGCGAGCTTCGACTGCTTCAGTCACCGGCGATCCGTCGTGCGGCGCTCGCTGTTGTTCGATTCCCGTTTCCGTTATCCGCCACCGAAGTTGTCGCTGGAGAAATTGAAGAAGGCCTACCGGTTCTTGCTGGGCGGCTGAACCTGTTCGGTGATCTCGGCCACGGCCGACACCGGCGTGTTCATTGCGGCGGTGAAAAAGCTGACGCGCAGCCGAAGACAGGTCAGCCGCGAATGAACACGAATGCTTTCGAATGTTGCCAACTGACGCGGCCCGCCCGCGTTCGCTCCAGTGATTGTGTCAGCGCGCCAACCGGTTCAGTCTGAGGAATAACCTTCGTGATGGCGGCCTCTTTGGTGAACATTGGCGGCTCAGAATTGTCGTGGCTGGGAATTGTCACGGTGCGGATTTGTGGCTATGGTAGGCGGCGTTATGAATCGAAATGCTGACGGCAACCGGTGCGGTTGCCCAACACTTCTTTTGCGGGCACGGCGGTTGCCGGCCGTGACCCCTCGGCGTTCTCTGCGCCTCTGTGGTGAGGTACGTTGATGACGTTCCTCTGGTTCATCATCGGGTTGGGCGTGCTGGTGGCCGGGGCGGAGTTATTGGTGCGCGGGGCGTCGCGGCTGGCACTGGCGTTTGGGATTTCGCCGCTGGTGATCGGGTTGACCATTGTGGCGTTCGGCACGAGCACGCCGGAGGTGGCGGTGGGCGTGAAGGCGGTGTTGGTGAACCAGCCGGATTTGGTGACCGGCAACTGTCTGGGGAGCACGATGTTCAATGTGCTGCTGATTCTCGGCGCGTGCGCGGTGATCGCGCCGTTGGTGGTGGCGCAGCAACTGGTCCGTCTCGACGTGCCCATTATGATTGGGGTGCATGTGCTGTTGCTGGCGTTGGGGTTGGATGGGAAGATCAGCCGACTCGACGGGCTGATTTTGTTTGCGGGCGTCGTGGCCTACAGCATTTTCGCGATTCGCAAAGGGAAAAAGGAATCACCCGCCGTGACGGCGGAGTACGACACGGCCTACGGCAAACGGAAGCCGGGGCGCTCGCCGGGCGAGTTGGCGTTACACGCGGGGCTGATCGTGGGCGGACTGGCGTTGTGCGTGTTGGGCGCGCGGTGGATGGTGGACAGCGCGGTGATGCTGGCGCGGGCGTGGGGCGTGAGCGAGTTGGTGATCGGGTTGACGATTGTGGCGGCCGGCACGTCGATGCCGGAAGTGGCGACGTCCATCGTGGCGACGTTCCGCGGCCAGCGCGACATCGCCATCGGGAATGTCGTCGGGAGCAATATTTTCAACATCCTCGGCATCGTCGGGGTGGCCGGCCTGGTCGCGCCGGACGGGATTGCGGTGGCGCCGTCGGTGTTGCGGTTTGACTTGCCGGTGGCCATTGCGGTGTGCGTGGCGTGTCTGCCGATCTTTTTTACCGGTCACTCGATCTCGCGATGGGAAGGCGCGGTGTTTCTCGGCTACTACGTGGCGTACACGGCGTATCTGATCTTGGCCGCGCAACAGCACGATGCGTTGCCGGCGTTCAGCGCGGTGATGAAATGGTTCGTCCTGCCGCTGACGGTTGTGACGCTGGCGGTGGTCACGTGGCGCGCCGTGCGCGCCAGGCAGGAGGCACCATGACGCGATTCATTACCAACGCCAAGCCGTTTCGCTGGGTCATCGCGGCGCTGAAGAAACTGATTGCGCAGCCGAAGGCCGTTTAGCCGCTGATGCACACGTCTTCACGGCGGGCGATGGCTCGGAGCGGCGGCAGTTGCGCCGTTGTTTTCGACGGAGGTTGTGCCATACTGACGGCTGTGAAAATTCTGCCTCACATCCGGTTGATCAACTCATCGAGGAGCGGACGGCGATGACAGCGGAAAGTGCTGCGGAGCAAATCGGGCGGTTGGTTCGGGCGCAGCCTTACGGCGTGTTGTGCACGCAGAGCGAGGCGCAGCCGTACGGGTCGCTGGTGGCGTTGGCGGCGACGGAGGACCTGACGACGCTGGTGTTCTCGACGCCGATCACGACGCGGAAGTACCGGTTGCTCGTCGAGTGCGCGCAGGTGGCCGTGGTCATTGACAGCCGGTCGGGCGCGCCGGACGAACTGATGGAGGTCGAGGCGGTGACGGCCACAGGTCGGGCGGAGCAGGCGTTGCCGGGCGCGGAGTTCGAGCGCTGGGCGGGGTTGCTGATTGCGCGGCATCCGCACTTGGCGGGGTTTGTGCAGGCGGAATCGTCGGCGCTGTTTCGGGTCGCGGTGGTGCGTTATTTTCATGTCAGCCGGTTTCAGGAGGTTGTGCAGTGGGTGCCGGTTCCCGCTACATCATCCCGTTAGCGCAGGTCGATCAATCCCACGAACCGCTCGTGGGAGCGAAGGCGGCGCGCCTGGCCATCCTCTCCAAGACCGGTCACCCGGTTGCGCCGGGGTTTTGCGTGGCGGTCGGCGCTTACGAATGTTTTCTGGCCGAGTCCCGTCTGGAGACCCTGATCCGCATGGAACTGGATCGCAAACGATTCGAGGACATGCGCTGGGAGGAATTGTGGGACGCGGCGCTGCGGATTCGGGCCGCGTTCAACGCGCACCCCGTGCCGGCGGCGGTGGCGGCCGCGGTGGACGAGGCGCTGGCGGGTTACCCGGCGGATCTCGCGTGGGCGGTGCGGTCGTCGGCGCCGGGCGAGGACGCCGCGCACCGGTCGTTTGCCGGGTTGCATGAGTCGTACGTGGGCGTGGTGGGCCGGGCAGCCGTGCTCGACGCGCTGCGGCTGGTCTGGGCGTCGTTGTGGTCGGATGCGGCGATGCTGTACCGGCGCGAGGTCGGGCTTGATCCCGCGCACAGCCGGATGGCGGTGCTGGTCCAGGCCATGCGCACCGCTCCGGTCTCGGGCGTGGCGTTCGGCTGCGATCCCCGGCAATTGTCGCGCGAGATCGCCATCATCGAAGCCGTGCCGGGAGTCTGCGCGGGATTGGTGGATGGCGAGATTGATCCCGACCGTTGGCAACTGCGCCGCGCCGACGGCACGGTGGTCGCGTGGCAACCCGGCCAGCGCGAGCCGGCCGGCACTCCCGGTCCGTTGCTCGACGGCGCTGACATCAGCCATTTGCTGCGCGTGATTTCGTCGGTCGAGGAACAGTTCCGCTGGCCGCCGGACATTGAATGGACGGGGCGCGCGGCAGAGTTCACCCTGCTCCAGGCCCGGCCGGTCACCACGGCCGCGCCTGCCGGCGATGACAAACGCGAATGGTATCTCACGCTCCGGCCCGGCCTGGCCCGGTTGCGCAAGCTGCGGACGCGCGTCGCCGACGAGTTGATTCCCGCGCTCGCGGCGGAAGGCGCGCGCTTGGCCGCCGCGAACCTCGACGCGCACACCGAGGCGCAGTTGGCCGATGCGATTGCCGAACGCCGCGACGCGCTCCAGCGATGGACGAAAATCTACTGGGACGAGTTCATTCCGTTCGCCCACGGCGTGCGGCGGTTGGCGGTGTACTACAACGACGCGGTGCGCCCGCGCGACCCGTATGAGTTTGTCGGGCTGCTGCAGGGCGAAGATCTCCTGGCGAGCCAGCGCAACGCCGCGCTGCACGCCATCGCCGACCAAGTCCGCCAACAGCCGCCGCTGGCCGCCACCCTCGACCAAGCCGGCCACTGGCTGCCCGCGGAGCCGGAACGATGGGCCGACACGGTTCGGGCGGTCACCGGCGGCGAAGTGTTTCTGGCGGCGTTCCGGCGCGTCATGGAAAACGCGCTCGACCTCGCCTACGACACCGCGCGTCTGGCCGACCGGCCCGACCTGATTCTGCGGTCGGTTCTGGAACTGGCGCGCGCCACCACGCGACCGCACGGTGCGGCGACGGAGTCGCCCAGCACCACCGTCGCGACCCTCGAACAGCGGCTGCTGGCGGCCGTCGGTCCGGCCCGGCAGGAAGAAGCGCGCGAGACACTCGCCACGGCCCGGCTCAGTTGGCGGCTGCGCGATAACGACAACCTGTTGCTGTCGCGGATCGAGTCGCAATTGATCCGAGCAATCGAAATCGCCGCACGACGGCTCAAAGCCGCGGGCCGGCTGGCGGCCAACGCCCCGGTTTCCGCCAAGGTGGCGGAACTGGTCATCGCCGCGTTACGCGACCGTTCCGGTGCCGTGCTGGTCCTGCCGGTGGAACAACCGGCCGCCGCAACGGTCGCCGTTGCCGGGACGCGCGCCGAAACCCCTCGGCAACTGACCGGCCAACCCGCCGCCGCCGGCTTGGCAACCGGCAAAGTCCGGTGCGTCCGCCGCACGGAAGACTTGGGACGATTTCAAGCCGGGGAAGTGCTGGTATGCGATGCCATCCAACCGATGATGACCCATCTCGTGCCGTTGGCCTGTGCGGTTGTGGAACGCCGCGGCGGCATGCTCATCCACGGCGCGATCATCGCCCGCGAGCTGGGCATCCCCTGCGTCAACGGCGTCCCCGATGTCGTCGAACTGCTGCCCGACGGCCAAGTGGTGACCGTGGATGGTTACTTGGGAATTGTGACTGTCGGCCCACCCGACTTCGACCTGGAACTGGCCGCCCGCCAGCAGCCCCGCGCGCGGCGGGCCGATCATTTGCCATGAGAAACTTGATCCTCGTGCTCGGCGATCAACTCGACGCGAAGTCGGCAGCCTTCGACGGTTTCGACCCGAAACAGGACGCCGTCTGGATGGCGGAGGTCAGCGACGAGGCGGAACACGTCTGGTCGCACAAGGCGCGCATCGCCATCTTCCTCTCGGCGATGCGGCATTTCCGCGACGAGTTGCGCGCGCGGGGGATCACGGTGCACTACCGGGAGTTGTGTGATTCGACCTTTGGTGCGGAACTGACGAAATCCATCCGGCAACTCAAACCACAAAGTGTTATCGTGGTTGAACCCGGCGAGTGGCGGGTACAGGAGGAATTGAAACGCGCGGTGCCGGGTTTGGAGATTCGACCTGACCGGCATTTTTTGTATTCGCGCGAAGAGTTCGCAGCACACGCCGCCGGGCGCAAACAGTTGCGGTTGGAATTTTTCTACCGCGAGATGCGCCGCAAACACAACGTGCTGATGGACGGCGATAAGCCCGTCGGTGGCACGTGGAACTTCGACAAGGAAAACCGCGCCACCTTCGGCAAAGAGGGGCCGGGGTTGATTCCGAAGCCGGTCGGGTTCAAGCCGGATACGACGACGCGCGAGGTGTTGGCGCTGGTCGAGAAACGATTCGCGAAGCATCCCGGCCGCCTGGACAAGTTTGATTGGCCGGTCACGCGCGTGCAAGCGAAAGAGGCGCTCGACGACTTCATTGCGAACCGGCTGGCGGATTTCGGCCGGGTCGAGGACGCGATGTGGACAGGGCAGCCGTTGTTGTACCATTCCCGGCTGTCGGCAGCGCTGAACCTGAAATTACTTGACCCGCGCGAGGGGATCGCCGCCGCTGTAGGCCGACTCTGTGAGTCGGCGAAGGAGGGGCGCGCCGCTTCGCAGAAGCGGCCTACAACAGGCGCGCCGTTGCCGGCGGTGGAGGGATTTGTTCGGCAACTGCTCGGCTGGCGCGAATATGTACGGGGCGTGTACTGGCAGTTCATGCCGGGTTACGCCTCACTCAACGCGCTCGAAGCCAAGCGGAAGTTGCCGGAGTTTTATTGGACGGGTGACACGGAGATGAATTGTTTGCGCGAGGTGATTGGGCAGACGCTCGAACTCGGATTCGCGCATCACATCCAGCGGTTGATGGTGACCGGCACGTACGCGTTGTTACTTGGCGTGGATCCGGTCGAGGTGCACAAGTGGTATCTGGCGGTGTACGTGGACGCGGTGGAATGGGTCGAGTTGCCCAACGTGCTTGGCATGTCGCAATACGCCGACGGCGGGATCATGGCGTCGAAACCCTACATCGCGACCGGCAAATACATTCAGCGGATGAGCAATTACTGTCAAGGTTGCCGGTTCAAGACGGACAAGGCGACCGGCCCGGAAGCGTGTCCGTTCACGACGTTGTATTGGGATTTTTTGCTGCGCCACGAGAAACTGCTGAAGCAAAATCAACGAATGGCGTTGCAGGTGAAAAATCTGGCGCGGCTTGACGCTGATCAGCGCGCGGCGATTCGCCGGCAAGCCGACGCTATTCGCGTGGTGCCGGCAGGTGCATCTGGAACGAAACGTAGTGGGTGATCTTGCCGTTGTCGTTGCAGATCGGGCTGACCGGATTGGCGGCCTTGCCCGGCGGAAGCGAATACCAGACAAAGCTATCGAGGACTTGTGGGTCGCGCTGGTTGGGGACTCAGTGGATCTGGATCAGTGCGGCGGACGGGAAACGCACTTTCGGTGCGGCGGCGTACTTGTCGTCGGCACTCCGGTAACCCAGCGCACAGCAGACGACCGCTGCGCAGCCTTGCGCCGGCAAGCCGAGAATCTTATCGAACTCCGCCGGCACGAAGCCTTCCATCGGGCAGGCGTCCACGCCGAGCAACGCGGCGCTGGTCAGCAGATTGCCCAGCGCGATGTAGCATTGCCGGGCCGTCCAATGCGGAATGCGCGCCTTGGCGTCGTCGCCGAGCAGGCTGCCGGCCATCATCTGCCGGTAATCGGCGAGCGAGTCGCGGTTGACGCCGCGGACTTCGACAATGCGGTCGAGAAACCGGTCGATCTCCGCTTCCGTCATCGCGGTGCGGGCGGCGAAGACGATGAAGTGGGAGGCGTTGACGACCTGCGGTTGGTTCCAGGCGTGCGGCAGGAGCTTCGCGCGGGTGGCGGGATCGTTGACGACAATGAAGCGATACGGCTGGAGGCCAAACGAGGAGGCGGACAACGCGAGCGCCTCCTGCAACGCGTTCCATGTCGCGGCCGGTAGCTGGCGGTTCGGATCGAAGACCTTGGTGGCGTAGCGCCAATTCAGAGCGCTTAACAATTCATGGGAGTCAATGGGTTGGTTGTTCATGGTTTCCTCTTTGATTGTGTGTGATGTTGGCTGCGAAGATCGCACAAAGCAGAGGCGACTGCCAGTCGCGGCTTGCCGGAACCCGGCTTTTCGGATAGAAACGCCTCATGCCAAAGAGCGTACTCATCATCGGCGCGGGGCCGGGCGGACTGGCTTCGGCGATGTTGCTGGCCAAGGCCGGGCTGGACGTCACCATCATCGAGAAACAACCGCGCGTCGGCGGGCGCACCTCGGCCATCGAGGGCGATGGTTACCGGTTCGATCTCGGGCCGACGTTTTTCCTCTACCCGCAGATCTTGGAAGAAATCTTCGCCGCGTGTGGTCGCGACCTGCACCGCGAAGTGCCGATGAAGAAGCTCGACCCGCAATACCAGCTCATCTTCGGCGCGGGCGGCGAACTGCTGTGCACGCCGGACATCGAGCGGATGGTGGCCGAGATTGCGAAGATTGCGCCCGACGATGCGCCGCAGTTCCGTCGGTTCATGGATTACAACCGGGTGAAGCTGGAGAAAATTTCGCCTTGTCTGCAATCGCCGTTCCTCGGCTGGACGAGCCTGCTGCAAGCGCGGCTGCTGGCCGTGCTGCCGTACCTGAAGCCGTGGAAATCGCTGCACGCCGAACTGGCCGGGTACTTCAAAGATCCGCGCCTGCAACTGGCGTTCACGTTCCAGTCGAAATACCTCGGCATGTCGCCCTTCCAGTGCCCGAGCTTGTTCTCGATTCTGTCGTTCCTCGAATACGAGCATGGCGTGTTTCACCCGATGGGCGGATGCAACGCGCTCACGGCCGGCATGGCGCGCGTCGCCAACGAACTCGGCGCGAAGATTCGTCTGAACGAGCCGGTTGAGGAAGTTTTGTTTGAAGGTCGCCGCGCTGTCGGCGTCCGCACCCCGACCGGCGAGCACCGTGCCGACGCCGTCGTGGTCAATGCCGACTTCGGCCATGCGATGACGAAGCTCGTGCCGAACCGGCTGCGCCGGCGGTGGACGGATGAAACGATTGCGAAGAAGAAGTTCTCCTGCTCAACATTCATGCTCTATCTGGGCATCGAAGGCCGGTATGACCAACTTGCGCATCACAACATCTACGTTGCAAAAGATTACCGGCAGAACCTCGACGACATCGAGAACCGCCACGTGCTCACCGAGGACACATCGTTCTACGTCGAGAATCCGTGCCGGACCGACGACACGATGGCGCCGGCCGGGCACAGCACGTTATACGTGTTGGTGCCGGTCAGCCATCAGCATCCGAACATTGATTGGAGCAAGGAGCGCGACCGTTACCGGCAAATGACCCTGCGCCAACTCGCAAAGATCGGCCTCCACGATGTCGAGCGCCGCATCCGGTTCGAGCGCGTCGTGACGCCCGTCGAGTGGGAGAACAACGTTGGCATCTACAAGGGGGCGACGTTCAACCTCGCCCACAACCTCGGCCAGATGCTGCATTTCCGTCCTCAGAACCGGTTCGAGGAATTCGAGCGGATGTATCTGGTCGGTGGCGGCACGCATCCCGGCAGCGGGTTGCCGGTGATCTTCGAGTCGGCCAAGATCAGCAGCCGGTTGTTGCGCGAAGATCTCGAACGGTGACATCGCAAGGGTATTCGCCCATTGTTTGCGGGGCGTGACAAGGGAAAGCCCTTTGGCTAGGATGACGGCGCATGGAACCGTGGCCCATTCTTTCAGTGCTGGTGATCGTCGGCGCGACGATCTGGTTTTTTGCCGCCGAGAAGTTTCCGGTGGACCTCGTCGCCGTCATGGTGTTGGCGGCGCTGGTGCTTTGCCGGTTGGTCACACCGGTGGAAGGCGTTTCCGGGTTTGCCAACCCGGCCACGATCACCGTGGCGGCGATGTTCGTCCTCAGCGCGGGGCTGGCGAAAACCGGCGCGGTGTCCAGCGTGGGACGCGCCTTGGCGGTGATCGGCGTGAACCGCTGGATCTTGTTGCCGGTGATGATGGTGGTGGTGGCGGCGCTCTCGGCGTTCATCAACAACACCGCCTGCGTCGCCATTCTGTTGCCGGTGGTGCTCGCGTTGGCCGTCCAGAAAAAAATCGCGCCATCGAAACTGCTCATCCCGTTGTCGTTCGCCTCGCAGTTTGGCGGCGTCTGCACGCTGATTGGCAGTTCGCCCAACATCCTTGTCAGCTCGATGGCCGCGCAGGCCGGGCTGGAGCCGTTCTCGATGTTCGAGATGGGCCGGTTCGGCCTGATCCTCTGCGGCGCGGGCGTGCTCTATTTTCTTGTCGCGGGACAATTTCTATTGCCGACAGCCGGTGACGCGACCCTGACGGAGACGTACCAGCTCGGCGGATACGTGACCGAGTTGCGGGTCATGGAACAATCGCCGTTGATCGGGCGCACGGTGACGGAAGCGCGCGTCGGCGAACGGGCGGGACTGATCGTGCTGGAGGTGTTGCGGGGCGCGGAGAAAATCATCGCGCCCCACGATGAACTGTTGCAGGCGGGCGACGTGTTGCTGGTGCGCGGCGACATGCAGCGGGTGATGGCGTTCAAGACGGCGCAGAAACTGGAGATCGCGCCCGAATTCAAGCTCGCGGACGAGACGCTGCGGGCGCGCGACCTGCACCTGACGGAAGTGGTGATCGCGCCGAACTCGCGCATGGCGGGACAAACGCTGGTGGAACTGGATTTTCGCCGGCAGTTCAGCGCGATTGTGCTGGCCATTCACCGGCACGGCGAGGCGCTGCGCGACAAACTCAACGCCGTCCGGTTGCAGGCCGGCGACGTCCTGCTGCTTATCAGCGCCCGCGAGCAGGCGCCCCGGTTCCGGGGCAACCCGAATTTCCTCGTGCTCGACCGCGTCGAGGAACCGTCGTTGCGCCGGCGAAAAGCGCCGGTGGCGCTGTTGATTTTGGCGACAGTCGTGGCGCTGGCGGCGCTCAATCTCATGCCGATTGTCGTGGCCGCGTTGTTGGGGTGCATGGCGTTGGTGCTGACCCGGTGCCTGACCTTGGACGAGGCGTACGCCGCCGTGGACTGGAAAGTCATCGTCGTGCTGGCCGGGGTGTTGCCGCTCGGGCTGGCGATGGAAAAAACCGGCACGGCGCAATTGTTGGCCGACCAGGCGTTGTGGGCCGTGGGCTGGTTGGGACCGATCGGCGCGCTGACGGTCGTTTATCTCGTCACGCTTTTGTTGTCGGAGATCATGAGCAACACGGCGACGGCGGCGATGATGGTGCCCATCGGGATTTCCACGGCGCTGGCGCTCGATGTTTCGCCGCGCCCGTTCCTCATGGCGATTGCGTTTGCCGCCGCGACCTGTTTCGCGACGCCGGTCGGTTATCAGACCAACCTGATGGTTTATACGCCGGGCGGCTACAAGTTCCGCGATTACCTTCGGGTCGGCATCCCGCTCGACATCCTGCTGACCGCGCTCGCCCTCTACTTCATCCCGAAGTTCTGGCCGTTTTAGGTTCCGGCAGACGACGCGTGCGTGATGGCCACCTCGAAGATTTTTCCGCGACGAAGACGGCGGATCATGAACTCCGTGTTCTCCACCCGGTACGTGGCGTTCAGTGTCGCATGGGAGCCGAGTTGCCGCAGCAGCCAACTGGAGACGCTCCCGCTGGCGTCCGTCAAGCCCAAGCCCAGCGTGGCGCCCACTTCGGCGACGGGCACGCCGCCGCCCACCATCCAGGTGCCGGCGCTGAGTTGGTGCATCATGCGTGGCAGACGGTCGAATTCATCCTCCAGTTCCCCGACCAACTCTTCAATGACGTCCTCCAGCGTGATCAATCCCAGCGTGGTTCCATTCGCGTTGCGAACGATGGCCATGTGCTCGTGGCGCTCCACAAACACCCTCAACAACTGCGCCGCGGAATCATCGGGCGCGACCAGATAGACCGGGCGAATGATCCCGCGCAGGCTGGGATCCGTCGGGTTGGTCCGCACGCGCGCCACCAATTCCTTGAAGTTGATGTAGCCGAGCACGTGGTTGCGGTCGTCGCCTTCGCAGATGGGGAAGCGCGTATGCGGGTCGAGGTGCGCGGCCACGATGGCCTCGCTGATGGTTTGGTTGGTGGACAGGAACGTCACCTCCACCGCGGGAATCATCACCTCGCTGGCCCGTTTGCTGGCCAGTTGCGACGTGCCGCGAATGATCTGCTCCTGTTGCGAACTGAGCAGGTTGGACATCCGCGCCAGCCCCGCCAGCGCGGCAATCTCCGTCAACGTGACCGGCGCTGGTTGGGTCGCGGATCGTTTCGGCTCAAACGGGCGGTTCAGCCAGCGCACCGCTGCAATCACCGGCGCCAATAGTTGCACCAGAAACGCCAGCGGACGGGCCGCGACCAAGGCGACCGATTCATTGAACCGCACGCCGAGGGTCTTGGGCAGGATTTCGGTGTACTGCAACATCACCCATGTGAACAACACGGCGAATATCAACGGGCTTTTATCCCCAAAGGCCTGTTCAAATTGCGCCCCGGCCATTGTTGCCCCAATGGTGTGTGCGGCCGTGTTGAGAATCAGAATGACGGAGATTGGCCGGTCAATGTGCATCTTGAACTGCTGCCAGATTGCCCCACGCCGGGGATAGCGGCTCGACAGAGACGCCACCTGACTCGGCGTCAAACTCAACAGCGTCGCCTCCAGCACGGAGCAGAGGAACGACACGCTCAGCGCAACTAACACGCTCACGATTAATAACGTCATACGATTCCTTTCATGGTGACGTACCGTCTGGTTGGCGGACCCCGCGGCAATCCTGTGCGCCCTGCACTGCATCACTGCAAAGTCCAGCGCCAACATCGTCGCTGCCTCCCGTCACGAGATGGCTTCCCCATTGATGCAGCCATTCCGTCAGGGCCGCCCAGCCCAGCAACAACGTGCTAAAATACACCGCCGTCAGTGTCAACATCAACAGACCAGCCAGAACAAAATAGCCATCCCGCTCCAACATCGCCGCCGCCAGCAGCACCACTGTCAAGGCCGGCCGGCCGTTGCTGAATGACAGGGGGAAGGGTGACATTTGCGTTTCGGGCATCTGCGCCTAGCAACCCAGACTTTTCTGACAAGAACGCAAGGGGCTGGTGTGATGAGCGGAAGTCAGAATGGCGTCCAGCCACAATCCCTTGGAGTTGGCGCAGACGTCCACTTCTTCCCTGACGAATTGCTCTTCTTTTTCGCTGGGTATAATCGGCATGATATCGTGTCTCTTGCGCTAGGCTTGCCTGTGCTGGCGACCTTGTCAAGGCATTCCGATTCAATCTCCGCCCCGGCGGTTACGGTTTTCTCCAAAACCAATGTTGGCTGCGGACGGACTGTTCGACTTTCTTGAAGTGAAGGCGTTCCTGAATTTCCACGGCCTTGGCGCGGCATCGTTCGGCGCGGTTCGTGTGCCCCAGTTTGTCGTGGGCAACAGCGGCGCCCTCCCATGCCGGCAGGTACAGGTGATCTTTGGCGAGGCACGCCTCGAATTGCTGGAGCGCTTCCGCGGGACATTCTTTTTCCAACAACGCCTCCCCGTGCGCGCATTGCGCTTCGAGGCGGTCAAGTTGGAGATCCACTTCCACGCGGATAACATGCTCCGCCTTGACCGTGATGACCGAACAAGGCAGTTCGCGCACCACCTTCTCCGCCACGCTGCCGAGCAGGATGCGCGGCAAGCCGGTGCGCCCCACGGACCCCATGACCAGCAAGTCGCAACCGGTGTCGCGCACCGCGTTGAGAATCTCCCACGACGGACCGCCGGCGCGCAGGCTGGGCGTGACCCGCACGCCATTGAGGTGGAACCCGGCCAGGAATCCGTCAAATTCCTTCTGCCGTTCCTGTTGCTTCCGGGCCAGTTCCTCGGCGGCGGGCGACGGCGTTTGCGCAAACGCCGCCAGCGCGGTGTCGAGCACGTGCAACACGGTCAGGTCGGCGTCGAGTTGCCGGGCGAGATGAATCGCGTTGGTCAACGCGCGGCGGGACGGATCGGAAAAATCCACCGCGCATAAAATCTTGCGCGGCAGCGCCGGGCTGCCGGGTTTGACCACCCAGACCGGTTTGTCCGATTTGCGGATCAGCCGCTCGGGGGTCACGCCCAGACGGAACGGGCTGTCCGTCGATTTCTGTTCCGAGCCGACGAAGATGACGTTCACATCCTCGACATCCGCCCAGTGGATGATGCGGTCGAACGGCGTCCCGTGGGCGATGATGCTTTTGTCCACGCGCAAACCGGCGGTGAGAATCTCCTTTTCCCAATCGGCGAATTGTTCCCGGATCGGCGCTTGGAGCCGCTCCAGTTCCAGCGGCGCGTCCACCGCGCCCGGAATGACGTGCAGCAACACCAACTTCGACCGGAACTTCCCTGCCACCGCCAGCGCGGCCCGCAACGCGTCGTGCGCCGCCTCGCTGAAATCAGTGGCCACCAGGATTTTTTCAATCAGTTTCATGGGATGATTTCCTTTCGGGAGTTGACCACGAGTGATTACCCGTCAAGCGGATGACCTGCAGCGAATCGGGCGCGCCCGGACCGGACGCGGAGACCACAACGGCCACATCGCCGGGACACGCCAGCCGGTGCGCCAACAGCCAACGGCTGGCCAGCGCGAGGCGCGTTCGTCTGGTCGCGCGCGCACTGGCCAACAAGGGCGCCACGCCCCAGACCACCGTCAACTGCCGGCACAAATGGGCGGCGTCCGACACCACCAAGACCGGCGCGCGCGGTCGGAACCGGGCGATGGCCTGTGCAACGGCAATGTCGCCGTCGGGCGCGATGATGGCCTTGGCGTTGAGGCGCGCGGCCAGTTGGCAGGTCACCACGCTGAGCGGGTCATCGGTGGAAACCGAGTCGCTTGCCTGAAGCCGGTCGAGCGCCAGGCGCGTGGCGTATTCGGTCTCGGTGGCCGTGAGCACGCGTTGCAGAATTTCCACCGCCGCCACGGGAAACCGGCCAATGGCGGTCTCGGCGGACAGCATGACCGCGTCCGTGCCATCGAGCACGGCGTTGGCGATGTCGGTGACTTCGGCCCGCGTCGGTTGTTCGTGCGCGACCATGGATTCGAGCATCTGGGTGGCGGTGATGACCGGACGCGCCTGTGCATTGGCTGCCGCGATGATGCGTTTTTGCAGGAGCGGGATTTCGGCCAGGTCGGTTTCCACGCCGAGGTCCCCGCGCGCAACCATCACGCCGTCGGCTGCCGCAACAATCGCGTCGAGATCAGCCAGCGCCTGCCGTTTCTCGATCTTGGCCAGCACCAACGGCGATGAGCCGCGCGGCAGCAACCGGCGCACGCGCGCCAGATCATCCGCTGACTGGACAAACGACACGCCCAGCCATTCAGCGTGGACAGAGCGGGCAAACGCGATGTGCCGGCGGTCGGCAGCGGTCGGGACGAGCGGGGCGAGCTTGGATTCGGGAACATTGATCCCGGAGCCGGACCGCACCGTGCCGCCGATGAGCACCGCACAACCGATCCGGTCCGCCGCCCGGCTGGTCACCCGCAACCGGATCAATCCGTCGGCCAGATACACCGATTCGCCGGCGTGCAGCGCGCGCAACAATTGGCGGTGCCGCACCGGCAGCGCAAACGGCGAGCGGTCGGCTGCCAGGAAAATGTTCTCGCCCGGCCGCAATTCGCGCACGCCGCCGGGCAGGTCGCCCAACCGGAACTTCGGCCCCGGCAGATCCATCAACACGGCCACGGGCTGCGCCAGTTGCCGGGCCAGCCGTCGCACCTGTTGAATTCGTCGGGCATGATCGGCGTGCTGGCCGTGGGAGGCGTTGATGCGCGCCACGTCCATCCCCGCGCGAATCAGCCGTTCCAACACGCCCGGCGGATCGGTTGCCGGTCCCAGCGTGCAGACGATCCTGGTTCGGTGCCACGGAGTGATGGCGCCGTCGCGCCCACAAGGACGCGAAGCTGTCGGCGACTGTTTTGTGCTCGTCTCCATACCGTCTTGTTCGGTTTGTAACGAGCGGCACTGTACCCGCACGCGACAGAGAAATCCACCGATAACTCCGCAACGCGCTTCTCCCACAATTGCTCCGAGCGATGTTCAAACGGAATAACGTAAAATCCGCAACGACCGCTTGGGGAGCTGCCATCGTTTCGCAGGTGTGGCGGCGGAGTCATCCGTGGGAACACACGCATCGGTCATCTCGATCTGCTGAGTCGAGTGACCGTAGTTGGCCAAGACCAAGAACAGGTCGCGATTGGCAAAAACTGAAGCCACACAGTCTTTTGGCAGAGGGGTGGCGAACAAGTCCGAATCGGTGATCTCCAGATAAGCCCAAGTTCCTTCTTCGACCAGCGGCAGGTATTGCTTGAGCCAGCGAGCGTGGGCTGGCCGCATCTCGGTATCGGGCGGAATCGGATCCCAACCGCCATAGATGTAGGGGCCATTCGGATGTTTCTGATGGTATTCCCAGGCCTTGAGGTAGAGTTCTTCTGGTGGCACTCCCGGCAGGCGGGGAATCGGAATGACAGCGCGTTCTCCGGTGAGAGGCCGTCCGCCTTGCAGCAACGGGAATTGCATATAGGGAATCGAGTGCAAGAAATGATCGTTTGTGTCCTCGACCTTGGCTGCGGTCCCTTGGATGCAGGGGACAACGTAAGGCGTATGGTTCTTCGTCGTTTCGCGCAGGCCGTCGGCATTGGCGACGCCCTCTCCCACCCAGAGATAGTCGTAAACCTGAAGCCCGCCGGTCTTCGGTTCATTGGCAAAATCGGCGTGCATCTTATAAATGCCGCCGCGTCGCTTCACTTCCGAGTAGATGAGACATAAGAGATCGGTCATGGCGCCGTCATACTGCGGCGTTTCCCGGAACGCGACCACCTCATCTTGGGCAGGCTCCTTGATCCGCTTTTCCGCATTAGGAACATAGCCCCAGTCGTTATAGAGTCCGTCAAGCTCATAATCTTCGAGAATCTGCAACATGCGCGGCAGGAAATACGCGCGCCAACCAGGACTGGCCGGCGAGCATCGCGTCAAATCCCACCAGCCGCCGAGTTCATCACCGGGGCGCGCCCATTCCTTGCGGCAGTCCGGATCGCTTTTGACAAAATATCCGCTCGAAGCATAGGCGAGAATCTTCATGCCGCGCCTGTGTGCCATCCCGACAAAACGGCGAAATCCCTTCGGATTGACCGCCGTCAACTTGTTGCCGCCAAACAGTCCGTAGCGATCATTCCATTCGTCCATCACATGAATCAACTGGATTCCATGTTGCTTCAACCGATCCAATTCCTGTTCGTCGGCTTCGCCGGGTTCCCACGGTTGGCGGCTGGGATATTCCCCCATGTTATACACACATTGAGCGGGCAGGTAATTGACGATCAGGTGCTGGCGCAGACATCGGCGAATCTTCTGCGTGCCGATGCCAATGTGTGTGAGGCGTCGCCGGTGATCCTCCGCCGTGTAGTCCTTCAAGATCGCAGGCGCAAAGGAAGACCCCCTGCGGGTGGCGGCGACTGCGTCTGCCAGTGCGGGGCGCGGTTGAGCGGTGGTGGCAGCGCCCGCCACAACAACTTGGACGCTTGTCTTGAGAAATGTCCGACGATTCATAGTGAAACCTCCTCAGCCGCGCCGGAGGTCGTGTCCCGGCCCGGCGCATTGCGTTTGCTTTGTCATTGCCGGCGGTGATGGATGTGATGTTCCGCTCATGCAGCGGTTCCAACATTCAAAAAGCGTCCCACGGCGGCGTGGCCGATGGCGCCGGCGGCTCGCCGCCGAGGGCGCGACGCACACAGGCCAGCAGTTGTGTCTTGTCAATCGGTTTGCACAGAAACTCGAACGCGCCTTCGCCGAGCGCGTTGCGATATTGTTCCCAATCGCCATAGGCCGTGATCAGGATGACCGGCATGGCGGGGAACGCTTTTTTCAGCGCGGTCAAAAACGGCAGCCCGGTCATGCCCGGCATGGCGATGTCGGTGATGACCAGGTCGAAGCGCGGTGTGTCGCCTCGCAGCGATGACAGCGCGCTGTCGGCGCTCGGCTGGCCGGTCACGGCGTAGCCTTCTTTTTCGAGCGCAAACGTGAGCGCCTTGAGCATCTCCGCGTCGTCGTCCACAACAAGAATGGATTGGGGATTGTTCATGAGGTTTCTCCTGGGCAGTCCGAGGCATTCGGGCGGCGGCTGGTTGTTGGTTGTTCCACCGGTGTTTCCTTGCTACAAGGCAATTCGATGCAGAACGTCGTGCCGGCGCCCGGCCGGCTGGCGCAGGTGATACGGCCGCCGTGTTCGAGGATGATTTGCTGGGTGAGCGCCAGTCCCAATCCCGTGCCGCCTTTCTTGCTGCTGAAAAACGGCTGGAACAATCTTTGGGACTGTTCCTCGTTCATGCCGTGGCCGGTATCGGCGATTTCCAGCCGCACATGCGGGCGGACAAAAGCGGTGCGGATCGTGAGGGCGCCGCCATCGGGCATCGCTTCCCAAGCGTTGTGGATGATGTTCAGCATCGCCTGCCACAACTGCGCGCCGTCTGCGCGCACCGCGGGGAGGGTTGGGACGAATTGCGTGTCGAGCCGGATGCGGCGATGCGCAAACTCGGCGGCGCAAATCTGGAGTTGCTGTGCCAGCCATTCGTTCAACGCGATGGTCGCGTACGTTCCCTTGGGCAGCCGGGCAAACTTCAGGTAGCCGCTCGACACGCGCTGGATACGGCGCAGTTCCGAATCAATCGAGCCGAGCAACGCCGGGGCGTGATTGCCGGCAAGGTTTTCGCGCAGGGAATCGAGGTTCAGGCGGATCGAGCCGAGTGGGTTGCGGATTTCATGGGCGAATTTCGCCGCCATCGTGCCGATGACCGCCAGCCGTTCGGAACGCAAACGCTCGTCGTGCTCCTGCTGGATGCGGCGCACCAACGGGCGAAACACGCACCACCCCAGCAGCGCCAGCGTCCCGAGTTGGACCGCGAGCAGTCCGGCGGCAGTCCGCCGCAACTGTTGGATGCCGGCGGCGTCGAGTCGCTGGTAGGCCAATGCCAGCGATTCCAAATCATCGCTCAATCGGCCGGTGGCTTGCGCGAAGATGGCCTTGGAGAGCGGATGCCCCGCCGTCCGTTCCGATGACGGCAATTCCAACAGTCTCCGCACATTGGCGATATGCTCGTGAACCTGACGATCCAGTTCCGCCGGCACTGCCAAGCGCGGATCGGCGCGATGCAGCCGGGTTTGCGCTTCTTCCATTTCCCGCGCCTCCCGCTCCAACTCCTCGCGCAGGCGCGCCCGCTGGCCGTCGTCGGATGTTTTCAGGAAGTGTTCCGCCAACAACGCCGTGCGTTCGAGCAATATGTCCTGGCGATCAATCAGGTTGAGCACAGCGGCGCTGGTCTGCTGGTATTTCAATTCCGCCTGGGGCAGGTGGTAGCCGACGACGGCCAACGCCGCGAGCACGGCCAGCGCCCCCAGATAGGTGGTCGTGATCCGTTTCGTGAATGTGGCTGCTGCGTGTGACATCGTCATGCTTTCCTCGCGGAAACATTACCTGCAATCATCTGGAAATCCATCAAAACCGAAATCACTGTGATCCGTTCTTCACTCTTGCGTGAAGTTGTGGCGGGTTGAAAATCAGGAAATCGAAAACCATCGGAAAGCGTCGCGTGGCTGCCAAGGCGAAAAAACTGGCCGGCCAAGTAAAGGCCGCGCACATCGCCGAAACCGGATTGACCACGCGCATCTGCGGCCATCTGTCCGCCCGCGGACGGCGCACGCAAGGTTGGCGCGATGCGAAGCAGGCGGCCACCGTCGCGGATTCACAATAGTCCGGTTGTTCCGGGGACGCGGCCCGTCACGGTTTGGCGTGGCCGCTGAGGTAATGGCTGATGCGCCACGTGTGATAGGCGACGCGTTCGAGCCAGCGCATCGCGTCGAGCGCCTCCAACGCCTGCGATGCCTCCCAGTTTCCGTCGGCGGTCTGCCGCAGGATGGCGGGGCGCTCCTGCCGTTGTTGTTCGGCCAATGCCGCCGCGCATTGTTCCACCACGGCCAGCCAATCCGTCGTCGCGCCGTCCCGCAACCCGTTCGTTGCCAGCGCCAGCGATTCCTGGGCGCGCTCCACGGCCGGCCGCAAGCGTTCATGGGCGAGCATCTGGCGAAGACTGAACGGCGGTTCCAGTCGCATTTCGAGCCGCAGCAGATGATCAATCGCGTGAACCTGCGCCAGCCGCAACTCCGACAACGGCGCGCCTTCGGTCACCGGCGGAATCCGGGCGAAAAATTCCTGCGTCCGTTCCAACGCCTGCCGAATCAGCACACGACGTGATTCCTCCCGGATTCCACTTGGCGCGTGGAGGGTGTCGCGCAGCACGGCGAACAAGTCGCAGGCGATTTCGCTCAACGCGCGGCGGGTCGCTTCCAGCGCGACGGCGGGCACGCTGAGCAGCGTGTTGTCCAGATGCCGGGTCAGTGTCGGCCCTTGTTCCGGCAACAACCGTTCGATGACCCGGGCGCACCGGTTGACGTGCGGCAGGAAAATCGCCACGCCCAGCGCGATAAAGGTCGTGTGAAACGCCGCCAGGCTTGTTGCGCCGGCCTCCAGGCCCAGATGCGTCTGCGCCCATTGGATGACCCACAACAACAACGGCAACAACACCACCGCGATCAGGCCCGTTGCCAGATTGAACAGCACGTGCGCCAACGCCGTCCGCTTCGCGGGCACACTGCCGCCAATCGCCGCCAGCGCGCCGGTCACCGTCGTGCCGATGGCTGCGCCGATCACCAGCGACGCGGCCTGCTCGAAGTTCACCGCGCCGGTGTGCAACGCCGTCAAGGTGGTTGCCACCGCGGCGCTTGACGACTGCATGATGATCGTCATCACAACGCCAATGAGCATCGCCAACAGATGACCGAGGAATCCGCCCGCCGGCAGCTTGGCCAGTTGAAACACGCCCGACAATCCCTCCATTCCCGTTTGCAGGGTTTCGATGCCGATGAAAATCAATCCGAACCCCGCCAGCGCCAGGCCGAGCGATTTCCAACGGTCTCGCGCCAGCAGCTTCAGGAACGCGCCCACTCCCACCAACGGCAGCGCGTAAAATCCCACACTGACTTTCAATCCGAGCACCGACACGATCCAGCCTGTGCCGGTAGTGCCGAGGCTGGCGCCCAGCACCACGCCGACCGCCTGCGGAAACGTCAGCAGCCCCGCGCTGACAAACCCGATCACAGTCACGGTCGTCGCACTGGACGATTGCACCATGGCGGTCACGAGCGCGCCGGACCCGAACGCCTTCAGCGGCGTGCCTGTGAAGCGCATCAACGCCCGGCGCAACGCCTCGCCGGCGAACGCCTTCAGGCCGTCGGTGAGCATGACCATTCCCATCAGAAACAACCCGATCCCGCCCACCAGTCGAAAAACCATTCCAATCATGCCGTGATTCTAGAGCGCGTCGCACGCGAGTCAAGAACGCATCGGATAAAGAGCGCAGCGCGAATCTTCGGCTTGCCTGCGCCGGTTCTTTGTGCGACAAGCCGGAGCCATGAGAACCAGATTTTTCTTCGCATCGTTCCTCTTGTTGTCCGCGATTCTGGTCCGCGCCGATGATTGGCCCACGTACCGGCACGACAACGCCCGCAGCGGCATCACACAGGAGAAACTCGCAACGCCTTTGGCCGAGGCGTGGGTGTTCCAATCACGCCACGCACCATCCCCGGCGTGGGAACCGCCGCGGGATGTCCCTGTCGAGGGGTTTCTGGAATTGCCGCGCGTGCGATTTGACGATGCCTATCATGTGGTCGCCGCCGGCGACGCGCTCTACTTCGGCTCGTCCTCCGACAACAAAGTCTATTGTCTCGACGCCCGCACCGGGAAAATACGTTGGACGTTTTTCACCGGCGGCCCGGTCCGGCTTGCGCCAACCATCGCGCACAACCGGGTGTACTTCGGCTCGGACGATGGTTTTGTCTATTGTCTCGCTGCCGCTGACGGCTCAGTGGTCTGGCAACGGCGCGTTGGCCCCTCGGACAAGCGCCTGATCGGCCACGGCAAGATGATTTCGCTCTGGCCGGTCCGCACCGGCGTGTTGGTGGACAAGGACATCGCCTATTGCGGCGCGGGGCTTTTCCCGTCGGAAGGCATCTATCTCGAAGCGGTTCGCGCCGCCGACGGCGAGTTGCTCTGGCGCAACGACACCGGCGGCGAATCCACCGGCAGCCGGCTCTCGCCGCAAGGCTATCTGCTGGCCTCGGACACGCAATTGTTCGTGCCCCAAGGCCGGTCCACGCCAGCATTGTTTGACCGTCAGGACGGCAAACTCATCACCCAACCGACTTTCGGAAAGAGCATCGGCGGCACCGATGCGTGGCTGGTCAACGACACGCTCTACACCGGCACGGAAGAAATCATGGGCTACGACGCGGGGACCCGCGCGCGTGTCACATGGTTTGCCGGGCGCAAAGTCATCATCACGCCCAGCATGTCGTACGTCACCACGACCAATGCGATGCTCGCGTTGAATCCTGAAGGCTATTCGCCGCTGGCCAACGTTTGGCTGCGCCTGCAAGCGGAGCGCACCAAGGTTGCGCGGGACATGCGGACGCCCACCAACGAAAAGAAACGCCTCACCGACGCCATTGCTTTGGACCGTGCCGCGCTCGCCAAGGCCGCCAGCGAAACCGAACGCGCCAAGTTGGAAAAAGAAATCCAAGAGCAGGAGACAAAACTTGAGTCTGTGACAAAACAATTGGCCGCCTCCAAGGAACGGTTGCAGTCGCTTGATGAAAAACTGAAAGAAGCCCACGCGGGGATGTCCAAGACCATCAAATGGCAGTTGCCCTGTGAATGTCCGGATTCCCTCGTCATGGCCGGCGATTTGTTGATTGGCGGGGGACAAGACCACGTGCTCGCCGTCAACGCTGAAACGGGCAAACAACTCTGGCAGGCAAAAGTCTCCGGTAAAGCCAAAGGTCTCGCCGTTGCCAATGGACGGCTTTACGTCAGCACCGACACCGGCGCCATCCACTGTTTTGCCACCGGGAAAACGGCTGCGCCTGCGCGTGTCGCGGTGCGAACCAATCCCGCGCCGTATCCATCCGACAAGTTGACCGCGCAATACGCCGCTGCTGCTGATACCATCGTCCGTGAGTCCGGCGTCAAACGCGGTTTCTGCCTTGTGCTCGGCTGCGAAACCGGCCGTCTCGCGCTCGAACTCGCAAAGCGCACTGAATTGAACATCATCGGCATCGAACCCGACCCGAAGAAGGTCGTCGCCTCCCGCCGCGCGCTCGATGCCGCCGGCGTGTACGGGGCGCGTGTCATTGTGGACTGCGGCCCGCTCAACCGTCTGCCGTACTCGGATTTTTTTGCCAATCTCGTTGTGTCCGATACGGCATTGCTCGGCAACTCTGTTGATGCCGGGCGCGAACTGGACCGCGTGCTCAAGCCGGTCGGCGGCGTGGCCATGATCGGCTCCGCCGCGCAATTGAAACAATCCAAGATCATGCGCGGCCCGTTGCCCGGCGCGGGCGCGTGGACGCACCTCTACGCCAATGCCGCCAACACCGCGTCCAGCGATGACACATTCTTGAAATGTCCGCTCGGCCTGTTGTGGTTCGGCGATCCCGGCCCGCTGCAAATGCCCAGCCGCCACGTGCGCGCCGCCGGGCCGTTGTCGGTCAACGGTGTGCTCTTTGTGCCCAGCGAACACGCGGTCACCGCCTACGATGCGTACAATGGGTTGAAGTTGTGGGAGCGCTCCATTCCCAATGTGTTGCGCACGCGAATTTCGTCGGAATCAAGTTGCGTCGCTGCTGACATGAAAAGTTTCTACATCGTCAATGCCGACACCTGCCTGCAACTCGACATACAGACCGGCGCAGTTCAGGCGACGTACAAAGTGCCGGCGCAACCCGGCGGTAACCCCCGTCGTTGGGGGCATCTTGCCGTCGCCGAAGGACGATTGATCGGCAGCGGAGTCGCCGCCACTGACCGCACTTCCGACTTGTTGTTCGCCTACGACACGGCTACCAGTCAACTGGCGTGGACGCACAAGGCCGAGCGCGTGTTGCACACGGCCATCTCGGTGGGCGAAGGCCGCGTATTCTTCGCCGAACCTCCGGCCCCGGCCAAGCCGTCGAAAAGCAGCAAGTCGAAGAGCCGCAAGGCAAAGGCGGGCAATGCGCATTCGATAACAGCCATCACCCTGGCCACCGGCCAAACGGCATGGCAACAATCCGTGGACTTGACCGGGTGCGTGGACGGCAAATACTGGGGCGCGTTGGGCAGCATGGTTCATGACGGCGTGCTCGTTCTGTTCGGCATCTATACCGACGGCCATTACTGGAAAGAATTTTTCGCCAACCAGTTTGACCAGCGCCGGGTCATCACATTGAAAGCGCGTGACGGCTCGCCGCTCTGGTCGAAGAACATCGCCTACCGGGTGCGTCCGCTCATTCTCGGCGACACGCTGCACGCCGAGCCGTGGGCGTTCGATCTCCAGACCGGCGCGCAACGCCAGCGCACCAATCCCATCACCGGCAATGTCGAGCCGTGGCAGTTCGCCCGGCCCGGCCACCACTGCGGCACGCCCATCGCCGCGCCCAATGTTATGTTCTTCCGCTCCTACTATCTCGGCTACTACGACCTCACCGGCGATTACGGCACGATGACCTTCGGCGGACAACGTCCCGGCTGCTGGATCAACTTCATTCCCGCCAACGGCCTCGCCTTGATGCCCGAAGCCAGTTCCGGTTGCATGTGCCCGTTCCCCAACA
Source organism: Verrucomicrobiota bacterium (assembly GCA_016871575.1). Taxonomy (GTDB): domain Bacteria; phylum Verrucomicrobiota; class Verrucomicrobiia; order Palsa-1439; family Palsa-1439; genus CAIKAP01. The sequence continues at coordinate 71,484 of VHCW01000003.1, forward strand.
TGTGCACCGTCGTCTTCGCCCCGCGCCCCGACAACCGCGCGTGGGCGCAATACAGCATCACCGGGGACATCAAACCCGTCCAACACCTCGCCCTGCAACTCGGCGCCCCCGGCGACCGTCGCGATGACAATGGCACGATCTGGCTCGGTTATCCGCGTCCCAAAGGCAGCCTCGTGCTGCAATTCAAGCTCGACATCAAACTCAGCCCCGGCGGCGAGTATTTCGCGCACAGTCCCGACTTCATGCGCATCACCGGCACGGGCAGCCCGTGGCTCTACACGTTTGGGGCGCGCGGCCTGCAACGCTGTGAAATCCCGCTGCTCGATCCCGGCACCGGCGCGGCTCGTTACACCGTGCGGCTCGGCTTTGCCGAGATCGAAGATCGCAAACCCGGTGAGCGCGTCTTCGACATCGCGCTCCAAGGCAAACCCGTGCAAAAGAACTTCGACATAGTCGCGCAAGCGCGCGGCCCCCGCAAAGCGCTCATCAAGGAATTCACCGGCGTTGAAGTGACTGACAACCTCGTCATTGAGTTGACGCCGTCAGCATCCTCCCAACCGCCCATCCTCCAAACCATCGAAATCATCAAGGAACGGACGCTGAAGTAGAAGTGGAGTGCAAACGGCTTGCGGCGTGGTACGGGCAAGCGTAGGATGCCGCTGTGATGAGACGCTTGCGCATCTACCTCGACACCTCAGTAATCAACTTCCTGTTTGCTGAGGACTCACCGGATTTCCAGAAAGCGACTGTCGAGTTTTTCACGAAGTACGCGGCGATGTATGAGTTGTATGTGTCAGAGATCGTCCGGCTGGAGATTGGACGGACACCGGACCTGAAACACCGGGAAAGGTTGTTGGAGGTGTTGCAGCAGTACCCAATCAACATCCTCACGAACGCGGCACGCGCAGAAATCGAGCAGTTGGCGAAGCTTTATGTGTTGCAACAGGTGATGCCCGCCGCCAAGTTCGAGGATGCCTTGCACGTTGCCTATGCAACCGTTTACCAAATGGATATATTGCTGTCATGGAACTTCAAGCACTTGGCGAATGTCCGGCGCGAAGGATTGATTACAGCGGTCAACCAGCAGGCTGGTTACCGCTATCCTTTGCGGCTGTTGTCGCCACTGGAGGTGGAAGATGAAGGCGAAGCCTAAAGATGAATTTGTGCCCAGAGCGTTGCGCGAGGTCTGGGAATGGAAAGACTCCATTTATCAGGACGTCAAACATCTGCCCACCGATCAAGCTCTTCACGAGATCATGCGGATGGCCCACGAGGCCGCCATCGCGCAGGGTGCGATTCCCGCCGCTCCGGCCAAGGTCGCCGAATCACCTGCCAAATACCGGGCCAAGCGACGGAAGTAGCCACAAACCCACAGCAAGAGCAGCCTACTTCTGTTTTCCCTCCAGTTGTTTGCGGACGGCGCTGATGGCCTTGGCTTCGTCGAGATTGCCGGCGTCCATCGCGGACTTCTGCGCGGCATCAAGGTCGCGGATGTATTGCTGCGCCGCCGACGTGGCCGCGTTTTCGTAACGACTCTTTGCGGTGTTAGCAAGCGCGCTCGTGAATTGCGGGTTAACCGGCTTGCCGTCCTTGATGTCGCGGGTGGCGTCGCGAATGACGACGGCCTCATCGAGATTGTTGGCGCGCATCGCGGCCTGCAATGCGGCGTCGAGATCGGCAAGATACTGCTGAGTGGCGGCTGCCAAATATTGGTTGTATCGTGCTTCCGCGGCAGCAGCTTGCCGCGTAGCAAGTGATGATCCCGACGGGAGAGGTACAGTTGCGGGTGGCGCAACGGTGGGTGCCGGCACAACTGGAGTAGAAACAGCCGCTGAGGGAATCACTCTGCCTCGCGTCACGAAAATGTTCTTGTATTCGACTTCCCCCTTGGACCAGCTATCGCCGCCGCAGAATCGGAGTTTGTCAGGCGCATTCTTTACTCCTCGGCCCTTGTTAACCAGTTTTCCGTCCACATAAAACTCGACAGCATCCGGCCTGATGGAAAGAAGAATGTGATAAACGGTTTGCTGATTGTAGTGGAACAGAGGAGCACCTTTCGTAGCGGGATAAATTCCAAAGGTCTTCTCGTAGCCTTCGTTCGCAAACGAAAAACGCCCATACTTCACACGCGGGCGCATTCCCTTCAGCACGTTGATGTCAAACTCCAAGGTGAAGGGCGGTTGGAAATCTTTTTGATACTCGATTTCACTAGCACCACTACCGATCAACGATCCGCCCTTAAACTTCCAATCACCGGAGATCACTTTCCATTTCGATTCCTTGTCCTTGGCGAGTAATGCATCCCCATCACTGGCCGGTTTGCCGCCGGGATTGCTGCCAAACCGATCTGCAGCATTCACACACTCAAGCGTGACCACCAAGACGACGCAGGCAATGGCAAGCAACCAGTGTTTCATAGCAATCCCTCTGTTTTTCCGCGCAGACTACTCAATGCCACCGCCAAATACAGGCCCACGCGGCGTCGCGCCGTGTTCCGGTTTTGTTCCGTTGCGTCACTTCAAATACTGGCCGAGGTTCTCTTTCGTCACAAGCTGGAACGGGATGAAGACCTGTTTCTCGTAAGGCTGTTTCTTGACGATCTTGACGGCGACATCGACAGCGCCGCTGCCTTGGCCGCGCGCATCTTGAAACACCGTGGCGTCAAGCCGCCCGGCTTTGACGGCTTGCAGCGCATCGGCAATCGCATCTACTCCGGCGACGATGACTTTGTCTTTCATCTTCGCCTGCTCCAACGCAAGTAGCGCACCCATCGCCATTTCGTCGTTCTGCGCGAACACAGCCTTGATCTTTGGGCCGAGCGATTGAATCCAGTTTTCCATCAAGCTCATCGCCTTGGCCCGGTCCCATTCGCCGGTCTGGTCGGCGAGCAACTTCAAGCCGGGATTCTTCGCGAGGATTTCGCGGGCGCCCTGGTCGCGCTTAATCTGCGCGGCTTGTCCCATGAACCCGTGCATCATCACGACGTTGCCTTGGCTGTTGAGCCGCTTGGCGAGGTAGTCCATCGCGATGCGGCCGGATTCCTCGTCGCGCGAGCCGACAAACGCCGTCGGCGCGGTCCGCGTCTCGGAGTTCACGTTCACAATCGGGATGCCGGCGGCCAGCGCCTTGTCAACGGCGGGCGCACTCGCCTCGACTTCGCACGGGTTAAGGATGATGGCGTCCACCCGCTGCGCGATGAAGCTCTCGACCTGCTGAACCTGCCGCTCGGCGCTGCGTTGGGCGTCATTGATGATGAGCTTCACGCCAAGTTCCTTCGCCTTCGCTTCCATCGCTTGATGAATCATCACGATGAATTCGTTCGACAAGTTCAACAGTGTAACCCCGATGGTGATGCGTTTCTCTCCCGATTGCTCACAACCGCACAACGCCAGCACGAAAACCAATGCGATGATTCGTTTCACGATTTCTCCTTGCGACGGTCGAGCCAGACAGCGCCGACGATAATGATGCCTTTCACGATGGCTTGATAGTAGGGCGACACGTTCAGTAAATCGAGGCCGTTATTGATGACACCCATCAACAGTGCGCCGAGAATCGTCCCGCCAACGCCACCGACGCCGCCCGACAAGCTCGTGCCGCCGATGACAACCGCTGCGATCGCGTCGAGCTCGTAGCCCGCGCCGGCGTTGGGCTGGCCGGTCGTGATGCGCGAGGCGAGCACGACGCCGGCAAGTCCCGCCAGCGAGCCGCAGACGGTGTAGGCAAACAATTTCACCCGTTCCACGTTGATGCCCGAAGCGCGCGCGGCGTTCTCGTTGCCGCCGACCGCGTAGATGTGACGGCCCAGTTTCAGGTTCGCCAGGAAAACCCACGAGACAATCGCAACGGCAACGAGGATGAGAATCGGGACCGGACCGTTGCCGATCCATTTGAACTCCTCGCTCAAGTTAGACACCGGCCGCCCGCCACTGATGACGAGCGCCAGCCCGCGCGCAACTGTCATCATGCCGAGCGTCACGATAAACGGCGCAACGCGTCCTTTCGTGACGACCAGACCGTTGACTGCACCGCAAGCCGTCCCTGCCAGCACGCCTAGCAACACGGGCACGAACACCGGGTACTCGCCCGGATGCGCGAAGCTGGCCGCGACGACGCCCGTCAGCGCCACGAGCGAGCCAAGCGAGAGGTCCACGCCGCCGGTCAACAGCACGTAGGTCACGCCAACGGCCAGGATACCGTTGATGGAAATCTGACGGACGACATTGAGCAGGTTCGGCCACGTCAGGAAAGCCGGGTGAACGACGGCCATTGTTGCGCCGATAACAACCAGCGCGATGACAAGGCCAAATCGAGAGAGCCAAACTTTCAGCGAGTTCATGCGATGAACGGGATAATAGCCGTTTTGCCAAACGCAGGTCAATCAGGTCGAACGGGAACTGTTGTAGCTGCGCTTGTGTCAAGCGCAGCGGTCCGGACTGCTCTGAAACAGCATCGGCGCTTGGCACAAGCGCCACTACAGCGCGTCGTTATTCTCCTGAAACTGGCATGGCGTGTTGGAGGATTTCTTCCTGCGTGGCGCGGCGAGGATCGAGTTCGGCAGTCAGAATGCCTTCGCGCATCACCAGCAAGCGGTCGCTCAGCGCCAGCAACTCCGGCAGTTCCGACGAGATTAGCAGCACCGCTTTGCCATCGCGCGCCAGCCGCCCGATGATCGCGTGGATCTCCGCTTTCGCGCCGATGTCAATGCCGCGCGTCGGCTCGTCCAGAATCAAGATCGCCGGCGCGGTCAACAGTGACTTGGCGATGACGACCTTTTGCTGGTTGCCGCCGCTGAGGGTGTTGACCGACTGGTTGCGGTCGTGCGATTTGATGGAGAGCGCACGGATTTGCTCGTCAGCGACACGGTTCTCGGCGCGGTGGTCAATCAACCAACCCCGCAAGCTCGCCAGCGTGATGTTGTGTTTGAGCGACATCATCGGAACGAGACCGAACTCCTTGCGGTCTTCACTGACCAACGCGATGCCGCGCGCCAACGCGTCAGCCGGGCGACGAATGCGCACAGGCTGACCGTTGATGAGAATCTCGCCGCTCGCAGCGGGCGCGAGGCCGAAGATCGCGTGGGCGAGATCAGTCCGACCCGCGCCCATCAACCCCGCCACGCCGAGAATCTCGCCCCGTCGCAGCGCGAAGTTGATGTTGTGGAATTTGCCGGGCTTGGTGAGGGCGCGGACTTCCAACACAGCGTCCGGGACGGACGCCGCTACAACCATTGTAGTCGCCGCCGTCCCGGCGGCGTGGGAAAGTTCGCGTCCGACCATCAGCGCAATCAACTTCGCTTCGTCGAGTTCGGCAGCCGGCTGCGTGGCGACGTGCCGGCCATCGCGCAGCACGGTCACGGTGTCGGCGGTGCGGAAGATTTCGTCCATCTTGTGCGAGATGTAGATGATGGCGACGCCGCATTGTTTGAGGTCACGGATGATCTTGAACAACGCCTCGACTTCGTGCTCGGAGATGGCAGAAGTCGGCTCGTCCATGATGAGCAACTCGGCACGGCGAGCCAGCGCCTTGGCAATTTCGACGGTCTGCATCTGCGCAACGCTCAGCTCGCGCATGGGACGCGCCGGCGACAACGTCATGCCGAGATGTTCAAGGAGGCGTTGGGCTTCGCGGTGCATGGCGGGCTTGTCGAGCCAGCCGAAGCGGCGCGTCGGTTCCTGTCCCATGAAAATGTTCTCGGCCACCGTCAGGTCGCGGAACGGCATCAGTTCCTGATGGATCATCGCGATGCGCCCAGAGCAACGAACCTCCCCGGTGTCGGCTGTATCAAGGCCGCTAACGATCCGCATCAGGGTGGATTTGCCGGCGCCGTTCTCGCCCATGAGCGCGTGGACGCTGCCGGCGGCGACGTCGAGCGAGACATTGTCGAGCGCCCGCACGCCGGGGAACGACTTCGAGAGATTTCGCACCTGAAGCACGCGAACCAGTTACCACAATTTTCGTCAATCAAGGAGTTGATTTTTGACGGGGCACCGGGTAGCCTGTGCGGTCGTTACGGCGAGTATCTAATTATGAAACGAATCTGTGTAGCATTGATGATGTTGGCGAGTGTGGTCCCCTTGCTGGGGGCGCAGAAAGCGAACTGGACGTCGTTGTTTAACGGCAAGGACCTCGACGGCTGGAAACAACAGGGCGCCGGCATCTTCAAGGTCGAGGACGGCTGCCTCCTCGGCACGCAGACCGACGGCAAGGGCGGCGACTTGTTCACAACGCGCGAGTTCGACAACTTCGAGTGCCGGTTCACCTACAAAATGAAATGGCCCGGCAACAGCGGCGTCTGGTTCCGCGACAAATATCAGTTCGACATCCTCAAGTATAAAAAGCCCGTCGCGTTTAGCGGCTCGATTTATTGTCCCGGCAAGTTGTTCATCACGACGAACCTCGACGAGGGCCTTGAGAACCGCGACGGCTGGAACGAAGCCCGCATCTTTGCCAACGGCGACCATCTCGCCGTCTGGCTGAACGGCAAGAAAGTCGGCGATTGCCGCGACAGTACGCTCGCCAAGGGACGGATCGGCATCCAGGTCCACGGTGGCGAAGGCGCCAAGAACATGCAGATTCTCATCAAACGCATTGAAGTCCGCCCGCTCGCTGCGGGCGAGACGCCAAAAGAATAATCAACCAGCAAAGGAGCCAATAACATGCCATCCACCAAAACCATTCAACTCGCATTCGAGCAAGGCAAAGGAATTCTTCGTCTCGCACCCAACTGGGTGCCGCGATCCTTCTGCGTCCCCGGCCGCCGAATCAAACTTCACCCGAATGACTACTACGCGCTCGGCGGACAGCGCGGCGGCATTGACGAACGCTGGTTCTCCTCCACCACGCCTGCCGACAACGGCCCGCTCACCGGCAAGAACGAAGGCCTCAGCCAGGTCGTGTTCGAGGACGGCGGCAAAGTCGAACAGGTTCTGTTGCGCGAGGCTGTCAGCGAACTAAAAGGCAAACTCATTGGCGACCGTTTGTGGAAAGAATACAAATCATGGCCGATGTACTCGAAGTTCTTCGACAACAAAGGCGCCCTCCCGCACCACGTCCACCACCGCGACGCACACGCAGCGCTGACGGGACAGAAAGGCAAACCCGAAGCCTATTATTTCTCGCCCCAAGCCAACAACTACGGCGGCGATTTTCCGTACACGTTCTTCGGGTTCGCCCCCGGCACCACCAAGGACCAGGTTCGTCAATGCCTGATCAACTTCACCAAGGGCGATAACCAGATCACGAGCATTTCCCAAGCCTACCGACTCGACCCCGGCACCGGCTGGGATGTGCCGCCCGGCGTCTTGCACGCTCCCGGCAGCATGTGCACCTACGAGCCGCAGAAAGCCTCCGATGTGTTCGCGATGTACCAGTCGTTGACCGGCGACGCGATTGTGCCGGCCGAGTTGCTCTGGAAGAACACGCCGAAGGAGCGCATGAACGACGTTGACTGGCTGATGGAAGTGATTGACTGGGACCTGAACGTTGACCCGAACTTCCGTGCGAACCACTTCATGGCGCCCAAGCCCGTGAAACCGTTGAAGCAAATGCAAGCCGACGGCTACATTGATAACTGGATCTGCTACAAAGCGACCGCCTACAGCGCCAAGGAACTCACCGTGTTGCCCGGCAAGACCGTGACGATCAAGGATGGTGGCGCCTACGGCCTGATCATGATGCAAGGCCACGGTACGATGGGCGTGTGGGACATCGAAACCCCGTCGCTGATTCGCTACGGCCAACTGACCCACGACGAATTCTTCGTGAGCGAATCCGCCGCCAAGGCCGGCGTGAAGATCACGAATCCGTCCAAGAGCGACCCGATCGTCATGCTCAAACACTTCGGCCCCGAGAACCCAGACTTGGTTATCGAGTAATAGGAACAGCGCAATGCAAATCCGAATGATCCAAACTCAAAACTGTACCTGTGTTGTGACTGTGCAGGCCGCATGATTACGCCTGAACAAAATCGTAACCGGTGGTAGAGTGATCGAGAAACTGCGACAAGCAATCCGTGAACAACGCTACCGTGTTAGCACACATGCCAACGAAGAGATGTCAGAAGACGCACTGGAGTCCGCGGACATTGAGCGGGTCGTCCTTTCGGGTAACATTGCCCGCAAGTTCACCCGTGACCCACGTGGCACTCGCTATGAAGTCCTTGGCGAGGCCAGCGACGGACGGCAGGCCTACGTGGTCTGCCGCTTCCTGCCTTCCGGTGTGTTGTTGATCATCACGGCGTATGCCGCAGAGGAATAAGAGGTGACGAACATGACCAAGAAAGAGCAATGCGAGTTCTGCGACGGACCGGTGGAACACCGGGCCATCCGCGCCGAGTTTCACTACAAAGGCGAAACGATCTTTGTGGACAACGTACCTGCTTGGGTTTGCACCCAGTGTGCAGAACAATACTTCGATGCGCCAGTGTACAAACGGCTCGAAGAAATCGCCCGCCATCGCCGCCAAATCAAGAAGACCGTCAGTTTTCCGCTGGCGGAATTCGAAATGTTGAACGCTAAAGCGTGATTCGAAAGGAGAAATCATGAACAACTATCCTAAACTTCACAACGCGATGTGGCCGGGGCTTGTCGGCAAAGGCAGTCCCGGTGCGGAACCGTGCATTGACCTCGACACGATGCTCGACCTCACCGCCAAGGCGGAAGTCAACGGCGTCAAGTTCGACGGCGTGGACATCTTCCTGTTCGAGCCGCATATCAACATTGATTCCAGCGACGACGACCTCAAACGTATCGCGGATAAGGTTCGCGCCAAGGGGCTGACCATCGGCTCCGTTGTCGCGCCGATCTGGCCGCCGACGGGCGGTGGGTCGGCAATGGGCGGCGAGGAAGACCGTAAGAAGTTCGTCGAGCAAGTCCGTAAAGGCTGTCGGATTGCGAAGAAGTTCCGCGATCTCGGCGTGCGTCCGCACGGCGTCGTGCGCATTGACACCGCGTGTGGCGTTGGCGATTGGGAGAAAGACCCGAAAGGCAACACGAAGCGGATCGCACAGACGTTCAAGGAAGCCGCGAAGGTCGCCAAGGCGCACGGCGAACGGCTTGCTGCCGAGGGCGAAATCTGCTGGGGCGGTTTGCACAGTTGGAAGTACGCAGCGCAATTGCTCGAAGAAGTCGGGCAGCCGCGACTGGTCGGGTTCCAGGCCGACATGGCGCACACGTTGTTGTTCATGCTCGGCTACAACGCGCCGGAACACCGGCTCGTGCCGGAGAAGTTCTTCTGGGAACCGGACAAGTTCCACGCCGCGATGAAGAAGATGACCAAGGCGTTGCGTCCGTGGACGATTGATTTCCACGTCGCCCAGAACGACGCCACGGTCAAAGGCAGCGGCACGCACGACAAGACCGGCCGCCACTGTCTCGCGACCGACCCGAACGGCAAGCTCAACATCGCCCGCGACGCCGGTTACTGGCTGCGCGACGATGCCGGCAAAGTCACCAAGAAGGTCAAGAGCATCTGCTGGGACGGCTGCATGTTCCCGAACGATGTCATGATGAAACAAGAAACCTGGAACAACATCCTCGCGGCGATGATTCAAGTCCGCGAGAATCACGGCTGGAAAGAATAACAATTGATGTTATTCCGAGCTTGCGAGGAATCTCAAACTTCTCTCCGGAGGGATTCCAGAGATTCCTCACTTCGTTCGGAATGACAAAATAAAGAAAGGCAATCAATGAAACAACTCAACGTCGGTCTCATCGGTTGCGGCTTCATGGGCCGCACACACTCCAACGCCCACCGCAAGGTCGGCAACTTCTTCAACCTCGAATACCAGCCGGTATTGAAGGCGATCTGCGACTTCAACGCCGAGAAAGCCGGTGCCTTCGCGAAGCAATGGGGCTTCGAGTCGGTCGAGACTTGCTGGAAAGCGTTGCTCGCGCGCAAGGACATTGACCTCATTGACATTTGCCTGCCGAACAATCTGCACGCGGAAGTCGCCATCGCCGCCGCCAAGGCCGGCAAGATGATTATCTGCGAAAAACCGTTGGCCCGCGACGGCAAGGAAGCCGCGCCGATGGTCAAGGCCGTCGAAAAAGCCGGCGTGCCCAATCTCGTTTCCTTCAACTACCGCCGCATTCCCGCTGTCACGCTCGCCAAGCAACTAATTACTGAAGGCCGGCTCGGAAAGATTTTCCATTACCGCGCGAAATTCCTCCAAGACTGGACGATCTCGAAAGACCTGCCGCAGGGCGGCGACGCGCTGTGGCGGCTCGATGTGAAGGCCGCCGGTTCCGGCGTGACGGGCGATCTGCTCGCGCACTGCATTGACACCGCGCTCTGGCTCAACGGCAGCATCAACACTGTCAACGCGATGACCGAGACGTTCATCAAGGAGCGTAAGAGCAACATCACCGGCAAGGTGGAGAAGGTCGGCATTGACGACGCGTGCGCGTTCCTGTGCCGGTTTGCCAACGGCTCGCTTGCGACCTTCGAGTCCACGCGTTACGCCCGCGGCCACAAGGCGCTCTACACCTTCGAGATCAACGGCGAGCACGCCTCGATCTTCTGGGACCTGCACGACCTGCACCGCCTGCAATGGTTCGACCACAAGGACGAAGGCAAGTTGCGCGGCTGGCGTTCCATCCACGTCACCGACGGCGATCATCCCTACATGAAGAACTGGTGGGTGCCCGGCTTGAACGTCGGTTTCGAGCATTCCTTCGTGCATCAACTGGCCGACTTCCTGACCGGCGTTGCCACCGGCAAGCCGGCCAGCCCGACGTTCCGCGAGGCGCTCGAAACGCAGTACGTTTGCGATGCCGTGTTGAAGTCCGCGAAGACCTGCCGCTGGGAAAAGGTCAAACAAGCGAAGGCGCAATGAACCGGCGCGCCTTCCTCAAGACGGCGGCAAAGGCCGGCGCGCTGTTGGCCATGCCGATGGTTCTGCCGGCGTCCGTGTTGGGCCGCGGCGGCGCGGTGGCGCCGAGCGAACGAATCGTGCTCGGCGCCATCGGCATTGGCCGGCGCGGTTCCTACGTGCTCGGTTGTTTCCTCGAAGAACAGGACGTGCAGTTCGTGGCCATCTGCGACGTGAAGAAGGAACGCCGCGACGAGGTCAAGGCGCGCGCCGACCAGAAATACGGCAACAACGAATGCAAGACCTACCGCGACCTGCGCGAGATTCTTGCGCGCGACGACATTGACGCGTTGCTCATCGCCACGGGACCGAACTGGCATTGTCTCGCCTCCGTGCTGGCCGCCAAGGCCGGCAAGGATGTCTATTCTGAGAAACCTTGCACGAAAAACATTGCCGAGAGTTTGATTCTCGCCGACACCTTCCGCCGCACCGGTCGCATCTTTCAGGCCGGCACGCAGCGGCGCAGTCTGCCGAACTTCGAGTTCGCCGTGGACCTTGCCCGGCTCGGCAAACTCGGCAAGCTCCAGACGCTACACGCGCAGCCGTGGGGAATGGCCACGGGCATGAGCGGTTGGTTGCCGGAAGAACCGCCGTTGCCCAAGGAGGAAGGCGACTGGGACATGTGGCTCGGACCCGCCGCGTGGCGGCCGTTCAATGCCGAGCTGTTCAAGAGCGCGTTCCACTTCGAGAAAGGCGGCGGCCTTGTCGGCGGCGGCTGTCTCGAATGGGGGTCGCACTGTGTGGACCTCTGCCAGTGGGCCAACGACGCCGACCACACGGCGGCCATCGAGTATTGGCCCGAAGGCAAGGAACTGCACGCCCGCTACCCCAACGGCGTCAAGCTCGTCATGCGCGACACCGGCTGGCTGCCCAACATCGGTTCCTGCCCCATCCGCTTCGAGGGCGAGAAAGGCTGGGTGGAAACCGGCGACAACGGCGACCTCTACGCCAGTTCGCCTGACCTGCTCGCCGGCCGGCGCGCCAAGGTTGCCGGGTACCCGGCGAACTTCCACGTCCGCAACTTCCTCGACTGCGTCAAGACCCGCGCCCAGCCCCGCGCCCACGCGGATGCCGCTTGTTACGCCCACATCACCTGTCACGCCGCCAACATCGCGCTGTTCCTCAACCGCAAGGTCGTTTACGACACGGTGAAACACGAGTTTCCCGGCGATGCCGTGGCCAACCGTCTGCGCTCCGAAGCGTTGCGCGAACCCTGGAGGATTTGAAAGATGCTCGCTGTATTGCTCGCCGCCGGGATGGCCATGAGCATGGTCGCCCCGGAAACCGACACGACGAAACTCATGGCGGTCCTCCGCTCCGACGCGCCGCCCGCCGAAAAAGCCATCGCCTGCAAAAGCCTCGCCATCTACGGCAACAAAGACGCCGTGCCGCTCCTGGCGCCGTTGCTGGCCAACGAACAGATCGCTTCCTGGGCGCGCATCGCGCTGGAAGCCATCACGGATCCCGCCGCCGATGATGCGCTGCGCGCCGCCCTCGGCAAACTCAACGGCAAACTGCTGGTCGGCGTCATCAACTCCATCGCCGTTCGCCGCGACGCAAAAGCCATCAGTGCGCTGGCTGCAAAACTCAAGGATGCCGATGCCGAAGTTGCGTCGGCGGCCGCCGTGGCGCTCGGCCATATCGGCGGACAAACCGTCGCCTCGGCGCTGGCACCGTTGCTCGCCAAAGCGCCGGCTGGCGTTCGGCCGGCCGTGGCGGAAGGTTGCATCCTCTGCGCTGAAAAATTCATCGCCGACAAGAAACACGATGCCGCCGTGAAATTGTACGATGCCGTCCGCAAGGCCAACATCTCCAAGCAAAACACGCTCGAAGCAACACGCGGCGCCATCCTCGCGCGCCGGTCCGCCGGCGCCCCGTTGCTCGTCGAGCAACTCAGGTCGGAAGACCGCGCGTCCTTCAACATGGCGTTGCGCACCGCCCGCGAGATGCCCGGCCGCGACGTGGCGAAACTGTTGCTGGCCGAGATGAAGCGCGCCGCGGCCGACCGCCAGCCCGCGTTGCTCCTCACGCTGTTCGACCGCGGCGACGCCGACGCGTTGTCCGCCGCGCTGGACGCCGCCCAAGCCGGCCCTGTCGAGTTGCGCCTCACCGCCATCAACATCCTCGAACGCCTCTGCCACCCGTCCTCCGCCTCCGTGCTCTTGACCATTGCCGTGCAGGATGACGCCGCGCTCTCGCAAGCCGCCAAGTCCGCGCTGATCAAGCTGCCCGGCGACGGCGTGGACGCCGCCATCGTGGCATTGCTGAAACAATCCTCCGCCAATGCCCGCCGCGCCGGCATCGAACTGATCGGCGCCCGCCGCATCCACAGCGCGACCCCTGCGCTGTTGCGCGCCGCGGAAGATTCCACCGTCGCCAACGCCAGCCTCAAAGTCCTCGCCGACCTCGCCGGCACGGCCGAGGTCCCGGCGTTGCTCGGCTTGCTCGCCCAAGCGAAAGACACTGCTGCCATCGAAGCTACGCTCTCCACGATCTTCGCCCGGCAAACCGACCGCGCCGCGTGCGCCGAAAAGGTTCTCGCGTCGCTTGCGCCGGCAAAGGGACAACAAAAACTTGCGTTGCTGCGCCTGCTCCGTTCCGCCGGCGGCTCGAAGGCGCTTGCGGCTGTTCGCGCCGCCGCCAATGATCCCGACACGGAGACGAAAGAAACCGCGTTGCGGACGTTGTGTGATTGGCCGACGCCCGATGCGTTGCCCGACCTCGCTGCGCTCGGACAAACGGCTGGCGACTTGAAATGGAAGATCCTCGCCTTGCGCGGCCAACTCCGGTTGATCCCGCAGCAAGAGGCCGCCCCGGCCAAGAAACTCGCCGCGATCAAGGAACTGACGCCGTTGATCGAGCGCGCCGAGGAGAAACGCTTGTTGCTCGCGGCGCTCGGCCAGATTCCCGCGCCCGATTCGCTCGCGCTCATCGCGCCATATCTGAAAACCGATCTGAAGGAGGAAGCCGCCATCGCCGCGGTTGCCGTCGCCGAGAAAATCGTCCAGAAACACCCGGCAGCGGTCGCCAGCGCGCTTCGCGATGTTCCCAACGCGACTTCCGACAAGAAACTCGCCAACCGCGCCCGCCAGTTGATGCAGCCGACCAAAAAGAAATGAAGCATCTCAGCCGGCGGGCGTTTTTGAAAAACTCGCTGCTGGCGGGCGGCGCGCTGGCGTTTCCGTGGGTCGCCCCGGCGCACGCCGTGGCGCCGAGCGAACGCATCACGCTCGGTGTGATCGGGATTGGCCGGCGTTGCCAGCATGTGCTCGGTTGCCTGCTCGAAGAACCCGACATGCAGTGCGTGACGATCTGCGACGTGCAAGCCAGCCGGCGCGAAACCGCCAAAAAAATGGTGGACGACAAGTACGGCAACCACGACTGCACCACCATCCGGGATTTCCGCGAACTGCTCGCGCGACCCGACATTGACGCCGTCCTCATCGCCACGGGCGACCACTGGCACGCGCTCGCTTCCATCATGGCCGCCAAGGCCGGCAAGGACGTTTACAGCGAGAAACCGTGCGCGATGACCATCGCCGATTGCCAGGCCCTCGACGACACGATGCGCCGCTACGCGCGCGTCTTCCAAGCCGGCACCCAGCGGCGCAGCATCGGCAATTTCCAGTCCGCCGTCCATCTCGCCCGCTCCGGCAAACTCGGGCGGCTCCACACGTTGCACGCGTCCATCTACAAACTCAGCGTCCGTTACGATTGGCTGCCCGAAGAACCGTTGCCGCCGAAGGAGGAAGTGGACTGGGACATGTGGCTCGGCCCGTCGCCGTGGCGTCCGTACAACTCCCAGTACGTCGCCGGCCGATGGCGCGAGCATTTCGATTTTGATTCCGGCGGCAAACTGCTCGACTGGGGCGCGCACACTGCCGACTTGTGCCAGTGGGCCAACAACGCCGACGATGCCACGCCGGTCGAGTTCATCCCGGACGGCAACACCATCACCGGCCGTTACGCCAACGGCGTCAAACTTGTCCTGCGTCACGAAGGCTGGCTGGGGACGGGCACCTGCCCGGTCCGCTTCGAGGGCGACGAAGGCTGGGTCGAGACCGGCGACAACGGCGACATCGAAGTCCATCCGGCTTCCCTGCGAAGCGAATTGCGCCAGTTGTCCCAACAACGGCGCGGCACCGATGCCGGCAGTCACGGACGAAATTTCCTCGACTGCATCCGGTCGCGCGCCCAGACCAATGCGAATTCGAGCGTCATGCGCCACTCACACATCGCCTGTCACGTCGCCGCCATTGCGTGGCTCTTGAAACGCAAGGTCACATTTGATCCAGTCGCTGAGGCGTTTGTTGGCGACGACGAAGCCAACCGGATGCGTTCCCGCGCCTACCGTGAACCATGGAGGATCTGAAACTTGTGAATCTCTCTCGCCGAAACTTTCTGAAGGGCGCGTCTGCAATGGCGGCCACAGTTCCGTGGCTGGCTAGGGCCGCAGAGCCAACCGAACAACAACGGATCGAAGCCGCCCTGCCGGCGCGCGCTGTCGTGAAGCCGCGCAAACCGCGCAAGCTGCTGATCTTCGACCTCAACGTCGGCTACGGCGGCCATCCGTCCGCCAAGGTTGCCAACACAGCGTTTACGTTGATGGGACAAAAGACCGGTGCGTTCGAGGCGACGGTCAGCCGCGACCCCGCTGTTTTCCAGCGTGACAGCCTGCGAAAGTTCGACGCCGTGTTTTTCAACAACAACGTCGGCAATTTGTTCACAGACCCCGAACTCCGGCAGAATCTCATTGAGTTCGTGTACGGCGGTGGCGGGTTGATGGGTGTGCACGGCACGTCGGTGGCGTTCACCCGCTGGCCCGAAGGCGCAAAAGAAGACTGGCCGGAGTTTGCGTTGATGCTTGGCACGCGCGGCGCGGCGCACATGCCGGGGGACGGCAGCGAAGTGGTCATCGTCAAGCTCGACGACCCTGGTCACCCGTTGAACCGCGCGTTTGACGGCAAGAGTTTCGAGTACCGCAGCGAGTTCTTCCGGTTCCACGACCCGTACTCGCGGAACCGGGTGCGCGTCATCCAGAGCATTGACAACGCCGCCACGGAGAAACTCCAGGGCGCGCCGTTGAAGCAGTTCCGCAAGGACAACGACTACCCGGTTGCCTGGGTCCGAAACTACGGGCGCGGTCGCGTGTTCTACGGTTCCATCGCGCACAACCCGTACGTTTTCTGGGACGCGAAGATGTTGCAGTTCTACCTCGATGCGACGCAATTCGCCCTCGGCGATCTTCCGGCGCCGACGATTCCCAGCGGCAAACTGACACCGGCGATCCGTGCCCAGGAACAACTCGGCTGGCGGCTCGGCATCGAGGCGTACACGTTCCACAAGTTCACCTTCTTTGAGGCCATCGAGAAGACCGCGCAGCTCGGCCTGCCGTTCATCGGCGGCCTCAGCTTCCAGAAAGTCAGCAAGGAAATTCCGAAGAACTTCAACCCCCAACTCACCGACGACGAACTGAAACAGATTCGCCTCAAACTGGACGCCCACGGCGTGCGCCTGTTGACGTACTACTACGGCGCGATCCCCGGCGACCCCGCCGCGTGCCGCACGGTCTTCGAGTTCGCCCGCCAGATGGGCATCGAAACCTTCATGAGCGAACCGGACCCGAAGGCGTTGGATACGATTGAGAAGTTCTGCGACGAGTACGACATCAACGTTGCCCTCCACAACCATGCGCAAAAGGAGTCGCCGCACTACTGGCATCCCGACGAACTGTTGAAGGTCTGCCAAGGCCGCAGCCGCCGTATCGGCGCGTGTCCCGACCTCGGCTACTGGATGCGTTCCGGCATTGACCCGATCAAGGGCCTGCGCACGCTCAAAGATCGCGTCATCACCATCCAGATGCACGACCTCCACGAACTCACCCCGGAAGGCCACGATGTCCCGTGGGGCACCGGCGCCGGCAAAGCAGCGGATTTTCTCCGGGAAGTCCACCGTCTCGGCATCAAGCCGACGATGTTCGGCCTCGAATACTCCTACAACTGGCTCGAATCCATGCCCGACATCGCCACGTGCATCGAGTTCTTCAACAAGGTCAGCGTGAATCTGGCGAAATGAAATGTGACGTTGATGCAGGGCGGGGATACAATGCGCCGCCCGCGCACCCGGAGGCCAAGATCGAAATCCCGTCCTCCACACACAAACAGATGCACAGGGCCGGGCATGATGACGTGCCGGCCCACAGCCTCTCGCTTTTCTGCCGCGCCACGCAAAGCGTATTGACGGAACGCCTCGCGTAATCGCGGTGACGTGTGTGGCCGGTGTTGCAGGATGGAGATGGCATCATCAGCAATTGTCCGGCCACGCTTCCCCACCACCCTGCCGACGGGACGGCGGCAGCGACATCATTATTTTGCAGCTTTTTTCGCGCGGTCGAGCAATTCCTTGGCGCGGTCGGCGATGCGGCGGTTCTTCGGTTCCGCCTTTTCGAGCGCCGCGGCAACCGCCGCCGGCTGGGAATCAACAATCTTCTCCCCGATGCCGACGATGGTGACGCACGCCGTCTCTTTCAGGCGCGGCGTTTCGAGGAACGTCAACGCCATCGTCAACGCTTCCGCGCACGGAGCCTGGCCGAGCGCCGACAACAGCAGTTGCCGCTCGTCGTCGCGCGTGATCAATGCCGACGCTTCCTTCAGCGACGCGACCTTCTTCTGCGGGGCCGCGTCCTGCACACCGATCAAGCGCAGCCAGCCGCGCAACGCGAGAATCTTGAACTTCGCGTCGGGCGACGTCTTTGCGAGATTCGCCAAGTCGGGCAGCGCCTCCGCTGTCGGCCAATCGCACATCGCGCGCAACGCCGTCTCGCGGACCTCGGTGTCGCTGTCGGACGCCGCCGCGCGAATCGCGCCCAGCGCCTTCGCGCCGCCGGCGGAACGCAGGACGCGGAGCAACGAGATCTTGGCTGCGCCGGAAGATTTCGGCACCGCGGCGCAGAGCGCATCGGTTATGGCTGCGGGAACCGCGATGGCCGATAACGCAATCGAATCGCGTTCCGCGACGGTCTTGCTTTGCACGCCGCTGCCGGCGTCGTAGTCAATGCGCAGCTTCTTTGGCTTGTTACGGGCCGGGTCGCCGAAATTCTTGTTCGACGCCTCGATGCTGAACTTGCCGGCCTTCAGGAGCTTGGCGACTTTCTCGGTTACGTCGGCGGACTTGCCGTCCGGTAGATCGCCGTACACGGCCTTGACGACGGTGATGTTGGCGGCGGTCGGTTTCGATTCGCGTGTGCAAACGCCGGTGAGCGCGGTTTCGAGGGACTCGGCTTCGGCGGATGATTTCGCCTTCAACAGCAAATCAACCAACAACGGGAAGTCTTTCGCAGTGGCCAATTCGCCGGCGGCGCGGATGGCGGCGGTGCGAACGGCTTCATCGGAATCGCCAGTCGCCTTCAACAGCATGGGCACGGCGCCGGCGACGCGGCGTTGGCCGATAAGGCTGACGCCGAGCGCGCGGATTTTCGCGTCGGAGTTGTCGAGCAACGCCAACACGGCCTTTTCGGCTTCCTTGCCGGGCATGCTGACAAGCGCGGCCTGCGCGACGGGCGCGAGTTCACGTCCGCCGAGCGCAACTTCGACCATCATCGGCACGGCCGAAGTTTCGCGGAGCTGCGTCAGCACTTGGATCGAGGCGGCGGTGCGCAGCGCGAGCAACGCGGGCACAACGGCGCGGTCGCCACGGTCGCCGAGCGCGCGGATCAGCAGATCTTGCCGGTCGGCTGGCAGCTTGGTGATTTCGGCGGCGAGCGCGGCAGTCAGCTTCTTCTCGTCCCACTCGCGCGTCAGGCGGAGCGCGACGCCGAACATGCCGGGGTCGTCGCTGTGAAGTTGTTGAATCAACGTCGGGATGCCCTTGGCGCCGCGATTGCGAATGGCCCCGGCCATCGCGCCGATGCGGATGTGCGCCGGAATCGAGGGCGCGATGAGTTTTTCGTAAAGCGCCGGTTTCGTTTCGGCTGCGATGAGACAGGCCGCGGCAGTGGCGGGCAGGTTCTTCTCAATCGCGGCGAGGGCGTCGGGCGTGCCGATGCGCGCGAGCGCCGACGCCGCAAACGTGTCGGGCAACAACGCGATGAGCGCCGGCACGGCTTTCTTGTCCTGTCGGACGCCAATGGAATGGATGACGCCGGCGCGGAGCCGGTCGGTCGTCTTGCCGAGGGCGTCGCGCAGCACTTCGTCAACGCTCGGGTCCTTGAGCGGTTCGAGCGCGTAGCGGGCCATGTGCGACATCTCTTCGTTGGTGAGCAACGCGGCAAGCGTCGGGATGGACGCTTTTGTGGCGACGATGGCGAGTTGCCGGCAGGCGTCGGATTTCTCGTAGCGCGAGGCGGTGCTGGATTTCAGCGTGGCCAGCAGTTCAGCTTCGCCAGCAAAAGCCGACGTCACGGCGGCAAGGAGGAGTGAGAGGATGATGTTTTTCATGGTGGGATTTCCTTAGATGGTGTACGGGGCGCGCATCGCACGGGCGCGATAACGGTTGGCTTCGGGGTCGTTGATGAACGTCTCGGTGGCGGGATCGAACTTCATGTCGCGCTTCAGCCACATGCAGATGTTGGCAGCGTGAACGGTTGTCATCGAGTGGTGCATCACGCTCTCGTTCGCGACGGTCTTTTGGCGCGAACGGACGCAGTCGAAGAAGTTGCGGACGTGGTCGAGCGAGCGGCCAGTGCGGGCGACGTAGTCGGCGAGGATTTTCTTGTACTCGGCGAGCAACGACGGCGAGGAGGCCTCCGGCTTCGCGTAGCCGTCGGCCGCGGCGACCCAGCCTTCGGGGCCGTCGAACCGTTCGCCACAGGAGCCATGCCAGTATTTGTCGCCGCGGGAGAGGATCATCTTCGTGCCGTTGGCGAAATGCGTGGCCATGCCGTCGCCGGACTCGTTGTTGACGTACTCGTAGGCGATGGGCGAGAGGTCGCCGGCGTCAATGCCCGCCTGGGCTTGCGCGAACGTGTGCGCGCCCCATTCGCCGATGCAACTGGTGTGGAAATCGAAGTGGCCGCGCCAGCGACCGTCAACGTAGGCTTTGTTGTACGGACGCCACGGACACGGGCCAAGCCAGGCGTCCCAATCCAACTCGTCCTTCGGCGGCAACGGTTCTTCCGGCAGCCAGTCGGTGCGCATCTGCGCGGCGTCCCACGGCGCGATGTGCGCGTAGGCGGTGTGGACTTTGCCGAGCCGGCCGGAGCGCGCCATCTCGATGCAGAACACGTGGTTCGGTTCGCTGAGGCGTTGCGTGCCGGTCTGGTAGATGCGGCCGTATTGCTGCGCGGTCTCGATGACGGCACGGCCCTCGGCAATGGTCATGCAAGAGGGTTTCTCGCTGTAAATGTCTTTGCCGGCGCGCATGACATAGATGGACATCAACGCGTGCCAGCGGTCGCTCGTGGCGCTGAGCACGGCGTCCACATCAGGGCGCGCGGCAAGAAACTCGTGCACGTTGCTGTACATCGCGCAATCGGTCGTGCCGTATTGCTTGTCAATCATCTCCTTGACGGCGAGGCGGCGGTCCTTGCGGATGTCGCAGATGGCGACGAACTGGACGTCTTTTTCGCGCATCATCCAGGTCAGGTCGTGCGTGCCGCGCCCGCGAATGCCGATGCCGGCCATGATGATGCGTTCGCTCGGCGCCACGCCGCCGCCGCGCCCGATGGTGCGCGCCGGTACGATCAATGGCGCCACCGCGGCTACGCCGGCGGCTTTGAGAAATTGACGGCGACTGAATTGTTTCATGTGTTCTCCTTTAGATTGTCCAAGGCGCACGCATCGCGCGCGACCGGTAACGGTTCGCTTCGGGGTCGTTGATAAATTCTTCTTTCTCGGGATCGAGCTTCATGTCGCGTTTCAACCACATGCAGATGTTGGCCGCGTGCACCGTCATCATCGAATGATGCATCACGCTCGGGTTTGCGACGGTCTGCTGGCGCGAACGCATGCAGTCGAAGAAATTCCGCCAGTGGTCGAGCGAACGCCCCGTGCGGGCGACATACTCGGCGATGACCTTCTTGTACTCGCTCAACAGCGACGGCGACGAGGCGTCGGGTTTCTGGTAGCCGTCCGCGGCGGCGACCCAGCCTTCTTCGCCGTCGAAACGCTCGCCACACGAGCCGTGCCAGTGTTTCTTGCCCTGCGAGAAAATCATCTTCGTGCCGTTGGCGAATTGCGTGACCATGCCGTCGCCGGAATCATTGTCAATGTACTTGTAGAGAACCGGCGACGTGTCCGACATGTCGAGTCCCGCTTGCGCCTGCGCGAACGTGTGTGCGCCCCATTCGCCGATGCAGCTCGTGTGAAAATCGTAGTGGCCGCGCCAGCCGCCTTGGATGTAGCGGGAGTTGTACGGACGCCACGGACACGGGCCGAGCCAGGCATCCCAGTCTACTTCGTCCTTCGACGGCAACGGTTCCTCCGGCAGCCAATCTTGTTTCAATCCGGCAGCGGTCCCGCCGGAGATGTGCGCGTAGGCGGTGTGGACTTTGCCGAGCCGGCCGGTGCGGGCCATCTCGATGCAGAAAACGTGGTTCGCTTCGCTGAGCCGCTGCGTGCCGGTCTGGTAGATGCGGCCGTATTGCTTCGCCGTCTCGACGACCGCGCGGCCTTCGGCGATGGTCAGGGACGAC
This sequence comes from Verrucomicrobiota bacterium, assembly GCA_016871575.1. Classification (GTDB taxonomy): domain Bacteria; phylum Verrucomicrobiota; class Verrucomicrobiia; order Palsa-1439; family Palsa-1439; genus CAIKAP01. The sequence continues at coordinate 92,987 of VHCW01000003.1, forward strand.
GGTTTCTCGGTGTACACGTCTTTGCCGGCGCGCATCGCGTAAATCGAGGCGAGCGCGTGCCAGCGGTCGCCCGTCGCGATCAACACGCCGTCAATGTCGGCGCGCTCGGTGACGAACTCGCGGAGGTCGCGGTACATCTTGCAGTCTTTGCTGTTGTACCGGCTGTCAATCATCTCCTTGACGGCCTCACGACGGTCCTTGCGGATGTCGCAGATGGCGACGAACTGCACGTCCTGTTCTCCCATCATCTTTTTCAAGTCACCGGTGCCGCGTCCGCGAATGCCGATGCAACCCATGATGATCTTCTCGCTTGGCGCGACACCGCCGCCGCGTCCGAGCACATGCGCCGGCACGACCAACGGCATCGCCATCGCCGCGCTGGCGATTTTCAAAAACTGGCGTCGCGAAAAGTTGGGCGTTTTCAAATTCTCCATGGCTCGCGCATCGGGCGGGAACGCAGACGGTTGGCTTCGGCGTCGCCGATGAATTCGTATTTGAGCAGGTCAAACTTCACGTTTCGTTTCAATTGTTCGCAGATGTCGGCAGCCAGACAGATCGCCATCGAGCGGAGCATGACTTCGGGATTCGCGATTGCCTGCCGACGCGACCGGACACAGTCGAGGAAATCGCGCATGTGATTCAGGGAACGTTGTGTCCGTCCGACGTATTCGGCGATCACCTTCTTGTATTCGAGCAACAGCGACGGCGAAGAGACATCGGTGGTCGCATACCCATCGGCAGCCGCTGTCCATCCTTTGGGGCCATCGAACCGCTCGCCACAAGCGCCGTGCCAGAACTCGCACTTTTTCCAAACATCACCGGCGACCCGGTACAGTACCAACTTCACGCCGTTGGACAGCCGCGTCATGATCGTCGCATCCGGCCCGGCGAACTCGAACTCAATCGTCGAAACATTCGACAGATCGAGCCCGGCCAACGCCTGCGCAACCGTGTGCGCGCCCCACATCGCGACATCGGTGGCGAGATCGTAGAAACCATACCAGCTTCCACCGCCTTTCAAATACGCGCTGTTGTACGGACGCCACGGACACGGCCCGAGCCAAGTGTCCCAGTCCACTTCCTCCTTCGGCGGCAGAGGTTCCTCCGGCAGCCAATCGTAACGTTGCCCGCCGCGCCACCGGCAGTCGGCGTAGGCCGTGTGAATTGGTCCGAGCTGGCCAGTGCGCGCCATTTCGATGGCAAACACGTGATTCGGCTCGCTGAGCCGCTGCGCGCCGGTCTGGTAAACCCGCGCGTAGCGGGCTGCTGTCTCCACGACCGCCTGTCCTTGCGCGATCGTGAGACACGCAGGTTTCTCGGTGTAAACGTCTTTCCCCGCTTTCATCGCGAGGATGGACGCCAGCGCGTGCCAGCGGTCGCCCGTCGCAATCAACAGCGCATCAATGTCAGTCCGCGTCGCCAGAAACTCCCGAATCTCGCTGTACGTGGCGCAATCCTTGTTGCCGTATTTGTTGTCCACGACATTCTTGGCGGCTTCGCGCCGGCGTTTCTGGAGGTCGCAGACGGCGACGAACTGAACGTCTTGCTCGACGAGCATCCAATTCAAATCGTGCGTCCCGCGGCCACCGATGCCGATGCCGCCGGCGATGATGCGCTCGCTCGGCGCGACAGCACCGCCCCGGCCGAGCACGCGGGCAGGAACCACTAACGGCGCGGCAGCAAGGACGGCTGCGCTCTTCAAAAAAGTGCGGCGATTGATTTGCATGAGTTGAATAGTAACGACGCTTCGACGAATGGCCAGACAAAATGTTCAGGCGGTTTGGTTTATTTGAGAAAGACATTGACCTGCGCTACGGTGCGTGGAAAACGATGGCAAATCCATCCGATGCGGACTTTGAAGAACTGCTCGCCCGGTATCGCCGGCCGGTGTTGAACTTCGTGTATCGCTTGCTCGGCGACGCGACAGAGTCCGAGGACGTGGCGCAGGAGGTTTTTATTCGCGCGTATCAACACTGGAACGAGTTCGATCCGCGCCGCAAAGTCTCGACGTGGCTCTTTGCGCTGGCTCGCAACGCCGCCATTGACCGGCTCCGCTATCGCCAGCGCCATCCCGTTGAGCCATTGGATTCAGTTCCCGAACCGGCCACCGTTTCCCGCGAAGTCGAAACCCGCGAACTCGGCGACCAAATCGCCGCCGCCATCCAATCGTTGCCCGAAGACCAGCGCACCGCCATTGTGCTGGCCGAGTATCACGGTCTTTCTCATGCCGAGATTGCCGAGGTGATGCATGGCTCGGAAAAATCCGTTGAGTCACGCCTCTATCGGGCCCGTCAAAGTCTCCGCATCGCACTTGCGCCGCTTCTCTGAATCCCGTCGCGCCTCCTTCCGCGGTCACAAAGAAACTGCGCTCACAAAGAAATGCCGCCGACAGTTTTACACTATTTTGTAACGGTCGTTTCAATATTGTGTAATGTTGGGCTTGCCTTGGGAGGGAGGTTTCGATTATGGATCGGCCATGCCACGGCTCGATTACGCGGATGTGCTGGACTTGTTTCTCTGGACGATGGACAAGCTGACGCGGCCCACGTTGCAGAACTTGCTGGCTGGTTACGAGGAGTACGCCCACCGTCCCGGCAATGCACATTTGTTTCTTCGCTTGGAACACCAACGGCTGTTGGAACGCACCGGCAAATCCGGCAAGGAGGCGTCGTACCGGATTACAGCCGACGGCATTCAGCGCGTTCGCGTCACAGATCCGCGGGTCGAATGGAACCAGTCATGGGATGGTCAATGGCGCGTGGTGGTGTTCGATCTGCCCGAGGCGCGTCGCAAGGACCGCCACGACCTCTGGCGGGCGTTGCGGACGCGAAAACTCGGCATGTTGCAGCGCAGTGTGTGGATTTGGCCACACGCCTTGCAGCCGATTCTGGAGGAAATCATCCAGGCAGAAGGGATTCCAGAGTGTTTTTGCGGGTTCACCGTCCGTGATTTGTTTCTGTGCAGCCACGCCGAAGTGGTTGCCATTGCATGGAATTGGGAGGAGATAGGAAAAGCACACGAGACTTATCTCAAGCATCCGGTGCTGACAGGTCGAGGGCTGACAGCTGCGCGGAATGTGGGCCAACTGGCTGCGCTGGCCCGGAATGAACGCCGCTCGTATTCCTACGCATTCGCATTGGATCCGCTGCTGCCGCGCGCGCTGTGGCCCAAAGGATACCGAGGGGCCGACGTGCACCGCCAAAGCGAACAATTCCGTCATCAGCTCAAAGAAAAATTCCACAATTTGAACAACCCCTGAATTACGCAATAATGTAATGACCGTTACAATATTGTGTAACTCTGGTTTTGTTTCAGGTCTGCCTGCCGCGCGCGCTGTGGGTACTGGGGGTGAGCGGGTGACGGTGGCCATTGAAAAAAAGAGCGAGGGGTTTTCCATTGGCTGACGTATCACTGGTTGATGAACCACCAGGACGACCAACTTCACCGGCTCCTCCAGCAATGGAAGGAGATTGAGCCGCCCGCCCATTTCGACGCGCAAGTCTGGCGTCGCCTCCGACAGAGGAAACCAACCTTTGCAGACTGGTTGCGCCTGTGGCTGCCGCGACCGGCGTTTGCGCTCGGCGCTGCCGCTCTTGTCGGCGCTGCCATCGGCGTGGCTGGCGGATGGTTCTCCGTCACGCCCGCGAGTGGGTTCGGGTTGCTCGGACCGGACACGCTGGCCGGCGGTTACGTCCGCATGGCCCAGAGGTAAACCATGAAAACCACACTCGCTCTTCTCATCGTCACCGCCATCGTGGCGACGACTGCATTTGGCGTCGCGCGATCGCTGCGTTCGCGCCCGCTTGAACTTCACGACACGGCGTGGCTCCGTCATGAGTTGAAGTTGACTGACGCTCAAACCGCCGAGGTTGCCAAACTCGAAGCCGACTTCCAAAAGAGCCTGGCCGATTGCTGCGCCGCGCACTGTGCCGCGCGCGCCGAACTCGCCGGGTCGCTGGCCGATGCGACGAAGGCCGCCGATTGCTGCGCCCGGATGTGCGCCGCGCAAAACGATTCCGAGAAAGTTGCGCTCGACCACATTTTGCGGGTCCGCGCTCTGTTGACGCCCAAGCAGCAGAAGCGTTACACGGCGTTGATCCAACAACAACTTACCGGTCCCTGCACGATGCGGATTCAACCGGCAACCAACTGAGATCCCGACACCGATTGGCAACATACCAACCAAAGAAAGGAACAAACATGAAAACACTGAACATCCTGATGGTGGCGCTGATATTGGGCGCTGCTCCATTGTGGGCGCAGTGCGGCTCGGGCTGCGACAAGTCCAAGTCCAAGGGCAAGTGTTGCTGCAAGCAATGCGGCGACCCCTGCCCGAACAAGGACTGCAAGTGCCCGTCCTGCCCGTCCAAGAAGTAGTCCCTCCGCCACACAAGGCCGCCCGGTCATACCCTCTATGGCCGGGCGCGCTCTTCAATGACACAGGCTGAGAAACTGCAGGGTTGTTGGATGCGCCACGCGACGTGTTGGTAGCTGAAGTCAGTCAATTCGCGGCTCGACCGAGCCAGGCAAACGCCTTGCGAGAAGCTCAAACTCCCGCTTTGATGTCCGTTGTGTCAGCGCGCGAGAAAAAAAGCACCTGCGTGAAAAGGGCGCCTTCCGTCCGCTGCCCCAGAACGTTGTCATTCTCCAGATGGAATCCTGCTGTTTCCAAGTGTGAGATGAGTTGTTCCAGTTCTTTCACCGGGTGAATCTCGGAGACATGAACCTCAATGAACATCCGTCGGATCCGCTGGAGCGTCGCCACCGGCGTATTGAGGAAGATCTCAAACTCGGCGCCTTCCACGTCGCACTTCAAAAGATCCACAGCGTCCAGTCGTTGCCCGTCGAGCAGATCGGTCAGGCTGACAGTGCCGACCTCCTCAAAAGTGTTTCGGCCTGTCCCGAAATGATTGGTCCATGATTCATCAATCGAGTAGCTGGCGGCGTTTCGGATGTCACCGTGATGGATCTTCACGATGCCGCCCGTTCGTCCGGTGACCGCCCGATGCAGCACTTCGTGCGTGTCTCCCCCGTTCAAGGCAACCTGCTTCACCGCCTGCTCGAAGGTCTCCCGGCTTGCCTCGACGGCCACCACCCGTTTGGCTCTATCCAACATGGCGGAGGTGAAATAGCCGACATTTGCGCCCAGATCCACGACGTTGCCTAGCGGGCCTTCCAGGGACTTGATCCGATAAACGTCGGTGAAGAACACCTCCTTGAGCGTCGCCCAATCCGAGCCATTCGGCCTGATCAGCGCGATCGTACTCCCCATATCGATCTGATACTCATCCCCGCCGGTCATGGTCCAGCCTTGAACACCTGATGTGAAGAGCCAATCCCACAACACCTCACTGCCCGCACGCCGCGACAGGAGAACCGACTGTCCGTTGAGAAACTCCACAACAAACGGTTGATGGGTAAAAAGGCACGTGCGCCAGAAAACCTGATACGGATGCACAAACAGCTTTCGGCAGAGCCTCAGCCGGCGCAAAGAAAACAGATTGGGAATGCGCTTTGATCTCATCGAGGAAATCTCTTCACTCTGGCAGGCGTTCTGTCACAGCAGGAAACAGCCCACAAGTTGAAATACAAAAGGCGATGGTTTTTCGGGGCGCAACGCATGACAGGTTGATGAACAATCAACTGCTCCTCCAAGAACGGAAGGAGATCGGACCGCCGCCTGACTGCGCTCGCTGCGTTCGCGCCCCATTACGAAACGCGCACTTTGACGACCACCTTCGTCACCGGCGCGGGTTTGTCCAGCGCCGTGCAGGGCATGTGGGCGTCCTCAGGGAACAGGATGACAAACCAACCGGCCGGTACCGTCACGAAATCGCCCTCGCCTTTGTAGAACGCAACATCCCGGCTATCATCGTACGGTTCACTCAGTTTGAGGCGGTGGATGTTCGCCCATCCAATCCGCTCGATGCCGGCGGCGACATACTGGACGTCAATGTATTTGCGATGCGCTTCCCATTTGCCCGCGGACTGCGGCTTGGTTTCGTACTGTTGGACGAGCGCGTACACTTTATCGCCGTCCAAGTCGTAGCGGCCTGTTTCGCGTTTGGCTCGCACCGACGCCAACGCCAGCGCGATTCGTTGTCCCAGCCCGCCGTAGAGTGCGGCATTTTCGATTCGGTCAATAATCATGGCTTCTAAGTACCGCACCGAAATCTCCTTTACAAGGCGGAACTCACCGCTACGCTGGCGCCCATGACAGTTCGATTTGGCATTCTCGGCGCCGGCAGAATCCTCGCCAAGATCGGCACGGCGTTCAGCCTGGCGCGCGGCGCGAAGCTTGTCGCCATCGCCAGCCGCGACAAGGCGCGCGTGGAGGCGGCGGCCCGGCAATACGGCGCGGCGCGTGCGCACACCGGCTACGAGGCGTTGATCGCGGACCCGGAGGTGGACGCCGTGTTCAACGCGCTCCACAACGGCCTGCACTGCGAATGGACCGTGCGCGCGCTCGAAGCGGGGAAACACGTGCTCTGCGAAAAACCGCTTGCGTGCTCGACGGCGGAAGTGGACCGGATGTTTGCGGCGGCGCACGCGCATCGCCGACAATTGATGGAAGGGTTCATGTACCGGTTTCATCCGCAGATGATCGAGGCGGCGCGCCGGGTGCGCGCCGGCGAACTCGGTCGGCTGCTCCACATCCGCGCCAGCTACGCGACGCGCGGACGCGAGCCGGAAAATCCGCGTTACTGGCCTGACGCCGGCGGCGGTGCATTGATGGATGTCGGGTGTTACTGCGTGAATGCGTCGCTTCTGTTGGCCGGGAGAACGCCTGAACATGCCACGGCACGGGCGCGTTTTGCCGGCGGTGTGGACATGACGTTGAGCGGCGTGCTCGATTTTGGGGGCGGGTCGGCGTCGCACATCCTGTGCAGCTTCGAGTCGGAAGGCGTGTATGGTGTTGAAGTCGTCGGCACCGAAGCGAAGCTGGTGATTCCGAATCCGTGGCTGCCGCCGGGCGGCGTGGGGGAGGTTCACGTGACGAGCGGCGGACAGACGGAGGTGGTGCGGCTGGCAACGCCGCATCCCTTGTCCCATTTCGCGGCGGAGATCGAGCATTTTGCGGAGTGCGTCCACGAGAACCGCGCGCCGACGATGGTGCCGGAGGCGGACTCGCGCCAGACAATGCGCGTGATCGAGATGCTGCTGGCGTCGGCAAGGCGATGATGCTTGCGTTCGTATCCAGAGCGATTCTGAATATCGGAGTTTTTCATTTGACGGCGTGAGCGGGTTTGGTAGCATCCGCGCCCACTGCACAGAAACCCAGAAGCAATATAGGAGACTAATAACATGGCAATCAAAGTTGGTATCAATGGATTCGGACGCATCGGCCGGCTCGTGTTCCGCGCGATTTGCGATCAAGGGCTGCTCGGCAAAGGCATTGACGTCATCGCCGTCAACGACATCGTTCCCGCCGACAATCTCGCGTACCTGCTCAAGTACGACTCGATCCAAGGCCGGTTCCCCGGCACCGTGTCGAGCGAGAAGAGCGCGCCCGAAGTCGCCGAAGACGACGTGCTCGTCGTCAACGGCATCAAGATCAAATGCCTCGCCGTCAAGGAAGGCCCCGCCGCCATGCCGTGGAAAGCGCTCGGCGTTGACGTCGTCATCGAGAGCACCGGCCTCTTCACCGCCCGCGAGAAGGCCGAAGGCCACCTCAAAGCCGGCGCGAAGAAAGTCATCATCAGCGCCCCCGCCAAGAACGAGGACATCACCATCGTCATGGGCGTCAACGACCAGAAGTACGACGCCGCCAAGCACAACATCATTTCCAACGCGAGCTGCACGACGAACTGCCTCGCCCCCGTCGTTCACGTCTTGCTGAAGGAAGGCATCGGCATCGAGGAAGGTTTGATGACCACCGTGCACAGCTACACCGCGACGCAAAAGACCGTGGACGGCCCCTCCAAGAAGGACTGGCGTGGTGGCCGCACTGCCGCGCAGAACATCATTCCGTCGAGCACCGGCGCTGCGAAAGCCGTCGGCCTCGCGATTCCCGAAGTGAAGGGCAAACTGACCGGCATGGCGTTGCGCGTCCCGACCCCGACTGTCAGTGTCGTGGACCTCACCGTTCGCACCGTGAAGGAAACCTCCTACGAAGAAATTTGCGCGCTGATGAAGAAGGCGAGCGAGACCTACCTGAAGGGCATCCTCGGCTACACCGAAGACGAAGTGGTCAGCAGCGACTTCATTCATTGCCAGTTGTCGTCCATCTTCGACAAGAAGGCTGGCATCGGCTTGAACAGCAAGTTCTTCAAGCTCGTGAGCTGGTACGACAACGAGTGGGGCTATAGCTGCCGCACCGTTGACCTCCTCCAGAAGATCGGCAAGAGCCTGTAAGCAAGACATTCACCACACGAAGCCGGGCGCCCCGCAAGGAGCGCCCGGCTTTTTGCCGATATAGGAGTATGCGACAAAATTGGCAGCCTTAAACTGAATGCATGGAACACTGTAACGCTATTGACAACGGCGCACCTAATTGATTAGTAACTACTTAGTTTATGGGTAAACAATCAAAGAACCGACCAATTGGCCTATGGGAGATGATTCGGGATGTGCTTGGCGTCTATGAAGACAGGACAGTTTCCGTTGGCTCTGGGTGGCTTGATTTTCATCGTGATGATATGGCGAATGCCAAGTCCTGATGTTTCCAAATTGATGTTCGAGATTATCAGTAAAATGGAATTTGGTGGCACCTTGATTGGATATCCCTTGTGTCACGGTGAACGCATTTAGAATTTGAGGAGGGAGAGGAGGTATTGCGGCGACCAGCCGGCGGCTTTTTGTTTGGCGCGGACGCCAACCTTGTGCTGTTTGTCCCGACGCAGCAGGTTCAGGCAGAAGACCCGTAACGTTGCCAAGTTCTGCGCCGCCGTCCGATCACACACCCGACAGCGGTCTTCATTCATTTGCACGTCCAACACCCAGTGCACCGC